>JBOFHT010000090.1:0-3606 GCA_051649785.1 Methanobacteriaceae archaeon
TATGAAATTTAAAAGAGATAATATCATAAATAATTATGAAATTACAAAATTAAGTTTTAGCTATGATTTTTCACAATTTGATTGTGGATTTGAGGACTTAAATGATTTTATACAAAATGATGCATTAATTCAACAAAGTGCAAAGCTAAATGTAACTTATGCTGTCATATACCAGAATAAGATTCTAGCTTACTTTTCAATATTAGCGGATAATATACTATTTAAAAATTTAGGTAGTGAAATTGAAGATTTAAGTGAAATAGGACATTATAAAACATATCCTGCTGTAAAAATAGGTAGATTGGCTATTGATAAAAAATATCAAAAATTAGGGTTAGGGAATGATATTTTAAAGCAAATAATTATGAACATAAATTTTTATTCTGAAAAACTTGGCATTCGATTTATTACAGTAGATGCTTATGCTTATGCATTTAAATTCTATGTATTAAAAAATATGTTTTCTCCATTTGAAAATGAACTCAAAAATGTTGTAAAAATAGATAAGATGATCCAAAGAGAAAAAACAAGAACAATAGCTCTTTACAAAGATTTAAAGAAAAAAGAATTAATTGAAAGAATTTAATCGTATATTTAATCCTTTATTTTTATAAAAAGTATACTTTTCTACCTTTTTCAAGTTTTTGCCAATGTTCAGTTTCTTCTTTTGTATTAGGTCTTTTCATTTCTTTTAAAAATTCTTCTGCATCTTTGCCGTCAAGTATTGGTGTTGGGGCTATTTTTTTAGCCATATTTTTTATCTCCTTTTTAATAATTTTCTTATTAATATTAATTGTTTCACATAATTTATAAATATTTGGTATTATGGGTATTATTTATATTTTTTATGAGATTTATGACTCTTTAAAATTGTATTTTTTGATTAATTTTTTAGGGGTTTTTTCTAAAAGCTTTGGGTTAACTTTATATATTTAATTCTTCAAATTGTATATATTATTAAATTTATAGTTATATTAACTTTGTATTAATATTAATTAAAAATTATTAAAGTTAATTCTTATACTACTTTGTTAAATTTTATTAATTTTATTAAATATACTAATGAGTGGATTATTATGTGTGGAATTGTTGGATGTTTACTTAAAAATGATAAAGCAGCTCCTATTCTTTTAGAATCTATAAGTAAGTTAGAATATCGTGGATATGATTCTGTGGGTCTAGCTACTCTAAGTAATGGTACTAATGGGGAATATAGTATCAATATTAAAAAAGATATAGGTAAAATTGCTGAAGTTGATGCTAAACTAGATTTAGCTGATATGCAAGGAAATATTGGAATAGCTCATGTTAGATGGGCTACTCATGGAGTTCCTAGTAAAATAAACTCTCACCCTCACACAGATTGTGATAATAAAATAGCTATTGTTCATAATGGGATTATAGAAAATTATAATGAAATTAAAGAGGGTCTTGAAAGCGAAGGGCATGTTTTTAAGTCTAATACTGACACAGAAGTGATTGCTCATCTTCTTGAAAAATTTACAAAGACTGGTTTAAATCTTGAAGAATCTATGAATAAAGTTATAGATATTGTTCATGGTTCTTATGCAATTGGAGCTATTAGTGTTGATAATCCTGGTCAAATTATTTCTGCAAGGCGTGAAAGTCCTTTAATTGTTGGAATTGGAGATGGTGACTATTTTTTAGCCTCAGATGTTCCAGCTATTTTAAAATACACTAAAAATATCATTTACATCGAAGATAATGAATTACTTGTTTTAGATGATACTGGAGTTACAGTAAAAGATTCTAGTGGTAATATTGTTGATAAAGAGGTTCATGTTATTGATTGGACTGAAGACATGGCTGAGAAGGCTGGTTATGATTACTTCATGATAAAAGAGATTAATGAACAAGCTGATGCTGTTAGAAATACTTTAACTGAAAAAAATGAAATTGAAAAGATAATAGCTAATTTAGGTGAAATTAATAGAATTTGCTTTGTAGCTTGTGGAACTTCTTTCCATGCTTCGCTTACTGGCAAATATTTAATTGAAGGCTTTGCAGGAATTCCTGTTGATGTTATTTTAGCTTCTGAATTTAAATATTCTGCTAATGCTCTTGATGATAAAACTCTTTGTATTTTTATTAGCCAATCTGGTGAAACTGCTGACACATTAAAAGCATTAAAAATAGCTAAAAAAGTAGCTAAAACTTTAGTAATTGTTAATGTTTTAGGAAGTACTGCTACAAGAGAAGCAGATAATGTTATTTACACACGTGCTGGTCCTGAAATTGGTGTTGCGGCCACAAAAACATATATTGCTCAATTAGCTTCTATCTATTTAATAGCTGGATTTTTAGCTAAAAATGCTGGTAATTCTGATTACAAACTTATTTTTAATGAATTAGAAAGAACACCTGATTTAATTGATGATATTTTATCTAAAAGTGATGAAATCCTTGATATTGGTAAAAAATATAAAGGTGCTCGTGATTTCTTCTTTTTAGGAAGAGGTTTAGCTTATCCTACTGCTTTGGAAGGTGCTTTAAAATTAAAAGAAATTACTTATATCCATGCAGAGGGTTATGCTTCCGGTGAATTAAAACATGGTCCTTTAGCTTTAATTGAAGATAATCTTCCAGTTGTTGTTGTAGCTCCACCAGGGGATAGTCATGATAAAACTTTAAGTAATTTAGAAGAAGTTAAAGCTCGTGGTGCCGATGTAATAGCTATTGGATCTTGTGATGATGAATTTTTGAAAAATGAGACAAATGATTTATTTTGTTTAGATAATTCGATAACTGATTTATTAGCTCCTATTTTATATGTTATTCCATTACAATTATTATCTTACTATATTAGTGTTGAAAGAGGACTTGATCCTGATAAACCTAAGAATTTAGCTAAATGTGTTACTGTAGAATGATTTTTTAACTTTAACATGACTTATATGTATTTTAATACTAGGGTTTAAATTAGAACTAGAAATATTAGATAAAACTGCTAAAATTCATGATATACCTATAAATAAAGAGGAATTCTTAAAGAATTAAAATTAGGGGTATTTTATGTGTGTGTATTTTATATCTTCTTGATTGTTTCGAAACTAGAATTATATTAAGAATTAAAATTAAAACAAACAAATAATTAAAGATTAGTAATATGGAAACCTATTTGAAATTTTAGAAAAATAAATATATAATTAAAATTGTAAATTTATACTCTAAAAATAAATAACAACCTAAATTTAAAAGTATTTAATAGACCCTGCTTTTCTAACTTCTTTGTGCTTTTTCTCAAAAGCTTTTGAATCAGAAGACCTTATTAGGGGTATTGATTTTGTTTTTTCTTTAATTGGTCCTAAACTTCCTTTTCTAAACATTAAATCACCTTATATTATTTATTTTCAATTAATATTAGTTAATTAATATATTGGTTAAACTAACTTATATAATTTTCTAAAAACACACACACTGAAAATTGAACAAATTTTAGAGATTATAATCTCATAAACAGTATGAAAATAGATTTTAATTGGGGAACTAAAATAATTGAAAATATAATAAATGTTAAAATAAAATTTAACCCCAACATAATACTAGTAAATTGCTTATAAATGATTTCATATTTTTTAAATAAAG
>JBOFHT010000091.1:0-3252 GCA_051649785.1 Methanobacteriaceae archaeon
ATGATTTAAAAGTAGTTTATATTGCCCCATTCAGATCATTAGCTACTGAAATTGAAATCACACTTAAAAAAAATTTAAAGCATTTAGGATTGAATATCTCAGAATTTTATGGTAGGCTAGAAGTTAGTCCTTCAGAAAAATTTTTAATTCAAAATACGAATATTATTATTTTAACTCCTGAAAAATTTGATGCAATTTTAAGATGTGATCCTCAAATAAAAGAAGAAATATCTTTGATTATAATTGATGAAGGACATATTATTGGAGGAGGGGATGAAAGGGGCTTAAATTTTGAACTATTTATTCAAAGATTAAAAAAAAATTTTAATAAATCTCGTTTTATGTTTATTTCTGCAGTTTTACCAAATATAAGCGAGTTTGCTAAATGGATTTCAGGCAATGATAATAATTTTATTAAATCGGAATGGAAACCGTCTAGACTGATGATTGGAAATCTTATATGGGATAATAATGGGTCTAAAATTGAATATAACTATAAAAATGGTATAAAATTTAGAAAAAATAAAATAATTCCTTTTTTGGAAAGAATTGATGTAAAAAATGTTCCCAATAAAGGTGGGAGGAGAGTAAAAATTCCCCATAAAATTAATGAGCCATTAGGTATTTCTGCATTGGTTTTTGCTAGTGAAAATCCTACATTTGTATATGCTCCTAAAAAAAGCGAAGTAAAAAGCTTAGCTAATGTGATAATAGATATTATTAATCTATTTTACCCTTATAAATTTATTAGCAATGATTCTTTAGAGAAAATCAAAAATAAGGAGTACATCACACAGCTAAAAAAAATTATAACTGATGAAATGGGGGAATGTGATTTATTAACATATTTAGATAATGGGTTTTTAATTCATCATGCCGACTTACCAAATGTTGTAAAATCAGAAATAGAAAATGCCTTCAGAAATGGTGCAATAAATCTTTTAATTGGCACTACTACTGTTGCGCAGGGTGTCAATTTTCCAGTAAAAAATGTTTTAGTTAAAGGAATAAACTTAAATCGGAATAAAAAATTAGATTCCCCTACTTTTTGGAATATTTGTGGTAGAGCTGGTAGGGCAGGTAAGGAAAATGAAGGTAATGTTTTATTTTTATTAGATAATATAAATAAAGATTATAATGAAATTAAAAAATTAAAAAAAGAATATGAATCATTAGTGGAATCTAGATTTAGAATTGAGAGCTCACTTAAGCATGTTTTAAATAAATTTTCAAAAAATTTAGGAAAAAATATTAAATATAGTTCCGATGAAGTTTATTATAATTTATTTGAAGATATATTAAAAAATCTTTCTGATGAAGATTTTAAAGATTATAAAATTTTATTAGAGAATTTTGATGCACAATTACTAGCATTTTCAGAAGAGTCAGATTTAGATTTAGATAGTGATGAGTTACTTGAAAATATTATAAAAACTTCTCTTTTAATAATACAAAATTCGAAAAACATAGAAAATAATAAAATAATCATAAAATCAAGATTAAATTATTTAAATAAGAGATATTCTCCAGATATGCAAAAAAGGATTTATAAATCTGGATTGAAAGCAGAGGATTGTGAATTTTTAGAAGATAATGCTGATTTTTTAATAAATTTGTTTAAACAGTGTGAAAATTGGAGCATATTTTCCGAATTCGAGAAAATAGATTTTTTAGTTATGATAAGTTCTATCATTCTAAAATTAAGACAAGCTTCTAAGAATATATCTGTCCTTTATAATCACGAAAAAATATTAGAGCTATGGCTCAGAGGATGTGATAATCAAAACATTTTTGAATATTTTAAGTTGGAATCTAATACTAATTCTATTGAGGATATTCGTTTTTTTATTGACAGTTGTAAAAATAATTTGCCTTGGATTATTAATAGTGTTTTAAACTATTTAAAAGGATATAATAAAAAACTTCCTAAAATATGTGGTTTTCTTTCTGAAATGTTTAAATATGGTGTTGTTGACGAGTTGGTTGTTATTATGATTCCTTTTTTTAGCAATGATCAAAATTTATCTAAGAAAATTGCAACAAAATTTGCCCATAGCATTAAAAATATCAATGATTTAATAGAATGGATTGACTACATTAGCATAGATGAGTTAGTTGAAAGTGGGTTTTCTGAGGATGAGATTATTAAAATAATACCTGACTCATTTAGTAAAGATATAAATAATAATCTGTTAATTTATTCAAATGAATTAGATTTGAACAAAGAGGATATTATTTTACTAAAAGAAAATGAAGAAGGAATATTTGAAATTTTTAGGGTTGATGGTAGTTTTGTTGGGATATGCAATATTGAAAAGAATAATTATAAATTAGCTAGAATGATAATCACCTGGAAGGTAAACGAAATTTCTTCTGAAATTAATGGATTATCATATTCATTAGTGGATTATATGAATTATCAATATAATTAATATTTTAAATAGTCAAATCAATGATTTGAATTATCCATAAAGTTAATTTGCTCATTTTATGATGTTATTTTTTTTATTTTCACATCTCATTTTTATTTATTCAGAAATACTTATCAATGTTAAGTGGGTAATATTCTTTTAAATAAATCTATATTCCCTACATATTAATCCTCAAATAGGTCAATAAATCTTACTCAACGGTATCAAACTTCTGGTTTCTGAGTCAAAGTTATCATAGTAATGGGTTATTAGTTGGACTATTAGTTCTTGCATTTCTTCCCATCCAAAGCAATAATTTTATCTTTAATCAATTCTGATGAATTATATATTAATTCTTCGTTTATTGCTTCTAAATCATATTTTGTATCAGATTCTTCTTTTCTTTCTTTCTAGACTTTTATTAGGTCTCCTTTAAGAATTCCTAATATTTCTTCTTTAGCTTCTTTATTAATGTTGAAAATTGTTGAAATACTCCCTAAACTATTTTTAGTACTTGTTTTAAGGTAATCTCTGTTTATTTTACCTAACCCTTTAATTTTTCTAACATCATAATATTCAAGCTTGTTTTCAGGATAAAAAGTATCATCATAAATATAATCTGAAACAATTTCACCAATTAAATATTTCCTTTCTTTTGTGTTATATGAAACAACATTATCTCCTACTTTTAAATCAAATCTAAATTTACTTATAGTGGATGTGACTTTGTCTATTTGCCATTTACTTTTTTAGGTGAGTTATTTTTAATTAATTCCTTAATTTCTTCCTTAGATTTTATTTTAGTTAAATTTTCAGTTTACTAACCGATAAGTACACATTT
>JBOFHT010000092.1:0-22330 GCA_051649785.1 Methanobacteriaceae archaeon
ATCCATATCATTTTCAGGAAATGTATTTTTCATTCCCCAATCCATAATTATCCCATCATATTTTTTATTTAACTTTTCATATTCTTCTAAATATTTAGTTACATCTTCTTTTATATTTTTACTTAAGAAATAAAATAATTTTTTGTTATTTTCTTTTAAATTTTTAAATTCAATAAACATGAAATATCTAATGGTTGAATGATAAGAAATATTAACATTTTCTTTTTCAAAAAAATCATGTTTAATTGATACATTTCCTTTTAATAATTCCATTATATCCGAAAACTCTACAAAACTATCAATATTTTTATCATATTTAATTTGAATACCCATATTTCTTTTAGAAAGATAATAACCTAAAAAAACACCTATTAAACTACCTAATCCTAAAACCTTGGTTATATCTATGATTGTATTTAAAATTATTTCATCCATTTCATTTCCCCCATTAGTGATTATTTTATATAAAAAATATTAAATAAATTAAAAACAATCATGAGTTTTTTCAATCTTATTAGTTTTCATCGTTTAATAATATTCTCGTATTCCTCAACTACCAAAACCCATACTAACTACTACAAATCTCAATCAATTATTATCTACTTTACCAACATCCATTCTATTTTAATAAACCTTAAATCAATTTAAATTATCTATATCAAATATTTCAAGGGTTAATTACTTTTAAATTATAATATACATTAACTATCTATTTTCATTGTTTAATATTATTTATACTTTATTTGAAGTGTGGAATATTAAGAATTATTAAAAAATAAAAATAGGTTAATATTTATAGTGTAAAATACCTATAAGTAAAGAATATAAGACCTATAATAGGAATAATACCAATAATTATAAAAAACCAGAGAATTGAGCTTAGAATTATAAATGTAAAAGTTCCTAGTGCTGCCTAGCCTATAACATACTTAACTCCTTCCTTAGTATTTGTATCAATAAATCCTTCTAATTCTCCTTCATCATTAAGACGTTTAGGTAAAAGATACCTATTTATTAAAATAGGTCCTAAAATACCCACAATAACCATAATACCTGCCAAACCCATTACTACTACAGGATCCATATTAATATAATCAAAAATGTCCATATTTAATCAACCCCTAATAAAACTAAAATTATCTTTTATAAATTAATTTATTATTCTATTATTCTATTTTTTTATTTTTTCTATCTATAATACAAGCAATAATAGCCCCAATAATCATTACAGCGAACAATCCCCATATTAACAATTGAGGAGGATTAATTGTTACATTACTACTTATTAATATAATTACAAGTACCGTATATACTAACACCGGCAATATCATATATTTTACTAAAAGATTCGTTTTCATTAGTTCTACAAACTGTTTTCTTCTATTTTTATTAACCATTATAACTACAATAAAAATAGTTAATAATCCTAATTTAATTAGTAAAGTATCCATTTTAATCACCTATACTTATATCAGTTATAATAATTGTTTTCCAACGCATAATTATAATATCTACTAGTTTTTACTTATAATATTAACTATTCATCCTCATCAATTATTCAAACCTAATTCCCCTAAACTACAAACTCATACTAATTCTACAATCCCCAATCAATTATTATCTACTTCATCAAACATCTATTTGTATTTAATAAATCTTAAATCTATTTAAATTAGATAAAATATAAATAACAACTTATTATAAACAATAACTTAAAAATAAACTTTATTTTCTCATTATGGGCTTGTGGCCTAGTCTGGATAATGCGAACGACTCCTAATCGTTAGATTCCAAGTTCAAATCTCGGCAAGTCCGTAATATATTCTTTTTTTATACAAATTTAAGGCATAAAAACTTATTTTTAAGAAATTAAAAAACATTATATTATTAATTTTTTAATTATTAAAATTCCATAATCTCTTCTAAAATACTAAGATGATATAACGTAACAGAAGATAAAGTATCATTTGTACTGCACTATCAAAATAATAGAAATGTATGTATGAGAAATAGGTGTTTTCAAGTAGGATAGTATTTAAATTGTTGGATAGTTGAGAATTAAGTAAGTTAAAAAATAAGAATAAGTATATTAAGTAAGTTAGAGAAATGGAATAAAAAATTAGGTTTAAATTTTAAAAATAAATAAAAAATAAAAAATAAAAAAAAATTTAATTTTAATTTTGGTTAATTTTACCCTTGGTTTTAAATCTAATTCTGATTTTAGTTTTTAACAAATATCCATCCAGTTATTCCAAAAATTTGTTGCATTTCGTAATCTAATCCTTATTCATCTTCTTTTTTTGTTTTCTATTAAATCCAACAAAAACACCAGAGAATATAGCAAAGATTAAAGCAACAAAAGGAATACCTGTAGATTCCATACCAACAGCAGCAACAGCCCCATTAGAACTAGGTTTAGGACTAGGAATAGGACTAGGAATAGGACTAGGTTTAGGTTTAGGACTAGGAATAGGACTAGGTTTAGGATTAATTGGAGGAGTTGGAGAATCAGGTTCAACAAAAGCAATCAATGCCCCATTACGAACAATAAATTGATAATCACCAACACCATAATAACCACCATAAACAGGATTAACTCCAATTACTAATTTATTAGTAGTATCAAAGTCCACAGAAGCATAACCTTCAACAGAACTAATATTACTAATAAAAATTGTGTTTACATAGAATGAAATATTCTGACCTGTAACAGTATTACCCATGTCGTCAGTTACAGTAGCAAACAAAGTTACTGTACCATTACGAGTCCAAGTTTCATTATTAATATAGGTTATGTTTAAAATACCCATAGTACCATTATTATAAATCTCAGCACCAAGAACCATAGCAGAAGAACCAGTCATAATATTACCTACTAAAGTCATGTTTCCCTGATTAAAGACAGTACCCCCATAAGCAGCACTACCACCAACAAAACGATTATTTGTTAGATCCATAAGCTCTAAATTATAAATAGAACCTCCTAATCTACCTGCAACATTGTTAGTAAAGTTGGAACCATAGACATTAGCTAAACAGTTCGTAGAATTATCATAAATAGCACCACCATCTAAGGCAGCACTATTATTAACAAAGTTAGAACCATTAACAAACAAAATACCATTAACCCCATTATTAGCAATAGCACCCCCGTATCCATCAGCACTATTATTAGTGAATTTGGAATTAGTGATATTTATTATGGAGTTTGTGGAATTATCACAGATAGCACCACCACCAGCAACAAAAGTATCATTAGCAGTAGCTATAGCCTGATTATCAGTAAAATTAGAAACAGAAACAGTTAGATTACTAAAATTACCATTATTATAAATAGCACCACCACTAATAGCAGCAGAATTATTCACAAAGTTGGAGAGCGTAATATTCACAATAGAATTAGTAGATCCATCATAGATAGCACCACCACGACCATTAACCCCTTTAAATGCATAATTAGTTGTGAAATTACAATTTGCGACAGTCAAATTACTATTATTACCATTATTATAAATAGCACCACCACTAATAGCAGCAGAATTATTCACAAAGTTGGAGAGCGTAATATTCACAATAGAATTAGTAGAATTATCACAAATAGCACCACCACCAAAAAGAGTATTAGTAGAATTAGCAGAATTATTAGTAAAATTACAACTAGTTACTGTTAAATTACTATTATTACCATTATTCGCAATAGCACCACCTATATTATTAATAGCACTATTATTAGTAAAATTAGAAGAACTAATATTCATCCTAGAATTAATAGAAACATCATAGATAGCACCACCACTAGAAGTAGCAGAATTATTCACAAACATACTATCACTAAGAGTTAAGTTATTAGCACTACCATCATTAGCAACAGCCCCACCATAATTAGCAGAATTATTAGTAAAATTACACAAACTAACATATAAATTACTATTATTACCAATATTACCAATATTACGAATAGCACCACCATAAGAAGTAGCACTATTATTAGTAAAATTAGAAATAGTAATATTTACACGAGAATTAATAGAACTATCGAATATTGCTCCACCACTAACACTAGCAGAATTATTCACAAAACTACAATCAATAACAGTTAAATTAGCCATATTAGCAGAATTACGAATAGCACCACCAGTACTAGTAGTACCAACAGCAGAATTATTAGTAAAATTACAACCAGTAATATTCACAATAGAATTACTAGATTCTCCATAAATAGCACCACCACCACTAGCAGAATTATTAGTAAAATTACAACCAGTAACAGTTATATTACTATTACTACCACCATTACGAATAGCACCACCAGTATTATATGGAGCTCGATTATTAGTAAAACTACAACCAGTAATATTCAAATTAGAATTAGATGACTCATCAAAGATAGCACCACCTGTATCACTAGCATTATTATCTGTAAAATTACAACCAGTAACAGTTAAATTACCTTTATCCCCAATATTATAAATAGCACCACCATAAGTAGCATTATTATTATTGAATCTACAATTAGTAATATTCATACTAGAATTGCTAAGACCATTAAGGATAGCACCACCAGAATTAGTAGCATTATTATTAGTAAAGTTAGAGTTACTAACAGTTAAATTACTATTATTACCTCCATTACGAATAGCACTACCATTAATAGCATTATTACTAATAAAATTACAGGTAGTAATATTCACAATAGAATTAACAGAGTTATCATAAATAGCACCACCATCCACAATAGCAGAATTATTATTAAAATTACAATTAATAATAGTTAAATGATTACCATTACCAGTATTAGAGATAGCACCACCATAATCTGCAGAATTATTAGTAAAATTACAATTAATAGCTGTTAAAGAACCATAAGCTGTAACAGCACCACCATAACCCTCATTAGTACTATTAATAATAAGAACATTGATTAAAGTTAAATTATTATTAGTGGAAATAGTAAATATCCAAGAATGCTTATTACCATCAATCGTAGTATAACCATTAGAACCATTACCAATTATAGTAATATTCTTAGCACCAGAAACAGTATTATTCACATTATTAGTACCATTATAATAATTCTCATTTAAGTAAATAGTACCGGTACCAGTCACAGCATCAAGACCATCTCTAACAGTACTTGATTCATTAACTGAATAATTACCTTGACCATCATTAGTAACAGCCGCACTAGCACTACTAAGTAAACAAACACATAGAACCATAAGTAAAGTGAAAGCCAGGAAAGTATTCACACCTTTTAAGTTTATATTCTTTTTTATATTTTCACCTCCTTTTACAATTTATCATACTATTGAAAATAATAAAAATTGCTGTATACTTTTAATAATTTATCGTTATGTAAAAATTTTAGCAAATGTTTTATTATCGGTTTGAACAATTTGAAATATTTATAATAGTTTCATTATTCATTCAAACAAAATAGTATTAGTTCATTATATAATATGATTATACTATATAAATGTTATCTTTTTTTTTGACAATTATTAATAAAAAATAAAAAACAAATTAAAATATCACAATCTTAAGATCAAGATTCCAAATCCTTCCAAATCTACTACCCTATTTTTCTAAATATTTAATCAAATAGACAATAACATACTATTTTTGATGAGATATTAAGTAAAAATAAACCTTAGTTAATAAAAAAGAGGTTTTTCAAAGATGTTGTTTTTTTAGGTTGTTTGAAAGTTGAGAATTAAGTTGGTTAAAAAAAAAGAATAAAAAAAAGATAAATTAAATTAAAATTTTAATAATAGTATATTTTAATTCCATTAAATTTCAAATCATTATAAAATTCATATGAAATTTTAACATATTTATTTACATTTTCAGGCACAATATCTATATATTGTTCCTTTTTAGAAGTAGTATTAAATCCAATAAACTTAATTAATTTCATTTTATATTTTCCACTGTTTGTTTGAATTTGAATTTTTTGATATGTTGGACCATTAATGATTTTCTTGCCATTTATTTTATTATAACCTTTTTGCACCATAGTTGCTTTAGATCTTTTAGATTCCAAATAACTACTTGTTTTTGAAGTACTCCTCATAAAAAGATTGACTACTTCTTTTTTCAAATTAGAATTTGTTTTATAATTTATAACAATCTTATCAGTACCACTATATTTTGGAATTTTTATTAAAATACTTTTTTTATTTTTCCCATTATAATATTTATATATAGTTTTCTGATAATTCCCATTTTTATTATAGAGATAATATTTAATTTTAACTGATTTTATCCCATATTTTTTCTGATAATCTTTTTTAACTTTAACATTGAGATACACATCTTCTTTTTTATTGTTAAAAACATATTTCCCCTCAATAGTTGAAACTTTTTTATCATAAGTTATAGTTTGATTCGCCTTAACTATTACTAAATCATCATTAGCAGCAAACCCTATATTAACAGCCATTAAAGATACAAAAACAACTAAACCAATTAATAATATTATTTTACTAATTTTCATTTTATGCTCCCTCCTTTTCATTTAAAAAATTATTTATAAAAAAATTAAATACATACTTATAAATTATATATATTAATACAATTATATTTAAACATAATCATTCCAATATTATAAAAATATAAAAAAGTAATAAAATAATAGTTCAAATCCCTCCGAATCTACCTTATTTTTGAAAATATGAACATGAACATGATATTATTAATTATTTTAATAATTATTGTTTATAAATTAAATAAAAAATAAAAATTCATAGAATTATTGTGAATCTATATTCGTTTATTACTTTAATACTTTTTTTAGTTTTATTACTTTCAACTTGCTCTTGGATAAGTTATTTATAACTAGAAATATTATAGTATAATTAATAAGGAGGTTTTTTTATTATGAATTTTGAAAAGAAAATTGTAGAAAGTGAAAAGATTTCATACATTAAGCATATAGGAAAAGTTGAAGAAGTACCTATGGTAATGGGAAAATTAATGGAATGGGCTTATAAAAACAATATCAATATCGCAGGTCCTCCATGTTCTTTATATTATACTGACCCTAGTATGGTTGATCCTGAAGAAATGGTTTATGATATGATTATACCTGTTAGTGGTGATGTTAAAGGTAATGATGAAGTAAAAATTAAGGAAGTTCCTGAACATACTGTTATTTCAGTTATTCATAAAGGAGATTATAGTAGTCTTAGTGAAACTTATATGGGTATTTGGAATTATATTCAAGAAAATGAATATTTATCTAATGGTTATCCTAAAGAGATTTATTTGAATAGTCCTCAGGAAGTATCTCCTGATGAATTATTAACCGAAATACAGTTTCCAGTAGAAAAATAAATCCATTAATCATTTTTTTCTTTTTTTATTATTTCTCCATAATTTTTAGTTCATGAATTTTATTAGTTCTTGAACTAAAAATAGAAATATTTCCACTAATATTATTAATATTATACATGCCTCAACTACTACAAGCCCAACTAATCCTACAATCCACAATTAATTATTATCTAATTTAACAACATCTATTCTATTTTCAACGCTGTCAACTTAAGCAATTAAATACTAAATCTTAAATAAATTTAATAAATTACTTATAAAGATTCTAAATAATTTTTTGAATTTTTATAAAAATTTACTTTAAAAAATCCTTAAATTGACAGAAGTGTTCTATTTTAATAAACCTTAAACCTATTTAAATTATCTACACTAAATATTTCAATGGTTAATTACTTTTAAATACTTAACTATATCATTTTTCAACGAATATTAATATTATTTATATTTATTTTGTTTTCTTTCTTTTAGGACTTCTTTTTCAACTTTGCGAAAAGACCTAGAAATAGCATAAGATCTTATATCCTGTGGAATTACGTTTAAATCTTTATTATCGGGATATTTTTCTTTAAATCTTCGAACTGTTTCATCTAGATAATCTTCTCCAAACTCTTTTTTCTTTTTTTCAATACTTTTAGCATATTGATTATCCTCATACCATCCTTTAAAACCCGCTACAACTACAAATAAAATCATCATTTCAAAAATAAAGAATAAAGATATCCATTTTTGAGTTAAATCATTAGTATATTTTACAGAAAGATCCATAGTAACAATAATTATAGTTATTAATATAATAAATATTAAAGTAAAATATCCACCTGTTTTCAATTTATAAAAACTCTTCCAAGAAAATTTCTTTTTAGAATTTTGATTTATATTAATATAATTATTATCAGCGTCTTTAGGGCTAATTGATTTAAATATAATTTTAATAATAAAAATGTATAAAGCAATGCAAATTGGAATACTTATTAAAGCAAGAACAGGCCCCACTAAATCATATAAAAAAAGGTGAAAATATACCCATGCGAAAAATCCAAATATTAGAATAGAAATTGCTACAATAAACTTTAGACCTAATCTCGCCATTTTTCATCACCATTAGTTAACAATAATTACCCTATATATTTTAAAACTTCTTTTCCGTTATCCATAGCTGTATAAAGTCTACCTTGCCTTTTTTTAGAATTTAATCACCAATAACTAACTACTTCACAGCTATCAAACTCAACTAATCCTAAAATCCACAATTAATTATTAACTACTTTATTAATATCTATTTTATTTAAAATACACCCAAATCCATTTAAATTAGTTAAATCAAATATTTCAATGGTTAATTACTTTTAAATACTTAGCTATATTTTCAATAAATATTAATATTATTTATACTATATTTGAAGTGTGTAGTTGTGCTTTAAAAAAATCGTGATTGTACTACATACTAAAATATTTAATAAAAGAATATCAACTTCATATTACTAAGCCCATGAATACATCAAAGTGAATATTTGGAATATTCATCCTTTCTCGATAATTTGTACGAATATAGAATTTAATGATTCATTTACAAAAACGGGAACTGCATTATTACGAATAATAGAACCAATCACGAATGTAGAAGGATGACCATGACTATTATTTTTTCCGAAAGAAATAGGGCAAAAATAAAATTCATCATCAAAGAAATTTTCATTAAAATTTTCTATTGAACCATGATGAGGAATTTGGATTGTGCCTACACAACACCAATATTTTTTATATATCTTCCTAATATTATCAATTTTATTAAAATTTGTATCACCAGTATAAATGCATCCTACCCTATAAGAATCCTTAAGCCTATTGTTAGGCCCATAATAGTGGAAGATAGAACATTTATAAACATGCAATAATGAAAAATCCTTGTTTTTTTTCAATGGCCCAGAATACACTAGCATTGAACTTTTATTAATTTCTGTATCATATTTATATACTTTTTTATATATCTTTTTTATTTCATCCACTTTATCTGCCACATAGCTTCCTGAATCTTTTTGAGTGACATTTTCTATAGTTATATCGTCATTATCTTTGAATTCATCTTTCAATTTCATCTTTCTTTCAATATCTTTAGGATTATATGGTACAAAACACCAGTTTAAAATTTTAATAGATGATAATTCTAGTACAGTTCCACTTTCTATTTCTTCATTATTTTCTATCCTTTCAATATCTATAGGTTCATTACCAATATTTTCTTCTTTTTTATCCCCATCTTCTTTAACATAAATAATTTTTGTTTTATCACCAAAATATGAATCTATATTTTCTATTAAATAAGCTTCTTCTTCTAAACCCAAAGCCTTATAAATACTTATTATCAATATTTTCTCAATATCACTTAATACAGGTAAAACAACATTTTTAATTAACTTGCAATGTTTTTTCAGTGTTTTTATGTTACTAATATGATCTGCATGAAAATGAGAAATAAATAGTATATCTATCTCATCTGTAGACTTAAAACTCTGTTTCACCACTTTTTCGCCTATTGTCCTACATTTTGTAGTGCCGCAATCATATACTATATTAATTTTTCCAAATCGCTCAGTATAAAAAGCTCCTTGTCCAATTGGATGAAAAATTCTAGTTATCATTAATATTGCCCCTTTTTTATATTATTTATAAATTTTTAAATTATGATATAAAATTCCTTTTCCAAATTACAATAATAGAATATTCTTTTAAATTATAAACCCATAATATTTCCCACAATTCAATACGCCCAACTACCAAATTCAACTAAATCTTACAATCCCCAATTAATTATTATCTAGTTTACCGATATCTATTATTATTTAATAATCATTAAATCCGTTTAAATTATCTAGACACAAAATTTCAATGGTTATTTACTTTTAAATATAACTTTCAATAATATAATATTATCCATACTATATTTGAAGTGCGTAGTTGTGCTTTATTATAATTATGTTAAATAATTATTATTCAATAGGTTCCAATTATTAAGGGGTTTTATCCATTACTGTTATATTCCAAGATGTTTTATATTGGTCTACTAGCCAACCATCTAATTCTGCAAATTGTGATTTTGCTAAATCCATTTGGATATTCCCATTTTCTTTAAGGATATTCCATGCTTTTTTTGCTTCTTCAACACTTTTAAGATTAACTGTCAAAGCTATATTACCGCCAACTGAATTTAATTCTAGATTATCAGAAAATAGTATGCTATCTTCACCAATAGTTAATTCTGCAACTAAGATTTTATTCTCATTATCAGTTGTTACTGGAACTGGAGAATTATCTCTTAAGTCACCATATCTAGTTAAATTAGTTATTTTCCCATTAAAAGCTTTTTCATAAGTGTTTAGTGCTTCTTCGCAGTTTCCTTTTAAAAATATAAATGGTTTAATCATATTCCCACCTTATTAATAATTAATTTACTAAAATAAATTATTATCAAACATTATAAATTTTCAATTATTTCTTTTCCTTTATCAGTTATTTTATAAAACATACCTACTTTGGCTTAATTTATGCAAACTACTAAATCTTTTTCTTTTAATCCTTTTAATAGATTACTAACTTCATTAGTTCTTAAATCCATTTGTTTTACAATTTTGAAGGAAACATCCTCCTTTTATTTAATATTTTCAATTAAACTAATTAATATTCATGGAATAAGCAATAAAAAGATAACATTTATTGAAAAATAAATAATTTTATTAGAATATATTAAAAATTAATTTGTTATAGAATTATAAAAAATATAAATAAAAAAAAATATTGAATTTAATAATTTTAAATCTTGGGTAAGTTCTTTAATAAACTACCTTTTTTATTTTTAGTGAGGATTTTATTTATTAATTAGTCTTTACCTACCATTATTTCAGTAGATTTTATTATTAAATATATTTCATCTCCTTCTTTAAGATTAAGTTCTTCTGCTGACTCTTTTGTAATTACTGAAGTCATTTTACATGGATCATCAATACTTACTTTTATATTTGCCATAACAGCACCTTTTTCAACATCTTCTACTTTCCCTTTGATAACATTTCTTGCACTAATTTTCATAAAAACACCTTTTTTTATATAATTTTATATAATATACAAATATTCATATACATTTATTTGGTTAATAAGATTTATAATTACCTATTTATTATGTAAACATACAATTTAAAAATTATTATTTAAGTTTTTCTAGCAATATATTTCTACAAAACAATACCTCCTCTTCAAAAATTAGATAAAAAAGCTTAAAATTAAATTTAAAAATCATTATAAATACTAATATTAAGATCAAATGTTCAAACCTCAGAATCCGCTTGTATGTTTATGTTTTTTTCAAGTTTTTAGGTAAACTTTTAATAGTATATAAAATAAAATAATAAATTAATGAAAAAAGTTGAAAGTTGTTGTGGTGTTGTATGTTCTGATTGTGAATGGTATCCCAAAAGCTGTTTAGGTTGTCCCTCTATCCAAGGCAAAGCTTTTTGGACAAAATACTTAAATAAAGACATTTGTGATATCTACCAATGCTGTATTAATGAAAAAAAATATAAAGATTGTGGAGAATGCAAGGACTTACCATGTGAAAAATATAATCAAAAAGATCTAACAAAAACTAAAGAAGAAAACCAAACCACATTCAATAAACAAATAGAAAACTTAAAAAATAGAATAAATCCTTAAAAAACATTATACATAACAAAGAAAAAGGAGTTATAATTATGGAACATGAAAAATTGATTAGCATATTAAAAGATCGTTTTGAAAAAAACATGACCAGACATGAAACTTTAGAGTGGGATACCGTAGAAACCAAATTAAAAATAGATACTAAAAAATTATCAATCCTAAATAAAATGGAAAAAACAGGTGGAGAACCCGATGTTGTAAGCTATGATAAAAAAACAAACACATATATGTTCTATGACTGTTCACAAGAAAGTCCTGAAGGTCGTAGAAATACTTGCTATGACGAAAAAGCAATGGAATCAAGAAAAAAGAATAAACCCCTTAATAATGCAGTAGAAATGGCTACTAAAATAGGTATTGAACTTTTAACTGAAGAACAATATCGTGAACTACAACAACTTGGAAATTTCGATACAAAAACATCAAGCTGGATTAAAACACCTTCTAAAATTAGAAAACTCGGCGGTGCTATTTTTTGCGATTACAGGTATGACACCACCTTTGTATACCATAATAGTGCAGAATCCTACTACAGTAGCCGTGGCTTTCGAGGATCATTGAATATCTAAGTTCAATTACCATATACATATCAAAACAATGGTTCGAATCTCTCTGAATCAGTACTTGTTTTATGTGAATAGTGATATTTTAATTTCATTTTTTTAATTTAAAAGTAGTAAGAATATGAGAATAAGTAGTTGAAAAAAAATGTAAAATAATAAATAAAAATTTGAAAAATTATATAGAACTTTAGAATAATTATTCAAATTAGTCTGAATAAAGAATTTTTTTATCCTTTGAAATTTTTTCAAGTATTTTATCTGCTTCATCTGGAGAAACAGCACTCCTATTCCCTTCTTCATCCTCAACCATCACCCCACCATTTCTAAACAACTGGTATCTATGATTTCTTGTTTTTTTATCAGGGCTACAAATAAATTGGCATGTGCTACAAGTATATTGCATTTTGTGTTCTGGAACCCCTGGATGGTAAAATACTGGATCTAATTTTGGTCTTTTAACATAGGCAGGCATAGCTTTTTCTCTAAGTTCTTCGAAGCCATCATCATCTTCAGGGATCTTAAACCTACCTGGTGACCAAGTCGAATACTTTCCAGAAGAATCTAAGCCAGTAGCTCCCCCACAAACAAGAATACACCTCCAATGGCTTTGAGGAGACTGATATTCAAATTCATTATCCCCAATATTTAATTTAACTTTTTCATCAGATATATAATTTGGAATACATGCTGCTTTACAAAGTTTACACTCATCACAATATTTTTCATCTTTTTCTACAGGATCAGTTGCTATTAATTCAGCATCAGTTACTACAGAACCAAGAACAATAGCAGCACCATGATTTTTTGTTAATATTTGCCCAGAATGACCCAAAAATCCAACTCCTGACACTGCAGCTAAATATTTGTGAGAAATAATTGGCTTTCTATCCCTTATTCCATTAGGAGTATCTTTCCTATAAACAAAGTTAGGAGCTATTGGAACCGCATCATACCCCATTTGTCCTAAAAAACCAGTTATTTCAAGGGATATTCCTGCAGCAAATGTAGTAGTGCGAATTTTATTTTCATTTAATGAAAAATCTTCTTTAGCTAAAAACGAATCTATTAAATCTTCATTCAATGGAACTGCAAAAACGATTGCGGATTTACCCCCATCTAATGCAAAATTCAAATTTGTGGAAGGTGGTCCATTTTTTAATGTTTCATTTGTTGCAATCCCCACATAAAAAGCACCCAAAACAATAGCCATGTTTTTTAAAATTTCTGAAAGCTCTTCACTACCATATAACATCAAAATCCCCCAAAATCATCATATAAACACTACACAATCATGTTAATAAAAATGCCCTAATAACTTTAAAAAACTACATAATAATTATATAATTATGTTTATTATTAAAATTATAAATATTTTTACATATAAATTGGACACTATTAAAATGTTAGTTGCTGGAAAAAATTAATTAGCTGAAATTCAATAAACAAGTAAAAAACTTAAAAAATAGAAAATAATTATATTAATACCTAATGAGTCTTTGTCAAAAGTCAAATTTCTAAATCAAAACTTCATTAAAATCATTGGATTGGCAAATGAAGAAAATTTTTCTGTATTGAAAATCTTTTTGGGCAAGACCCAATAATTGAAAAAAAGTAAATTGTTTATAATAAGATGAATATAACTATTAACAATTAAACTTTAGGTGATTAAATGAATGGAATAAACAATAAAACAATTGTGGGAATATTAATTATAATTGCTATTTTAATAGGAGGTTATTTTATATATTCAACTTTTATTGCACCTCCACAAATAAATTTCGACATGGAAGACAGATATTGGAATTTAACAAGTAAAGAACTCACAGTATCACAAAATATAACAATTCCACCTAACATATATAAATCCATAACTTTAGGATATGAATTTTATAAAAATGAAACAAAAATAGGGGAACAAGTAATAAAAATAGATAATACCTCAAATAGCCAAATACCAATAAATTTTTCAATAAATCTCTCAACAAAACCAGACAAAATGGATATTATCATCATCGAGACAAACACATAAAATATTAAAAATAAAATTAAATATTAAATGCCTCAAAAAAGATTATAGTTCCATTAAATATATCAGATATAATCTTGGTATTATACTAATTCTATACTTTAAAACCGCTACTAAAATTAATGCAATTTTCCTTGTTTAAAACACATTTCAGTAGCTAAATATTAATAATATGTGCTAAAAAACTGAGAATAGATAGATTATAGAAAAATAAATAAATATTAACAAAAAAAGAGGGAAAATAATAAACTAATTAAAGATATCATTTAGCCTTTTTAGAATTATTATTTTTATAAACTTCCTTTACTTTATTAGTGTAGTCTGCTTTGAAAGTTTTTGTAGATTTAGTATATTTTGAACTTAAAGCTACTTTAATATTTTTAGATTGACCAGGTTTAAGTGATTGAACAAGTACCTTTTTAACAACTTTACCTTTAACATAGACTCCTAAATAGCTACCTTTTGCATTCCCATTCCCATTATTTTTAACAGATACAAAATAACTAGTTCCTTTTTTAGAAACCTTAGAAATCTTAAGATCAGCTTCTTTTTCAAAATACAAAGTTACATTATTTAATTTAGCAGAATAGTAATATCTTTTGAAAGACCCATTTATTGATGAATTCGTATAATATCCACTAATTTTCTTTGAATTTGTAACATTTATATTATGACCAATGCCTCCAAAGTCTATTTTTTTAGTTGTATAAGTATAGTGAGAAACCCCACCATATGGATTAAAATGGGTAGCTCCTAATAGTTTCGAATAAATTAAACTGTGCAGTAAAATTTTTTAATTTATTAAAACCTAATGTCTGAATTTTAACATAAGAAACTCCACTTCCTTGTTCAACACTTATTTTTAGTTTTCCATTATAATAAGATAATGTATAACTATCTAAATCAACATAATTCTTTCCAACAGGAATAACTACCTTACTATATTCAATTGGTGATGCTGAGCTTACAGCAGAAATCCCTCCAATAGCTAAAATAGATATTAATACTATTAAATATTTTTGATTCATTTATTCACCCCATAATCACAATCTTTTACAATACAAACCATATTATATATTAATAACTGTTTAATGTTAATAAATACTAAAACATAGTATCAACTAATAGCATATAAGATAAAACTACTATATAAATTTCGCTCTTTTTTCAACCTCCAAAAAAATAAGAAATATGCGAGTCCTGAGCAAAAAGATTTTTCATATAGCAAAATTTTCTTCATTTACCAGTCCAAGGATTTTAATGAAGTTTTGATTTAGAAATTCCGATTTTTTACCACAACTCAACTTTATAATTCCTCAAAATTAATTTACATTGATTCTACACTTCCAAATTAATTATTATTTAATTAAAACATATCAATTTCAGTTATTATTCATGTTAGTTTATTTAAATAAAGAATATTAATATTTCAATTATTAATTAATTTTAAATATAAATTAACTATCTTATTATTTTCATTGTTTTAAATATTAATATTATTTATACTTATTTTGAAATATGCAATTGGGCTAAATAATTATTTTTCAATTTGTTCTGTAATATAATCGATAAAATAATCTGTGAAATAGTGTTTAAATATGACTTTTTTAACAAATGGAGGAGAAATTATTATTTCACTACTATTTTTTAATTTAAGTAGAACTTCTGCATTAAACTCCGTTCTAGATACATTAATTATATTATCCCATGGTATTTTTATACATTTTTTACTTTTGATTAATTGAATAATAATTTTATCATTATAAACTTTGAAATTAGCATCTATTTTTCTATTTAATTTATCTGAAGCTATTGCATCGAAAGGATTCATTCTTTTATTATTAAAAGCTGTTGAAATAGTCATATCTACACTAATATCTGCAGATTCAATATTTCCTTCCCAACCATTTTCCAATAAATCCAAAAACTTATCATAATCTCCCATTAAACAACCACAAAATTGAATATGCTATAAAACTTTTCCTAAATTTATTAACCATGACCTATTTTTCATCAATTTTTATATTTTACATCTGAGTAATGTAGTTTTTTATGGCCTGTTGATCATATAATATATTTAATTAAAACATATTTATTAATTACCAAAAAGATTACAATTAATAAAATAACGAGTCAAAATCATCTCACTAAATTTAAATTAAAAAATAAAAAAATGATATTTAAAACTTTGGACATTTAATAGCCGTATTGATTTTAAATTTATATATCCAAAGTTAATTAATTAATAAAAAAGCTCCATTTTTATTAATAAAGTATTCAAGCATCATTGGATCGTTTATTAATTAATTGGATTAAATAGTTAAAATTTTCAAAGTATTCTTCGGTAAAATCATTTTCTTTTTTAAATTCATCTAAAAAAAGTTTTTTAAGTCTATTTTTAGAACTCTTAACTTCATCTTTATCATCAGACTGTAATGCTTCAACTAAATCCCCATTATTTTTATAAACATTATCTTTAACAATATCAGGGAGTAATCCTTCCATTCTTCGCAATCCTCCTTTGTCAATGCCAACTGAAAAAAAATCTTTGTTACGAGCAAAACCTAGTCCATTTAAGCTTTTTTCAACTTTATTATATGCATCCAAATCAAATGTGATAATAAGATCCTTAAATCTCTCTTTAAAAAATTTCATTAATGCATTATTATTTAATGTGCTAAATCCACCACAAGGATATATTTCACCTTCAAAATCTAATTTATTTTTACCTAAATTAGGATGTCTCATCAGTTCAAAATATTCAACATCAATTTCGCCTTCAACAAGCATTATTGAGTTATTTTCACTAAAAAAAGCTTTTTTCAAAGTATCAAACTCTGGGCCAGCCATTCCCAAAGCTAATTCAAAAGGTTCTTTCCAATTTTCATTATCTATTTCTTCAATATAGGATTCTCTCAGATTTTCATCAACAACCATTCTTTTTATTAATATATTTGAATTAGGATTATAGTGGCTTAATAAATAGGGGCTATGTGTTGTTACTATTACTTGTATCTCAAGTTCTTTGCTTAAATCTTGTAAAATTCTTCCAAAATCCGCTTGTGCGGACGGATGAAGAAACGACTCAGGTTCTTCAATTATCAATAAAGGAGTTACTTTTGATTCATCATCTTGTTCTATCACATTTTTAGCATGAAATATACTATTCAGAATTAATGTTCTGTTTTGAGTGCCACTTCCCCAATTTTCTAAAGAAAGCTTATAATCTTCTTCACCCAAAAGTATTTCATAAGGGACCTTCCCATAATCAGTATTAATGTTTATATCGGCATTACTGAAATTCAAAGTAAGATCATGTTTATCGTGAAGCATATGTATTAAATCTTCAAGTTTAGACTTATTTTCCTGAATAGAGTTTGATAATTCATTATTAATTGATAACAACAACTCTTCAATTTTTACTACTTTTTTATCAATTGAGTCGCGAGTTTGGTTAGATAAACTTTCTAATTCACCATGATATCGTTTTCTAGAACCTTTATATCTATGAAAACTATTAGGATTAAGATTAGTCGAATTATGGAAAATTATTAGTCTATCAGGATTCAATTTTCTTAAAATCTCTCTTTGAAGATATTTATCTTGAATTTCTACACCATCAATCATAACAATAGTTTTTGTTATTTTATTTTCTTGGCATATAGATATTTCGAGCAGAGTATCATCTACTTCTGCAACATATTTATTTTTTTCTTCAAATAATATCATCTTGAAAAATTTTAAAATTCCCAGATCACTATCTTTTCTCAAAAAAAGTTTAATTTTAATTATAGATATTTCATCCTCCTTATTTTTCTTCCAGATAGGAAAATCATTTATTAAAAAACTCTCCCTAAAAGAATGTTGATTTAAAACTTTAAAAATAGATTTTATTATATTAGATTTGCCGGAATTATTTTTACCACAAATAGCAGTATAAAAATCATCAAAATTAATTGTACATTTTTCAAATGATTTAAAATTCTCTAAATATAATTCTTTAATTTCCATTTACAGTCCTCCTTTGTATATTCAATTAATGATTATTGTAGTGTTCAATATGGTAATTATCTTTGAATTCTTTGATACTCCAAAAACTTTTCATTTGATAAATTGTTTAACTCAACTACCAAGTGATACTAATTATCAATTCCCAATTAATTATTATTTATTCCATTTAAAATGTAGTTCCACCCATTTAAATTACCTACATCAAATATTTCAATGATTAATTAATTTTAATTATATATATTATTTATACTATAAATTACCATACTGTTGTAATAACTCCAAATGTTTTAATAAAAAGTAAAATGGGTATGGATAGTATAAATAATATATTAATAAAAATTATTATTTTTCGTTTATGAGAATTATTTAATCTAAATTTATCTTTATTTTTAAATTCTAATAAAGAAGATATAATAAATAATACGCCAGGTATCAGCCCTATTTCTGCAACTGTTAATAACATTCCTAAGCCTGAAATTAAGAACAGTACAGATGCTGAATTAGTATCTATATATGATAATTTTATAGCAATTAACCCTGAAATGGAAAATACAATAGCTCCCAATAATGATAAAAATATTATAAAACCATTACCTGGAATAAAAATATACATTTGAATGATAGCAAAGAATAAACCTAATAAAACAGCAATATACCCAAATAATAATCTTAAATTCAAAAATAACACTCCCCTAAACCTTGTTAACTTCATCACTACTCATCTGATATAGACTTAATTTATAAAAAATGTTTTATTAATCTTGATTTTCACTTAATGACTTCTTGAGATTCGCTGATATTTTCTTCATTCTTTTCCTATCATTTGAAAAATTTTGTATAATCCTGTCAAATGCAATTAACAATAATATACTGTAGCTGTTTGCTAGAATAAAGTTAGCAAGATCCTCACTTACTAATTCTGGGCTAAAATCAATTATTTGCGAGAAGATTAAAATAAAAACATAAAACAGGTATAATTCTGTTTTAAATGAAATAGCACTATCAATTAACCCTTGAATGGAATTATAACTTTTTTCCATATCTTTTTCTTTCATTAATCCTGTGACAATATCTTTTGATTGAATCATTTTTATCGTGTATTCATCTATTACTAAAACTAAAATAATTAGTGCAAGATTCCCTAAATATGCATATAGAAGGGAATATCCAGCTAACCATATAAATACAAAATATAAAATAAGCCCATATATAACAATAAAAATAAGATCATATAATATAAACTTGCTTATTTGTATAATTTTATTTAACATCAAATTTCTCCTATTCATGTTTTATAGTATTCACTGCTTCGAGGATTAATATAATTAGAATAAAGTGCCATTATGATTATATATTTAATATAAAGCATATATATTTGTTTATACTAAAACCAACTCTGTCAACTTAAGCAATTAAATACCAAATCTTAACTAAATTTAATAAATTACTTATAAATATTCTGAATAATTTTTTGAATTTTTCTAAAAATTTACTTTAAAAATTCCTTAAATTGACAGAAGTGATACTAAAACAATTTAATGTTAAAAAATAGTTATTTATATTTAAAATTAGTAGGATACATAACTAATCAAAGAAGATAAATAATAGAAAAATATTGAAAAATAAAAGAAAAAAGAAAAAAGAAAAAAAAGATAATAATTTAATCAATAAAATAATAATAATAATAATATATTAATTTATAATTTTATAATTTATAAATATCCAATTAAATTGTTTGTGAATGTTTACTAAGAAAAATATTTTTTTCTTGATTTTTTTTATGTATTTAAATGGATATGAACAATAGATTAATAAATATATTATAAATATATTATAATTTATAATTAAAATATTCTTTTTTTATATAATTTAAATTTAGTTTTTACGCCTATATAATGGTATAAATGCTAATACTACAAATATTAATAATACAAATACTGGAATACCTGTAGATTTCATACTAACACCATCAACTACAATACGCTTAGGTTTAGGCTTAGGATCTGGCTTAGGCTCAGGATTAGGTTTGGTTTTATTTTTAACAACAATATTAACATAGTCAGCACTACTATTAAAATTATCACCAATAATATTAATAAGAAATGTATAATTACCATTTTTAGTGAATTTGCCTGTGAAATTCATAGTAGCTTCTTCACCTGGAGCTAAGTCACCAACAAACCAAGTATTAGTCATAATGTCATAATATCCATGAGAAAGTAAAATACTAGCCCCATTAAGAATAAAATTACTAGGATAGTTAATCTTAACAGAAACATTATTTGCAGTATTATTACCATTATTAAGAACACTAATATTTCCATTAACATTCTTATTAACATAGTAAGAATTATTATCTAAAACAATATCCCCATTAACAGTAGTATTGGAAAATATAGATAATGCACCATTGCGAATAACTAAGTCATTAGAACCATCATATGAACCATTAACTGGTAGAACACCCGTACCTTGAGTAACTAAGTAAGTAATATTAGCATGGCCTTCAATACTAGTAAAATTACCAATAAAAGTACCGTTCACAAAGAAAGACACATTCTGACCAGTAACAACATTACCATTATCATCAGTTAGAATAACAAACAAAATAACAGAACTGTTATTATTAGCCATAATTGTACTATTACCTAAATAAACCAAATAAAGAACACTTAAACTACCATTATTATAAATAACATTTCCTAAGGTATTAGCAGTATTAAGAGCCATACTATTATTAGAAACAATCATAGATCCTTTATTATAGATAGCACCACCAATACCATTAGCAGAATTATTAATGAAAGTTGAGTTAACTATAGACTGATTAGTTCCATTATTACTAATAGCACCCCCACTAGAATTAGCAGAATTATTAGTAAAAGCCGTTCCCCTAATAGACTGATTAGCACCACCTTCATTGTGTATAGCCCCACCCATAATAGTTGCTTTATTAAAGCTAAAAGTACAATTAGCTAAAGACTGATTGTGTGCAGAGTTATAAATGCCCCCACCATAATTAGATGTGCCATTACTAAAACTAGATCCATTCACAACATTATTAACACCAGAATTACTAATAGCACCACCATAAACAGCCATATTATTAATAAAACTAGAATTAGCTATTATGGAATTAACACCAGAATTACTAATAGCACCACCATTACCACTACTACTATTACTAACAACATTATTTATAAAAGTAGAATTAATCATAGACTGGTTAGCACCACCATTATTATGGATTGCTCCACCACTATTATTGGCAAGATTGTTTTTAAACACAGAATTAAATATGGATTGATTAGCTGCAGTATTATAAATAGCACCACCAGTATTATTAGCAGAATTGAAACTAAAATTAGAACCATTTACAATTTGGTAACGGCCAGAATTATAAACAGCACCACCCGTATTAGCTATGTTATTAGTAAAGTTACAGTTAATCACACTATGGTCAATACCATTGATGTTAAAGATAGCACCACCACTAGTAATAGCCGAATTATTAACAAAGTTACAATTAACAACAGACTGATTATTAGCAACATTGTTGTAAATAGCACCCCCACTAGTAATAGCCGAATTATTAATAAAACTAGAATTAGCTATTATGGAATTAGCACCAGAATTACTAATAGCACCACCACCACTATTAACAGAATTATTAACAAAGCTAGAA
>JBOFHT010000093.1:0-3318 GCA_051649785.1 Methanobacteriaceae archaeon
CGCCATATATTTTTTTATTTCTATCACTCATATCATTTAATGCGTCAAGAAATGAATAGCTTTTCGAAACTCTGTTCTCTCCCTCTACATGGTCATGATGCATAATATAGGTACTAAAGGGTAACCGTAAAAACTCACCAAACCGATATGATAGACGTAACCATGTATCCCAATCTTGTAATCTTCTGGCTCTAATGTCGAAGCCTCCGATTTCTTTCAACCTAGATGTTAGAGTAAATATTTGATTAGAGGCTGGATTATCAAAAAGTAGATCTTTATATGAAAAAATAGAATTACTATTATCATTATAATAGCGTGATGATACATCTAAATATCTATTATCGAAATCACAACAAATAAATGCATAACGCTTGTCCCAATTTTTTAAAAATAACGATATCCTATCAGATGTAAACTCATCGTCATCATCAAGACCGGTTATATAAAAACCTGACGCTGAAAAAATGCCCATATTTCTCGTAGCACATGCGCCTTGATTTTTATTATTACGAAAATATCGCACTCTGGTATCTGATAGCATAAGTTCATTAATATAATCCTCAGTACCATCATTAGATGCATCATCACAAACCAATATTTCTATATTATGATAATCTTGATTTTGGACAGATAATATAGCTCTTTTTAATTTATCTAATCTATTACATGTAGATATGTACACACTAACTTTAGGGGGGGAGCTTATTCCATTTTTCATCGTCATCTCATTATAAATAAGTGAAATCAATATTTGACTCATTGCCTAAAAAATTTTCATTATATTAAGTCATAGTAAGATGAAGGGCAGATTTTTTATTTTTTAAAATAATTGGGAATATTAAATGACTTCATATGGATCCTAAATATCACCCCTTTATTAAAAAAGTAATTAAGTACGGTTAGTGATAAAAACTCTGTAATAATAGTTCCAAAGGCAGCACCGTACATTCCATATTTACTAGTCAGATAGTATGATATTGGTAATGTAATAAACATGGCCGATATCATTTTTTTCGATAGATAACTATAACCCGAATCATAAACTATAAATTTATTAGCAACAGGCCCCATAGCAGAAAACAATGAATTAAATGTCATGATCATCATTATAAAATATGCATCTCTGAATTGTACTCCATATAACAAATGAATGAAGTACTCCCCAAATATATTAATTGAAAAAATAATAGCTATAGATATTAAAAATACAATCCCATTTAATTTTGCAGCCATATTTATAGCAACTTCTCTATTTTTTGTATCATAAATCCTTGCAAAGTATGATGTTATGATGGCCATAGTTATGAAAGTCCAAGCCGTTGCTAACTGACTGCCTACAGAATAAATACCTAATTGTTCAGTCCCACCGAACTTAATAATAAAAAACTGAGCTATACGTGCATAAATAATAACTGATACTGTCGAGATAGCCAGGGGCACACCTGCAAAGAACATGTATTTACTATACTTTAGCTCATTACGAAGCGTAAATACCTTGCCTCCCCTAATATTTACTTTGTAAAATAAGGCTCTTTTTAAGATATATGGGATTAGTGTAACCAGTATAATAGGTATAGATAAATATAAATAGTTAATCTCAAATGAAGCTATAAGTAATCTAACAATCAAACTAATAACAAGACCGATTACGTTGCATACCGTATTTATCTTCGAATTTAGAGTCGCGTTATTATAAACAGAATAAATATCTATCGTGGAAAAGTAATAAGCAATTGCAGTGGCAATACCGAAAACAAATGTAACGTAATCTGACTCCACATATAGTGCCGATATAACAACAAGGGATATTAAAAAAAATGCAGCATTCCTTAATTTCACCGTTGATAACATCAATTTTATACCCGAGTCTCTATTTTTACTCACACGCTTTAGTAAAATATGTTCGGACCCAAACATAGCTATTGCTTGTACTATTATAAAAATAGATGATACGAACGTTATTTTCCCAAAATTGCTAGGGCCGATGTATTTTGCAACATAAGATGTGACAAATATAAGACCAAAAATAGATACAATTTTTTCTATGATCATCCATATAGAATTAGATATTACTTTTCTGTCCAATGTCTCATCCCGATAATTATAAGATAAATATAGAAAAACATAGAGTTACTAAAAAATTGCCCACCCACTCCTCACATGCCATTAACTATATAATGCTAAGTTACGCATGGTGGCTATGCTAGTAATGCACCTATATTCTACTCAAAACCTAACTCTAAATATTATCTAGTAGACTAAAATACAAAACTAATACCTCACCATGCATTTTACATTCCTATTTTTTCATAACATAGTTAACTAGTTTAGCTATTAACTTTCTTTTAATCTTGCCGATTAAACTGTATTTTCTCATTGCAGGTAAATTTTTATCGAGAAAATGATAGTCATGATTAGATTCAAGATCTTTCTTTAATACCACTCTATAACTTTGAAACTCTTCAGAATCAGGTATACTAAATCCACGTCGTGTATACCACTCTTCTGCAGTGACCTTTTCATGCATAAATGAAGCCCCTGACTCTTTAGATTTACGTGCTTTAAGCCGTTCACTTATTTGCTGTAAAGAACGATATTGATAATGTTTTAGTCTTATTCTTTTAGATGAAGGGTTTACTATATTAATAGGCCATTCAGAATATTGTGGCCAACAAAGATCAGCTTTATCTTTAATGAACCTAATTTCTGAATGATTACATTTATAGTTTACCAATCTATTAATAACGCACTCTTGTTTTTCTAGCGAATTGTGTTCTCTATAAAAATCATCTTCTGTATAATAATATTGGAATGATGCGTTATATACACAGTCAATATCATCGTCTAGATTAGCTAAGAAATCCCTTGGATCATCAATATAGAATTCATCTCCATCTAATCTGCACCACCAGTCGCCCTCGGAAGACAAATATCGATAATCATTAAAAATCACTTGTCTTAAAGATAAGTGAAACTTGCCACCATAACGTCCCCATAGTATTATTTTTTCATTTTTATCTGCAAAATCAATTAATTTATCCCAGGTATCATCATTACTCATATTATCCATAATGACAATTTTATCTGCCCATTTAACAGCATCTAAAAGCGTTTCTATTACTATATCCGCCTCATTTTTTACTGTCATGAATGCAAATATTTTAAATTTATTATCAACCATACTTTACTCCATAAGCTGCTGGGGACTACTATAGCCCCCGGGCGCTCTCTATTAGCAACTAGCTGATTTTCGGTATAATAGATTCCAGCGCTTTATACCAGCATGACGAGTATACGCCTAATGAATTAATCTTATTG
>JBOFHT010000094.1:0-12196 GCA_051649785.1 Methanobacteriaceae archaeon
GAAAAGAAAAAGAAAGAACTTTAGAAAAAAATTTACAAGACTTCCAAAAAGACTTCCAAACAAAATTTCCAAATATCAATCACCAAATCAAATTTGTAAACCAAAAAAAGAAAAAAACATGACTTTTGGCCAAGACTCATTATTAAATAAAAAAAAATTTTCTATATGGAAAATCTTTTTTGTCAAGAATTACTATCTAAAAAAAAATCCTAAAATTAGTTAAAAAAATGAAAAATATAAAAATAAAAGAAATAAGAAAATAAAACAGTAACTCGAACTAATAATTAAGAACTATTTTATTTGTTCTTCAATCTTTTTAGCTATTTTAGATGCAACTTGGCCTTTTACTTGTTCTTCAATTTCTTTTTCTATTTCTGCACTAATTTTTCCTTTAATTTGATCATTGATTTTATTATCAATATCACTATCTTTTTTTCCTTTAATTTGTTCTTCAATTTCTTTTTGAATTTCTGAATCCAACTTTCCTCTTATTTGCTCTTCAATTTTTTTATCAATATTTTTTGACATATTATCACCTAAAATTCTAAATAATTATCCTAACTAATTAGTTATTACTAATATTGAACTAGATATGTTTACAAACATTTATATCTATAAATATTACAAAAATATGTTTATTTATTATCCAGTTCTTATGATAAAAATATTAATGTATTATTTTATATATTTAATTGATATATATAAACATTGCTAATTAAATAGAACTAAAAAAATCTAATTAAAGTAATAGATAACTTATATGAGAATAAGTTAAATTATAAAATAAATTATAATTAAATTATAAATCAATTTATAAATTAAAATAGTTACAAATTAAAATTATTAATAATTTATAATAGGCAGATGAAATGTAATAAAATATAAATAACCTATTAATAACATACTAATAATCAAATAGTATAATCAATGAGTAATCTATACATAATCGTAACATATTAATAAATTATTAATTTTAATCAATTAGTGTCCATAATAATTAAGTTAAATTTATAAAAGAATTAATAAATAAAATTAGGATTTATGATTAAAATGAAAGTAGAGGACAAATATAAACGCCCCATAATCTCACTTAGAATTTCAATTACAAATAGATGCAATATAAACTGCTTATACTGCCATCATGATGGAATGCTTCCTGAAAAAGAAGAAATGACTGTTGATGAAATTTATCAGGTTTTAAAAGTAGCTAAGTCTTTAGGAGTTTTAAAAATAAGATTTTCAGGAGGAGAACCTCTTATTAGAAAAGATATTGTTGAAATAGTAGCTAAAACTGCTTCACTTGATTTTAAAGATATTTCAATAACAACTAATGGAATATTTCTTGAAAAATATGCAAAGGATTTATATGATGCTGGTTTAAGCAGGGTAAATGTAAGTTTTGATACATTAAACCCTGAAACATACAAAATAATAACAAAAAAGGATTATTTAGAAGATGCTAAAAAAGGAATATTGAAGGCAATAGAAGTAGGATTAGATCCTGTTAAGATTAATATGGTTGTTATGAATAACATAAACAATAATGAAATTAAAAAAATGTTTGAATTCTCTAAAGACAATGGAATAATCTTACAATTGATTGAGCTACTTAAAAGTGAAAATTGTGATGATGATAAGTTTTCAGATGAATATCATTATGATATGGGAGATTTAGAAGATAAATTAGCAGAGTTAGCTACGAATGTAAGAGTTCGAGAGTTTATGCAAGATAGGAAAAAATATTATATTGACAACGGAGAAATAGAAGTTGTTAGACCTATGGATAATACTAAATTCTGTGAAAATTGTACAAGACTTAGAATAACTCCTGATGGAAAGATAAAACCTTGTTTACTTAGAAATGATAATCTTATTGACATTATAAATCCTATAAGAAATGGTGCAAAAGAAGAAGAGCTTGAACAAATATTTATTGAAGGAATAAACAATAGAAAACCATATTATGAAGAATAGATATTTAATTACATTTTTACATTTCATATTAAAACAGATTTAAAAGAATAATAGGTGCTAAAAATGGAAAATAATTCAAAAATGATAGAAGAAGTTCTAGCATTTGCATATAAAGATGGGAAACTTGTAGAAGTTGTAGAAAAAGTAGCTAGTGATAAAACAACATCAGTGACTATTAATAATAAAATTTCACGTAATTTTTCAACAGTAGAAGATTCATTAGAAGAATTTGTAACTGGTTATATGTTAGGGGAAGGATTAATTACCAGTACCTCAGATATTGAAGAAATAAAAATAAAAGGAACATCTATTAAAGCTACAATTCGTTCTGAAAAGTTTGATGACAGTGAACTTGTAGTATGCTCCGATAGTGGAGGAGGTACTAGGTCTAAGATAAAAACTATTCCAACTATTGAATCAGACTTTAAATTATCTGCAGAAGAAATTGTAGAAAACATGGAAGTATTAAAGAATAATGCCACTATTTGGAAAGCTACTGGTGGAGTTCATGTAGCAGGTTTAAAAAGTAAAGATTTTTTTGTTATAAAAGAAGATGTTAGTCGTCATGTAGCTGTTGATAAAGTAATTGGGGCAGGTGCCATAGCTAATGTTGATTTTAAAAATTCTTATGTGTTTTATAGTGGGAGAATGCCCCAAGACATGCTAATTAAAGTAGCTAGAGTAGGAATTCCAATAATAATATCAAATGCAGGTCCAGCTTTTTCAGGATACAATTTAGCTAAGAAATCTGGATTAACAATGGTTGGTTTTGCAAGAGGTTCAAGATTTAATGTTTATACAAATCCTCAAAGAATATTAACTGAATAACCTATAACATATAAAATAAATAAATATAGAAAAAATAGCTAAAAAACTATAAAAAATAATGAGTAAATAATAATTAAATTATAAAATAAATATAGAAAAAGTAGATAAAATAAGGCATGAAATAGTTTATTTATTCTAAAACCGTGTGCCTACATTTTAAATCATTTTCTGTTTGATCCATCCTATCCATAAGCTCAGCTACAATTCCATCAAGCATTATAAGAGATGTTAACTCAAATAATGTCCCTAATGGGGCTAAAGACATGTATTTACCATCCATCTGCCTACGAATATAATCTTTATCAGAATCTAATTTAGTCCTACCTTCAATTTCTATTAATTCATCAGAAAGTCTTCCAATACTAGAATTAGGATTAGAAGTAATTAATAAAACTTTAGCACCTCTATCTTTAGCTATTTGGACTGCGGAAACAATAGTATCTGTTTCACCAGAGCCGGAAATAGCAAAAATAGAATCTCCTTTATTTATAGCAGGAGTAGTAGTTTCCCCAACAACATAGACACTAATTCCTAAATGCATTAATCTCATTGCAAATGCTTTAGCTACAAGACCAGATCTCCCTGCCCCTATAACAAAAACATTTTCTGAGTTAATTATAACATTAATAGCATTATCAATAGCATTTTCATCGGAATTTTCAGTGGCATTTTCAATATTATTTAATATTTCGTGTATAGCTGCTTTCATTAACATAATAATCATCAAATAATCAATAACAGTGAATATAGAATATAATAATACTACATAATAATTATAAATAGTTATAATAATTTACAAAACTAAATAATTAATATTTTAAGTAATATCTTTGAGCAATATATTTAGTTACATATTTAATTTATATTTTAAATTTAGCAATAACTTCAATATCCTAAATTCATACATGTAAAAAGGGATATCTTAAAGATACTATTTTATAATTTATTATATATAAATTAAATGTCAAAATATTAAATATCATTTTGTTAAGTAGGAACTTGTTAAGTATAAATTTATTAAGTGTAATTAGTTTAAATTAATTAACTAATTTAAATATTAAAGGTTGAAAGAGGTTGAAAGATTAAAATGGACTTTAAAGCTGAAATATCCATAATTATAAATGGGAAAAAATATAATAATAGCTTATTTAAGTCATTAGAAGCCATATCATCCACTTATTCACAGCGAAAAGCAGCTAAAAATCTTGAAATATCACATTCAGTTTTAAATCGTAGAATAATTAATGCTGAAAATGATTTAGGGTTTAAACTAGTTGAAACACGAGGTACTGGTTCTGAATTAACTGAAGAAGGAATTAAATTATTAAATAAATATTATAAATATATTAATATGACCTCTGAAAATGATGAGCTAATTATTTGTGGAGGGCATATTATTTGTGGGCTTTTAGAAACTTTAATTTCAAATTTACCACCTGAAACCAAATCCCCAAAAATTTATAGTAGTAATGACGAAAATGCTTATGAATTAGCTAGAAAAGGAATTGTGGATATATTAGCATTAGATGACCCAGTTATAGCTTTTGAAAATGATTTAGATTTAGTGCCAATAGCTTATGATTATCTAGTTTTAGTTGAAAGTGAAACTGGTAACAACACTGCTACAATTAAATCAATTGAAGATTTAAAAGATTCTAGCTTTATTGGAGTAAAAGGAAGTGCTCAAAGGTTAGCGTGGAATACATTAAAATCTCAAAATATACCATTTAATATTATAAAAGAAGTTAATTCCCAATATGAGGCATTTAAAATTGTAAAAAATTATGACAAAAATTATGATAATATTGATAAGTCTATAACAAATGGGAACAATAAGGTTTATACTTTTTTAAATGCTAGTTTTTTTAGTGGTGGTGACATTTTAAAAAATGAAACACAACATACTATTAATTTAGTTCCTTATAATGAAAATAACAATGATTTAAATAGTTTTATTAATTTTATTTTAAATAATAGAGTTAAAATAGCTAAAGAAGGATTTATTCCAATTGGATAATATAATTATATGAAGTTCTATGTTTGCATTAATATTATACTATTACTTATACAATTATTTTCAACTTACACTATACTTATTTTTAATAATAAAATTAAATAATTATATAAGTTAATTTTACAATAAATTAAGTTGCAGAATAAGTAATTATCTTAAAAATAAATATAAAAATTATATTAAAAAATTATATCATAATTTGATAACAATTCGATAACAATTGGATAATAAATTAGATAATTAAAATATGCTAACAATATTTAATGTGGGAATAATAATTCAATACTAATAAATAAGATATTGTATACTATTATCCATATTATTACAAATTATAACTCCATTACCGGTGATTAGATTGACTAAAGGAAAAAATAAACGAGATTTATTAGCTATTGGGCATACAGCACTAGATTACATTATAAAAGTAGAAGATTTCCCTGCAGCAAACACATCAGCATCAATAGATAAAATGAAGCAATTATATGGAGGGGCTGCTGCAAATGTAGCTATGGTGGGAGCTAGTCTAAACTTAAAAACATCTTTAGTTTCAGCTGTTGGAAAAGAATTTGTAGATTCCAAATACCATAAGCAAATGAAAGATTTAGGAATTAATACCGATTCTATGATTATTTCTGAGAGTGAAAATACGCCTACTGCTTTTGTTTTAACAGATGATAACAAAGACCAAATTAGCTATTTCTACTGGGGTGCTGGAAAGAAGTTCCAAGAAATTGATGCCCCTATTGATGCAATATCTAATGTAAGAGCTGTGCATCTAGCCACAGGAGATCCTAACTTTAATCACCGTTCAGGAATAGTTGCAAATGAAATGGGTGATCAAGGGGATGAAAAGTTAGTATCATTTGACCCTGGTCAAGATTTACATATGTACACATTATCTAAGCTTAAAGAAGTCTTAAATTGTTGTGACATTCTTTTTGGGAACCATCACGAAATTGACAGAATATTGAAGTCATTGAATGTTGATATTAATGAATTAAGAGAATTAGGTCCTACTATTGTAGTTAAAACTTGCGGAAAAGATGGTAGCCATATTTATAGTAATGAAAAAATAGAAATTGACCCAATTTACAGACCTGCAGTAGATCCAACAGGAGCAGGAGATTCATACAGAGCAGGATTTTTAAAAGCCTATCTCAATGGAGAATCCTTAGAAGATTGTGGTAAATTAGCTTCAGCTGTTTCTTCTTTCATAGTAGAAAAAGAAGGATGTCAAACTAATATTCCATCATTAGATTTAGCTAAAAAGCGTATGAACGAATTTTATTAAGTTAAGTCTAACTATAAATTACTCTAATGATTACTACTCATTTTTAGTTTTTTTAATTTTAATTTTGACTTTGATTTGGTATTATAACTTTGATTTTATTTTATAGTTAATTCAATTAAAATTGAAAAAAGTCAATTACAATTAATAGAATAATGAATATTAGCTATTTTTATATAATTTTAAGTAATAATTATTTTATTCTTTTAATATAATCCTTTTAGAAGTCATTAAACAATAGATGACTTTATAAATGATAAGATTATAATTAATTGATATAGTTAAATTCAAGTTAATTTTACTTAAATTCAATTGACAATGCTAAAAGTAAAGTAAAATTTAAATGAGAATATAAGTCTAAATCTAGAAATTATTAGAATTAGCTTATTTCACTATATTTAATTAATTAATATAGAATATTAAAACTTAAAAAATTATAAAAATATAATGGAAAAAATTTAAGGAGACTATTTTATGACACAAATCCAAGATGCAAGAAAAGGAATTATAACCGAAGAAATGAAAGCTGTAGCTAAAGTAGAAGGCGTAGATGAAGAATTTATAAGAAAATCTGTAGCTAAAGGAACTATTGTTATTCCTTCTAATGTCCATAGAAATATTAGCCCTTGTGGTATTGGTGCAGGGCTTAGAACAAAGGTAAATGCTACAATCGGAACTTCAACAGATATTGTTGAATTTGATATGGAAGAAAAAAAGGCACAAATAGCTATTGACAATGGTGCTGACACTTTAATGGAATTAAGTATTGGTGGAGACTTAGATGAAATAAGGAAAAGAATCCTTAAAATGTCCGATATTCCAGTTGGAAGTGTGCCAATTTATCAAGCTGCAATTGAAACTATAAGAAAAGAAGGTTCAGCTATTCATATGGACGAAGAAATTATGATGAAAACCATAGAAAAGCAAGCTAAACATGGTATTGACTTTATGGCTATTCATTGTAGTGTAAATATTGAAACTCTAGCTAGATTAAAAAGACAAGGACGTGAAGGTGGGCTTGTTTCTCGTGGAGGAGCTTTCATATCTGCATGGATTGTAGAAAATCAAATTGAAAATCCTTTATACAAAAATTATGATTATATTTTAGAAATGGCTAAAGAAAATGATGTTGTAATGTCACTTGCAAATGCTATGAGAGCTGGGGCTATTGCAGATTCCACAGATAGAGCACAAGTCCAAGAGCTTATTATTTTAGGCGAATTAGTTGACAGAGCTCGTGAAGCTGGTGTTCAAACTATGATTGAAGGCCCGGGTCACATCCCTCTTAATGAAATTCCTGCTAATGTAACTATTCAGAAAAAACTATGTAGTGGAGCTCCATTTTATATGTTAGGCCCTATTGTAACTGATATTGCACCTGCTTATGATCATATTGTATCTTCTATTGGTGCAGCTGCTTCAGCTAAAGCTGGTGCAGATTTCATTTGTTATGTTACTCCTTCAGAGCATTTAGCTCTTCCAGGTCCTGAAGATGTTAAAGCTGGAGTTATTGCAACTAGAATTGGAACTTATGTAGGAGATATGGCTAAAGGTATTCACAATGGTGAGAAAGATTTAGCTATGGCTAATGCTAGGAAAAAGCTCCAATGGGAAGATCAGTACGAATTAGCTATTTGCCCAGCAGATGCTCGTAGAATCAGAGAAGCTAGACCTCCTGAAGATCCTGATACTTGTACAATGTGTGGTAACTACTGTGCAGTTAAAATAGTTAATGAATGGTTAGATAAAGCACCTAAAGATGTTTTTGATGACTTAATTAACTAAATTTAATTAAATAGCTAGAATATTATAAATATTGTTGATTAGAGTATAATAACAGATATCAGTATATTAAAACTCTTTTCACACCTATTTTTTTATTTAATTATATTTTTTACATTATTATAAACAATAGCTCCAATACTAATAATAAAAATAATATCGAGGACAATATTCATCTTAAATAATAATAATTATAATAATAGTAATAATAATAGTAATACTTATAATGCTGATAATGCAGACAATAATATAATGATTACATTGATTATGTTGTTCATAATCGCAATAATAATTATTTTAAAATTACAATTAAGGTAATAACTCTTTTTAACATTAATAATACTTCTATTAACTAGTCCTAGCCATGAAAATAATACTAGTAAAATTAATAATACTAGTAATGGAAATATTGTTAATGACACCAATAATACTAATTAGAAAATAGAAAGTATTAATAAAATAAAACCTATATAATAAAATCTATATATTAAAAATAGGGATAATAAGAAAAATAATAATCCTATTAATAATAATTAGAATAATAAAAATAATACTAATACTAATAATAACATCAAAAATAGAACCAATACATATTAATACTCTATTACACTAATATTATCACCGATAATATGATAACAATAATTGACTATGGTAGTGGGAATTTAAAAAGTATTTATAATGCATTCAATAAATTAGGGGAAACTGTTGAAGTCACAAAAAGCCCTGAGAAGATAGTTAATTGCGATTCTTTAGTTCTTCCAGGTGTTGGGGCTTTTGGTAAAGCTATGGAAAATATATCTCCCTATAAAGAACTTATTATTCAACACATTAATGCTGAAAAACCATTTTTAGGGATTTGCTTAGGTTTGCAGCTATTGTTATCAAATAGTGACGAAAGTCCAAATGTTAAAGGTCTTGATATTTTTAAAGGAAATGTTAAGAAGTTTCCAAAATCTGTTCCAAATATGAATTCCAATCTTAAAATTCCACATATGGGATGGAATCAGCTGAATAATCCTAATAATTATAACACTTTTAATAACAGTAATAGCAAGACTATTAGTCCCCATAATTTAAAATGCCCTCTTTTAGAAGGTATAAATTTTAATACAGACTCCTTTTATTTTGTACATTCTTATTATGCAGAGTTAGAAAATAGTCAAGTTATTGCAGCTACTACTAAGTATGGGATTGATGTAAGCTCTGTAATACATGACAAAAATACTTTTGCAACACAATTTCATCCTGAGAAAAGTGGAAAGCCAGGGTTAAAAATTATAAAAAACTTTATTAATATTAAATAGCTATTTAAAATTGTTTAATTAATAAAATCGCGAAAATGGAGAATAATTATGGATATTGAAAGATTTGTCAGAGCTAGAATAGATCCAAATAGTACTAACCCATCTATTGATTTAAATGAATTAACTAATATTTTATCTAAGCGTATTTTAGAATACAAAAACATTAGCGATGAATCAGCCATTAATATGGCTGAAGCTGTAATTGATGAAGTTAAAAACACTTTAAAAATTAATGATTATCAAGATAATGTGAATGATAATCTTTTAAAGGAAATTATATCCTATCCAAAAGCTAATATTGGAATGGGTGAAATGGGTGTTGGTTCTAGAGGTTCTGGTGATTTTTTTGTACATAGAAAAATAGCTGAAATTGTTTCAAGTACTAACACTGATTCTTTCATTGATCCTAGTGCTCAAGATGACGGAGGTGTTGTTAAAGTTTCTAATATTTCTAATACCCCTAATACATATAATATGTCCAACATTTCTCCAAATAATTCCAAAGCAGATAATGACTTATATATAACAACTGCAGTTGATGGAATACACTCACGTCTTAGTGAATACCCATTTTTAGGAGGATTTCATGTTGCACGTGCTTCTCTTCGTGATGTATGTGTAATGGGTGCAGATCCTGTAGCTATTATTAGTGATATCCATTTAGCTGATGATGGAGATGTTGGTAAGCTATTTGACTTTACTGCAGGAGTAGCTACGGTTTCTCAATTAATTAATGTCCCAATTGTAGCAGGAAGCACTTTGCGTGTTGGAGGAGATATGGTTTTAGGTGACAGATTAGTTAGTGCTGTTGGTTCTATTGGTGTTTCCAAATATCCTCCGACTGCAAGAAAACGTGCAGAAGCTGGAGATGTGATTCTATTAACTGAAGGTTCTGGTGGAGGAACTATTACTACAACTGCTCTTTATCATGGATTATTTGATGTTGTTTGGGAAACTATGGACATTAATTTTATTAAAGCTGCAAATGCATTAATTGGAGACGATTTAATTAAAGATATTCATGCCATGACTGATGTTACAAATGGTGGGCTACGTGGAGATGCTCATGAAATCGCATCGACTACAGGTCTTGGTTTAGACTTTGACCATGAATCCATTAGACAAATGGTTACCCCAAAAGTTCTTAATATGCTTGAAAGTTTGAATATAGACCCTCTTGGAGTTTCAATTGACTCTTTAATGTTAATAACTGATGAAGATACAGCTAAAAAGGTTAAAAAATCAGTATCAAATGCAGGTGTTAAAATAGCTGAAATAGGAACTGTTAATAATAGTGGTATCCCCAAACTCTTTAAATCAAATGGGAAAACAGAAGAACTTACTCCTTTATTTAGAGAAGCAGCTTATACTAAAATCAAAAAACTTGTTGGAGATACAACTCCTGAAGAATTTGAAATAATGAAAGAAAAGGTTCAAAAAGCAGCTGACGAAGCAATAGATAAAAAAAATAAAGTTGTTGATTTTATATTAAATAATTAGCCATTATAATGGTTAGATTATACCTACAAATTACCACTATCCCATAGCTACCCACAATAGCATACAAAGTGGTATTTTTATAATTTTTACTATTTCTAAATATTTCTAAATATTTTCTTATTTTACTTTAACATTTTATTTATTACTCTTTTAATATTAGTACAAATTTTACTATTTCACCAACACACCACTCGTACTATTGTGCAAATTTTACTTTTTCTAAAAATATTTTATATTAATAAAATGACAATATTTATTACTAATAATTGATAAATAATAATAATATTAAAATTAGTAATATAGTTAATATGATTAATAAGTTAGTTATAGTGAATTAATGGAGGGATAGTATTATTCATAATGAAAAGGGATTTTTATCATCATTTGAAGTAATTTTTGGATTAGTAATTATAGGTGCAATATTAATTTCAGTAAATATAGTACTTGACCATAATATACTAAGTTTTCCAAATGAAAGAATAGTCCAATATAAAAATCAAGATCAACTTAATTTAATGTCTTCAGATACTTATTATGGGGAACTATCAACTTTAGAATTTATTGCAAATAGTTTAGATAAAATGGGTAACACAGATAAAAATATTAAACAACTACACTTAGTTTCTAAGAGTTTTTTTGAAAAATCTGGAATTTTGAAGTATTATTTTGGATTTAAATACATAGGTAATAGTAAATATCAGTATAATGGAAATAATAACAATAAAATATGGAAAGTAGGTGAAATAGTGGAAATTGCTTCAAAAGGAGATATTTCTAATACAGACAATTTATATTCAAGTAATAAGATAATTGGAAATTATATGTTTATACTTTATACATATTAATTAATTTAGCAATTCTAGTGACTTCTAATTTAAAATATATGGACTCTAATTTAAATCCAGAATAATAGCTAAATACAGTAAATATGAGAAATTGGGTAAATATAAAAAATACTAGAATATATTTATACTTGATATAGAGTACACTTTATGAGATACAAGATATTAAACTATAAAATATAAAATACAGACTCCATATAATAAAAATTTATATACTAGTAATTCCATATCTTAAATTGTTACAATTTTAAGCTAAGGTTACAGTTATAGCTTTACTTATAGGTTTTATTTTAGTAAAATATTAATACTATTAAAAATTAAATAATGGTAATTTAAATACTGTATAATACTATAAATACTAGAAATATTGCAAATATTATGAGTACCGTGCCCATCTTAAGATTTAATGTTCTTAAATTTTTTTTACGGCCCTGATAGTGTAGTTGGATAACACGTAGGATTGCGGATCCTATTCCCCGGGTTCAAGTCCCGGTCGGGGCATTATTTTTAATAATTAAATTTTATATAGATTATTTATTTTTTTATAAGAATATTATTATGAATATATATTATGTCAAATAATATTATGAAAAATAGTATTATAAAAAATAGTATTATAAATAATAATATTCTTAAGAGTATTAATAAAAAATAGTATTAATAT
>JBOFHT010000095.1:0-20528 GCA_051649785.1 Methanobacteriaceae archaeon
ATAATATTTGAGTTGGGCATTTTCCCTCAAAAGGTTAAGAATTTTGTTCTTTTTAATTCTATATTTTTTTAATAATACTTTATTTTTCATAAAATCACTGATATTAATTAAATAATACTTCAAAGCTATCTAAAGCATCTTTATTATATTCTTCATAATTTATATCAAGTTTTTTAATTTTACCGTCCATGAAATCCTGGAATCCCTCAAGTATCCCTTTTTCAGAATTTTCAACTAATTTACCATTGTATGTTTCCATAAACTGTTTAGATCCTTTAGCTTCGGTTGAAAATATTTTCAACCCCAATATATCCGCTTCCAATAGTACTAATCCTAATCCTTCATATAATGAAGGTAGAACAAATAAATCACACTTTTTTAGTACGGGAAATGGATTATATAAAGATTTTATAATTATGACATTTTTAGCACACGCTAATCCTTTTGAATATTCTAAAGTATCTTTATAAAGTACCCCATGACCACCAATTATAAATAAGTAAGAATTTTTATTATTTTTATAGAAATTATTAAAAACTTTTAATAGTCTAATATGGCCTTTTTCTGGTGAAAATCTCCCAATTGTTATAAATTTATTTGAATCACTATTTAAAATGTTTTTAACATTGGCAATAGATTTATTAGATTCTGTATCTTCATCAAATTCTATTTTTTCATTAGATTTTTTAATTATTGATTCATAATCAAACGAATTATTAACTAAAAATAAATTATTTGAATCACCTTTAATTTTTGATGTTGATTTTATTAGCATGGCACTTACTAATGCCAACATATCATATTTATTATATGCCTCTTTTAAAGTCAGTAAATGTTGATTTCCTCTTGTTTTAATTTCACTTAACATATCACTATGAACAAAAATAATGTTTTTAGAGTTTAATCTCTGGAACAAGCTTGTAATTATTTTATTATAACCTGTGAATTGTATAAAAAAATCGAAATTGTTGAAAGGTAAAAACTTCATTATATTTCTATTATATAGTTTATCTAGTTGATTTTTAATTGATTTATTAGAAATATTTTTTGAATTAAATAGGTAAAATGAGAAGTACTCTTTAAAATTAAAAACTGTTGGGCCTGACAGAGGAATATATTGAATATCTGGAGGAAGATTTGAAATAGTTTTAGAGTGATTTTTAACAGCCCGTGCGGTGAATGTTAAAAAATAGTTTCTTTTTTTTAAGTCTATATTTGAGAGTAAGTTTAGAAGAGCAGAAGTTAACCCATTTTTTGATAAATTTCCAGAATATATTAACACATTTTCCTTATTATTTTTAGGAATATCTTTAATTAACAAAGTATCCGAACTATTATCCAAATTATATTCATTATTATTATTATTATTATTAAAAATAACCATGTTACATATATATTTAGCTACATTATCACAATCATATTTACAAAAAGTCTCAATGAAATCCTTATCATTATACTCCTTTTCTTTATTTACTTCATTTAAGAGTTCTTCGATAGTATAAGCTTTTGGAAATGGAAAATCATTTAAATCATGGTAAATCCCATTTTTAGTAACATACTCTTCATAGTCATAAGGAAATAAAATAATTTTATTTTTAGAGTAAGAAAAATCAAAAATTACACTTGAATAGTCAGATATTAAGCAATCCGCACAACTTAAAAATTCATAATCTTCATATTCCTTTGGAAATTCTTGAATATTTGCAAATATTGAAAAATCAATTTCATTAATAATATCATTAGGTTTGATATAGAAAACTTGATTTTCCAATAAATTCCTATCAATTTCAGATAAATAATTACTAATTAATTTTCTTTGAGAGTCAACTTCATCTTCACTTAATTTCCTTGGTGATGGCCAATAAATAATTATTTCCTTATTATTAAAACATGATTTATTTCTTAAAGAAGCTATATTAGTTTCATCTGTAAAAACTGAATTCTTAGGAAATCCTGCATTGATAATTTTAGAAAAGCTAATATTTTCTATCATTAAATCATTAATAATTGTTTCTTCCATAAAATCATTAGAAAACAACAAATAATCCGCCATTACTAAATTCCTCTGAAAATTACCTAATGAATAAGGGGTTTTAGATTTCCGACCCATATAATTAAATGGCACTTCATCATTAGTATTAAAATAAACTTGAGATTTTCTTTTAAAGAACTTAGTTGGAAAATTTCCGTCATTAAAAAGATATTTTGCAGAAAATAGTTTTTTATAGTAAGTTAGTGTCCCACTTACGAGCAATTCAACTTTATTTTCAATATTATAGCTACTTAAAAGTTTTTTAGTATCTTCAAAGTTTCTATTTTTTACAGCTAAAACAATATTAAAAGAGGAATACTTATCCTTTACTAATTCATTTAAAATATAAAAAATCGACCCCGCTATCCCATCTTGAGGATTTTTTGATTCTAAAAATATAGAATTATTATTTATAGGTGATTTAGAATATCGAATAATAAATGAATCCCTAAGTAACCTTAAACTTATTCTCTTAACCTTTTTAACTTTTTCAACATATTTAATAATATCACCCTAACATTTTAAACAAAGGTTAACCATAGTATAACATTTTCATTTTGAATATTATATTAATTATTCATATATTATTATATTAATTTAATCTTTTTAATGTGTATTAATTGATGAAAAGCATTATTATTTAATAAATTTAGATTAATAAAAAAATATTAATAGTATTTGAGACATATTAATTAAATGATTAAATAATTTATTTAAAACAAAAACAGAGTGATAAAATGTCTTATTTGATAAGTCTGATAGTTCCTATATATAACGGAGAGAAGTATATAGAAAGGGGTTTAAAGTCTATTATTAATCAAAGTATAGGGTTTGAAAAAATAGAGCTTATACTTGTAAATGATAATTCAACTGATGCTTCATTAAGAATAATTCAAAAATATAGTGAAAAATACCCAAACATAAAAGTTATAAATTTAGAAGAAAATCATGGGCACCCAGGGACTCCACGAAACATTGGAATTGATTTATCTAGTGCAAACTATATAATGTTTATGGATCAAGACGACTACCATGAGCCAAATAGTTGTGAAATATTATATAATAAAGTAAAAAAAGAAGAAGTAGACGTTGTTTCAGCAAGATGGTATAAACACCTTGAAGGAGAAAAAATAAAGGGACATTCTCTTGAAGAAGAAGTAAAAATAGAAAATATTAAAGAAAGTTCTAATTTGTTAAGCCAACCAGGATTTATATGGGTTAAAATATTTAAAAAATCCCTCCTAACAGATAATAATATCTATTTTCCTACAGATGGGCTAGAAGATGTGGTATTTAGTAGCCATGTTCTTTTAAAGGCAAATGGAATAATATTTCTAAAAGATGATTATACTTATACACATTATATTAATTATGGTTCAATAAGTAAGTCTGGAAATAAAAAATACTTAGAGCAACTTCTTATTTGTTATTATAATGCTTATGATATATTTAAAAATTTAAACCAACTCCCATGTTACAAATACCTAATTGAAATGAGATTAGGATATTTTTTAGATACTTTAGTAGAAAGTGATTTAGAAGAATATGAAATAATAGAAATTCTAAAAAAATTTAAAGATTTCTGTGGATTAGTATCAAAATTAGGGGCTGAAAAAAGAGAGAGGTTCAAACTATTATTTAATTTAATTGATAGTGAAGACTTTGAAAATGTTTTTTTATTGTTAAAAGAGCTTAAAAAAAGTAAAAAATATGTTAAAAGCAATGTTATACTTATAAATAAAAATAAAAAACTAAAAAACAAAAACAAAACTCTGATAATCAAAAACAAAGCCATTATAACTAAAAATAAAGAATTAAAAACTAAAAACAAAAAACTAAAAACTAAAATTAACGAAATAAGCCCCTTAAAAGGTTATTTGAAATATAAGTCAAAAAATCTAAAAAATAAGCTTTGATAAATACATCAAAGATTACCCCATCAAATTCTGTTTTTGAACTTATAAAACCCTAGTAAAATCCATAAGAAAAGAGTTTATGATGAATACCAATGACCTAAAAATGTTAATATTATTGGTAAAGGTACATCTACTATTGATTTAAGGTATAAATATGGGACTCTGGGAATTGTAATAGCTCATAGCCAAAATATTAAAATCCAAAGAATTACATTTAAAAACTCTAATACTGGACATTACATTGAATTAGATGCTAGTAAAAATGTTAAAATAAGTAATTTTAAATTTAATAAATCAAAAACCTCTATTAAAAAAGATAAAGAAGCTATTAATATTGATACTGGCGATGAAAGTACTAAAGGATTTGATAAGGATTGTGAAAAACACGATAAAACTCCAAATAACCATGTGACAATTGAAAATAATATTTTTAATAAATTAGATAGAGTAATAGATACTCCTAAATACTCTCAAGACAAATATAATGAAAAATATATTACAAATAAAATTCAAAAGTGCCATAGCTACATTAGTTAATTAGAAATAGCAAAATAATAAACTGTAGAAGTGATTCTATAAGATTAATTAACTGAAAACACAGTAAAATAGTTAATAATTACACAACTAACCTTCCAAATGGGAAATACAAAGCAGTTTTAGCTACAGGAGTTAATATTACTATTAAATATAATCATTTTGTGAATATGGCAAGACCAGTTCAATTCTTCCCTTGGAAAAATCCTTCAGCACGTTCAAATTATAAAGTTACTTATAACTTTTTAAATGAATAAAATAAGAAAGACCTCCAGTATAATCTCTGTGAAAACCTATTTGAAACTTTTGGAAGATTTTCCAATATTTATAATGATTATAGTAACCCTGAAAAAATTTATATGATTAGTTTAAATTAGTATAAATATTAAAGAAGTACAAACTAAAATAACAAAAACTAAATCATACCGTACTGTTGAAACTCATTATTTAAAAAAAATCAAAACCCTATTTAAACATATTAATAATGCGTTTAAATAAGTAACTAATCCAAATACCAGTATAAACAAATCCATTAACTATGAAATTATATTTATCAGCATAATGTTTTTTATAAAAAATATACATTGCATTGTGAAACTCATATATAAGCTTCTTACTTTTTTTACTACTTCCACCTTTATAGTGAATTATTTTTGCTTTTGGATAATAAATTATTTTATAACCTGCTTCTTTTATACGGAAACACCAGTCTATATCCTCACCATACATGAAATAGTCTTCACTTAAAGAACCTACTTCATCAATTACAGTTCTAGGTACAAGAATAAATGCACCTACTAAGCTATCTACTTCATTAATTTCATCTTCATTTAAGTAAGTGAGGTTGTATTTTCCAAAGCGTTTGCTCTTTGGAAAAATAAATGAAAGTCCAGTCATTCTATAAAATGATACACCAGGACTTGGAAAACTTCTCTTACATGCTTTGTCAAGTTCGCCATTAGGAAGAACAACCTTTACACCAATAGCCCCAATTTTATCTTTCTTAGTTTTAGCTAATGCATTGTTGTTAATAATATAATCTAAAACATTATCAAGAGTATTATCACAGACAACTGCATCAGAATTAAGAAGTAGAATATAATCACCAGTAGCTTCTTTAATAGCTAAATTATTTCCAGCAGAGAAACCATTATTATCTGTACTAGCTATTGTTTTAATACATCCACTAGCTATTTCATCTTTAAAAATATTCTTAAGCTTAGAAAAGCTACCATCATTAGATTTATTATCAACTAAGAATATCTCATAACTAATCCTATGATTTCTACTTATAATTGAATTAATAGCATTTCTACTTAATTCATAAGTATTATAGTTTAAAATTATTATTGATAAATCCATATGACTCCCCAAATACATGAATTACTTATTCAAATCCTTAAGCATCAAACTTTTAAAAAAAGTTTGACCAAAACTAAGCCAAATCTTTAAGCATTTGCTTAGCCATTTCCCAATCATTTTTATCATCGATTTCTGTCCATTTAGCACCTTCGGTGTAAACAAACCCAATTTTAGTTTTTTCACTTAATGTTTTAAATGCATAATCATAATAATTCTGAGGATCTTTGTTAATTAGGTCTTCTAATATTGAATTAAACTCAGGAAAATCAGATTTAGCTACTTTAGAAACACCTATAAATTCACCAAGTGCAGAAGCAATATCAATATGCTTTCCAATTTCAGTAACTATTCCATTTTCAATTTTAAGTTTAAATGATTCTTCATTTAGATTCTTTACATTATCAATAACAAGTGAAGTTCCAGAGCTAGATACAATATTATCCATTATCTTTTTATCAAATACATTGTCTCCATTAATTAAAATAATATCCTCATTTGCTATTTTAGTAGCTATTAACGTTGAAACAGAAGTATTAGTAGTCAAATAATCTTTATTTTCTAAAATATCAATTTTAATATTATATTTATTAATTAAATCTTGAGCTTTTTCTTCAACACGCTCTTTTTTATGTCCTGAGATAATTATAAATTCATTAATCCCATTATCTATTGATTGAGTAATTAAACGTTCTAATATGGTCATTCCTTCAATTTCAAGAAGTGTTTTAGGAATATCTTTTGTAAGTGGCATTAATCTACTACCAAATCCTGCTGCTAAAATAACTGTTATCATAAATATAAGCTCCTTTTTAAAAATATTTATAATTGTTAAGTTAATTAATTCTAGTAATTTTACTAATTAAAATAATTTAAGAAAATGAAGTGTTTAGTTAGTTAATATTAATAATTCGAGAGAATAAAATTTTTAATTGCTTAATTTTACTAATTAAAATAATTCTAGAGAGTAAAGTTTTTAATTAGTTAAAAGACTACAAATTCCTCCACATAGTAATGAAAGCTGACTTAGGAAGAATATTATTAACTAAAACATCATAAACAAATTCAACAATTATACTATTAACTGAATTATCATCACAAATCTTTTTTATGGCCTTAATTGAGTTTTTACCTTCAAATATGACTCCTGAAGACTTTTCATCAATAACTATCCTTTGGCCATAAAGCATTCCAAGAGTATGATTTCTACTTTCTTTTGAAGTTGAAGTTAAAATTATATCACCAAATCCACAATAATCATCAATTGTAGCTTCTTGACCACCAATTGCTTTTATAATATTTTTATTTTCATTAAATGCTTTTGTTAAAACTGCAAAACGTGCATTATCATTAATATTCATTCCTTGACAAATTCCATATGCAATAGCATTGATATTTTTAATAATTCCACAGAATTCCACACCAATAGCATCATTAATAATTTCTACTTTAAATTCCGTGTTTTCAAGGACTTCTTTGACTTTTTTACTTGCATTAATATCACTAGATGCTAGATTAGCTACTGTTGGAAGATTAATTGCAATTTCAGATGCAAAATTAGGGCCAGAAAATACTACACATGAATTATCAAAGTATTCAGATATAATTTGACTAGTAGTTTTAAGAGAATCTTGCTCAACACCTTTAATTGTACTAACAAAAATAACATTAGAATCAAAATTATCCCCTAAGTCATTTTTAATATTATTAAGAGTATTCCTAAGTCCTGAAGAAGGAACACATAAAAATATAATATCACAGTCTCCGAATTTACTAAAATCACTTACTCCTATAATTTTTTTATTTAAAGGAATTGTTGGAAAATAGTCAGCATTAACATTATTGCTATTAATTTGAATAGCTAGCTCACTACGGCGAGCATACAAAAATATATTACTTATATCAACTATTTTATTAGAAATATCTCCTTTATCATTCCCATCGGCAATAGTACTATTATTGATATTATTATCATTATTACTATTATTAGCTATTAGTTGAGCTATTGCAGTCCCTAAACTACCTGCACCTACAATTCCAATATTCATAATTATTCCCCGGTTATAATGATTTAAAATGTGATTTTATATAATAAAGTTTGAATTAGTTTGTTAATAAATTTATCTAAAAAGGAAGGTTATTGTATTGACAATTAGCTTTTTCTCAATTTTAAAATAATTTTTCCAGTTCTTTTTGTTGAAACTATGTTTTTTAACATCTTTTCGAGTTTTAATTCCATTAAAAACACTATCACAATATAAATTACCATAACCTTGCTTTAAAAAGAATAAATACTTAATAAAAAAGCCAATTAATAAGAAAAAGGAATTAAAAGCTATTTGAAGCTTTGGCATGTTTTTATAAATAGTATAAATGTTATTCCTAGCAGCTAAATTGATTTTAAATTCATTATATCTACTACCACTTGAAGCACTCCCAATATGATAAACAATGGCATCTGAACAGAAATAATTACTGTAACCATTAATTTGAGCACGATAGCTAATATCAACATCTTCCATATATGCAAAAAACTTTTCATCAAAGTATCCAATTTCTTTAAAAACAGAACGATTGTAGAGAGCTGCTCCACCACAAGCAGAAAATATTTCATAGTTATTATTATATTTACTAGCTATTTTACCTTCCCCAACTTTCTTAGTCCAAGCTAGTAAGTTATATTCATCTCCAGCATCATCAATTAAGTTACGATTTTTAAATTGAAGCATTTTAGCCCCAATTGCAAAAAAATTAGTATTTTTATTGGAATTAATCTTATTAGCACATTTAACAATGTTTTCAAGACAATTTTCATCAAGTTCAACATCATTATTAAGTAAAAAAACAAATTCTCCTTTAGCAGCTTTAATACCTTGATTAACAGCTTTTGCAAAACCTAAATTATCATTATTTTCAATTAAACTAAATCTATTATAACCATAGTCCAAAATATAATTTGACTTAATAAAATTAACACTACCATCGCTAGACCCATTATCAACAATAATAACTTCATAATCATTAGTTAATTGGGGCTTTATTGACTCAAAGCAAGTTTTTAGGAATTTTTTCCCATTGTAGTTTGGAATTACTATAGATAATATCATTAAATCACGCAGTAATACAAATTAAATCATAATTTTAAAAAGTATAATGTAAGTTATTATATCAAATTATTTATATAAAAGTTCAAAAAGTCTTTTTGAAGCATTTCCATCTGATTTAGCCATAAATTCTTTTTTAAACCAAGCGATTCTAGTGTGATTATAACTAATTGATTTTTTATTATTAGAGTTATTATTAGGATTATTATTATTAGTATTTAAAACATTTTTGCAATTATCATTGGTGTTATTGGTGCGGTTATTGGAATTAGAGTTATTATTATTATTATTATGGTCATTATTGTTATTAGTATTAGCCGGGTTATTGCTACTTTTATCGATATTAGAACTATTACTGTTATTGTAGCCATTAATAAAATCATTAGTATTAATGTAGTATTTAGATATAGAATCGGATTCATTATAATTAATAATATATTTAAGCTCTAAAATAAGTTCTTCTGTATCTTTTAAAACAGACCCTGGGACAAGTGTCATATAATCCCTATAAAATCCTCTTCCATTGTTTTCAAAGTCTTTAAAATCATAAGGGAAAAATATCATATCCTTGTTTAGAAGGCTATATTCAAAAATAATTGAGGAATAATCACTAATAAGAATATCACTAATAAGTAAAAGAGTATTAATGCCTTTAAAGTCTGTGAAATTATAAACACGATTATTATGATTAATATTATCAAAATTAAAGTCTTTAGCTATAGTTGGATGTAAACGTAAGGCAATGACATAGTCCTCATCTAGATTATCTAGTATTTTACTAATATTTAGATTATCAAATATATTATTATTATCCTTATTAACATCATCCTTAGTATCCTTAGTATCCGCATTACTATCTTTAACATGACTATTGTTACTCTTACTACCCCTACTGCTATCATCCGCAATATTATTATTATTATTAGCTTTATTGTTAATATTAGTATTAGTATTAATAGCTTCATTTCCCATAATATCTCTAAAAGTAGGTGCATAAAGAATAATTTTCTTATTTTTAAGTTCACTATATTGATTATAAAAATTAGCTATTTTATTTTGAACTAAATTAGAATCAAAAAACATATCAGTACGAGGGCAACCCATAGTAAATATTTTAGAGTCATCCATTCCAAAAGCACTTTTATATTCATTTTTCATAGCTTCAGATTCAATAATTAAATGAGTATTTTTTTTATTTGATTTAGTGGCTAAGTCTTTAATAATTCCTTCTTCACTATCTAAGCCAAATTTCTTAATAGTTCCACTACCATGCCATAGCTGAACTACATTTACACTTTTTTTAAAGTTTAAGTAGGCAAATGCTAAAAAAACATTATCCATTAAAATATTTTGAGATCTAGCTATATTATAAGGAGTTTTAATAAAAAAAGAGATTGCCTTTTTAATTGAGTCTTTATTCTTAGAGAAATTATAGTCTTCCTTTGTTAAAATATTAAATTGAAGGTTTTTATTATATTCCTTAAAATATTTGTAGCTTGCACCAACATTACCTTCATCACTTTCATCGTGAGTCATAATAAGAAAGACTTTATCTTTATTTACAGGGAGGGAGCGGAAAATATAGAAGAAGAAAGCAAAAATCAAATATCCCAGTTTTTTCATAACAATTACTCCTTAAACTATATTAATATTTTATTAAAGTCGTTTACAAATATAATTAAATATATTTTAATGAATTAAAGCAACACTGTCAACTTAAGCAATTAAATACTAAATCTTAAATAAATTTAATAAATTACTTATAAAGATTCTAAATAATTTTTTGAATTTTTATAAAAATTTACTTTAAAAAATCCTTAAATTGACAGAAGTGGAATTAAAGTGCTAAAAAATTAAATGTCAATTATAGCTAAATTAAATCAAATTTAAGTCTTAATTTTTTCAAGTATTAAATCAACAACTTTAGCTCCTGCTTTACCATCTTCTAAGGAACTAAATTTCTCATAAAATTTATTATATTTATCTTTATATTTATTTTCATATTCAAATAAGCTAGCTTTCTTTATTGATTCAATTAATTGCTTATTTGTTTTAACAATATCTCCAGGTGCTTCTTCAATTAAATCAAAGTAGAATCCCCTAAGTTCATCTTTATATTCTTCTAAATCGTATGTGAAAAATATCATGGGCTTTTTAAGTACAGAATAATCAAACATAACTGAAGAATAATCAGTTATAAGAACATCAGCAATTAAATATAGCTCCTGTATATCCCATTTCTCATTACAATCATAAATAAATCCATTATAGCTAGACCAATCAATATTTTCCTTAACAAGATAATGATATTTAAGTATTAAAATATAGCCCTCTTTTTCTAGCTCATTTTTCATTAAATCATAATCCATCTTAGTTGAGAATTTATAATATCCTTCTTGATGATAGCTATTATCTCGCCAGGTAGGAGCGTAAAGAATTATTTTTTTGTCTTTAGGAATGTTAAATCTTTCTTTAATTTCATTAATGTCTTTTTCATTGTTTTTATTGATTAAAATATCATTACGAGGATAACCAACAGTTAATATTTCTTTATTAAAAGCAAATGCTCTTTTAAAAATATCAGCTGAAAATTGATTTTGAGCTATTAAATAGTCCCACAAAGCTGAATTATTTTTAAAATCACTATGATATGTTTTAATATCTGTATTTCCACCCATATTCAAATAATCCATATCAAGGGCTAGTTTCTTTAATGGAGTCCCATGCCAAGTTTGGATATAAGTAACATTATCTCTTTTGCGAACCCATTTAGGGTGTCTACTATCAATAATCCATATTTTAGCTACTGCAAAATAATAAAAAAACTTAAAACTAGGTCTTTGAACTTTTAATACATTTCCTGGAATTTCTATAGAAATATCTTCTAAAAACCAAACACATTTGAACTTTTTATCGAAGCCTTGTTTAACTATTTCTTCATAAATATAGCGAGGATTGCCTGAATAATTCCTACCTACACTGCTTTCAAATATAATAACATTATCTTGAACTGGAATAAATCTATAAAAAATTAAGTAGAGTATTATTATAAAATTCCTAGCTATTTTTTTTATAATTGCTTTTATATTCATATAAATCGATACTATTAAATTTAAAGTATTGTTAGGTTTATGTTAATTATTTTAAATATTATTATTATTATGGTTATAGTTAGTAGTATTACAATTACTAGAGTTATGTGAATAATTATAATTAGCAGTATTAAGGTTATTATTAGATATTTTTATTTAAATTAGCTATTTATTATTTTTGACACTTGTAGACTCTTCATAAGCATTACAAACTTCTTCAGAATCTCCAAACATTACAGTTCTGCCTTTTTCAATCCAAATACATTTGTTACAAATTTCACGAATAGGGCCAATACTATGAGAAACAAATAAAACCGTCACATTAGATTTAAAAAGAGATTTCATCCTATCTAAACTTTTTCTGCGGAATTTAGCATCTCCAACTGATAAAACTTCATCTAATATAAGAATTTCTGGATTAACAACAGTAGAAATGGAAAATCCAAGCCTTGCTTTCATTCCAGAGGAATAATTTCTAATAGGAATATCAATAAACTTCTCAAGTTCTGCAAATTCAATAATTTCAGCTATACGTTCTTCAATGTAGTCCCTTGAAAGACCTAGTACTGCTGCACGTAAATATATATTTTCCCTACCAGTATAACGTGGATCAAATCCAGAGCTAAGCTCAATTAAAGGAACAATCTTCCCCGTTGTTTTTATTGTCCCACAACTTGGCTTCATTACCCCTGAAACTATTTTTAAAAGCGTACTTTTTCCAGCACCATTTAAACCTAAAACACCAATACGGTCTCCTCTTTCAGCTTCAAATGAAACATGCTTTAAAGCCCAAAAATCGGTTTTCTTAATCTCCCTCTTAAGCAACTTAACAATATATTCTTTAATATCCCCAATTTTCTCACTACTAAGCGTAAACCTCATAGAAACATCTTTAACATCAACTGCCAAGTCTTTAGATTTATTAGTTTCTAATTTAGAAGATTCAAGTTCACTATTTCCTAATTTTGATAGTTCTGGTTTATTACTTTCTAATTTAGAAACCCCTAATTTAGATGATTTTAATCCACTATTTTCTAATTTAGAATGTTCGGGTTTAGATGATTCTTCTTTAATACCATTATTCTTAATTTTATCTTGAGAAACTTTTTTATTATTATTAGAAGTAGAAATATGAGTAGAATCCTTTTTAATTCCCTTTGAATCTACTTTTTCAGCTACAACACCTTTTTCAAGGTTTTCTATTGAAAGACCATACTTTTCTTTAATATATTCTTTCTCATCAACTGAATTATTATTATTGAATTTATTATGATTAATAATATTATTGTTATTATTAGTACTATTTAAATTGTTAGTACTATTAATGTTATTAGTATTAATATTAGTATTATTATTTAGATTATTGGAATTATTATCATTAATGTTAGCAGCATCAGAATTACCAGTATTGTTAGTATTGATATTATTATCGATATTGGAATTATTATCAACATTAGCAATATCCTTTTTATTATTAACTAATTTATTTGAATTTATAGAACTATAAAAACTCGAATATACAGATGAACTTTTATGAACTGAAGTATCTATACCTGAGCTAAAATCATTAGCCCCTTTAACTTCATTATCAATATCAATATAATTAGTATCAATAGCACTCCTATTGCTTTTTATTTTATTAATAACACTAACCTCATTATTCAATTCTTTTTTGGGGATTGAATGTTCCTCTTTTTCCTTTATTTTTTTCTTTTTACTGAAAAGGGTCATAATAATCACCATACATAGAATATAAATTTATCTTGATACTTATAAAATATTGAAACTCCTATAATAAGAGAAACTGCTCCAAAAATACCTAGATATAGCATAGATTGAATTCCAGGAAAAGTTCCAGTAAGTATACAATCTCTGAAACCACTAATAGCTGCATAAACAGGGTTTGCATAGAAAAATGGTAAAAATTTAGCAGGAATAATATCAATTGGGTAAAACAAAGCACTTCCATACATTAAAAGCATTGTAAATACACCATAAATATACTCAATATCTCTAAAAAATACATTTATAGTAGCTAAAATCAAACCACACCCAACACATAAAATTAATACAAGTGCTATTGGAATAATTGCTAGGAAATTAAATACAGAAAATGAGGCCCCTGTGGCCACCATAACTACTATTAATACAACCAGAGAGATTGCAAATGTCACAAATTCTGAAAGTATTGAGCTTAATGCATAGATATATTTAGGAACATAAACATTTTTCATAATATTGGAATTACTTCGTACAGACTTCATAGCTGCCTTAGTAGATCCTGCAAAGAATTCATACATTAATCTACCAGTTAAAACATAAACTGGGAAATTAGGTATATCTCTTTGAAAAATAGTGGAAAATATTAAAGTAAATACAATCATTGTTAAAAGAGGATTTAAAAAACTCCAGAAAATACCTAATACAGAGTTCCTATACTTTGCTTTAATCTCTCTTTTAACTAATTCTTTTAAAAGAAATTTATACTTTGTAAAATTTAAAATGAATCTATGTTCAAACATTTTATTCCTCTAAATAGCATAGTAATGGTATTAATCGATAGTAATTAGTATTAATTAATATTAATTAGTAATATAAGACAATGGATAAAACAATGGATATTATGCAGTGAATAGTAGTATACTGTCCTAATTACATAATAAACCTCATATATTTGTGCCTATAACATGATCGCAATAAATATAATGAATAAATAAGTAATGAGTAATAATAATGAGTAATGATAAGCTGTAATAAATAATAGATAATTAAATGATAAATAAAGATAATTGAGTAATAGATATTTATATAATATTTTAACTAATTTAATTTTTCTTAGATAAATTAAGTAAATTAATATTAAATATCTAAGCTAGTAGTTTAATCACTAATAATATTAATAGCTAATAATATATAAATTAGTATAATAAAAGCCAATATATAAAAAGAATTTAATATTTTTATAGTTAAGTTTAGATAATTTTAGATTTAAAAAAAGTGGATTTCAATAAACTTATATAATATTTATTTACATATATTTACTAGAATTTATAAAAGATTAAACTAATTCAAGACCATCTTATACTAAAACCTTGTTATATGATTATAACAATAGTAAATGAGGAATATTTGTGCCAATTAAGCTTATTAGTAAAATTAAAACTATTTTTAATAAAAATAAAGTTGAAAATGAAAATATTACTGATGCTTCTTCTGATGAACTAAAGGAAGATGGATCTCCAACAGATTTTAGTGAGAATTCCATTAAAAAAGAATTAGATAGTGAATTGGGATTTCCAGACTATTCTCATTTAAAAAAATCTTTATTAGGTAAAGATAACTACTTATTTTTAGTTAATGATGTTAATAATGAACTAAGACAACATTTTGACAAAGATTATGAAAATAAGTTTAATGGGGAAAAATTTAGAGAGAGTTATAACTCTAAAAAAGAATATTGTGAAAAAAAAGGAATCCAATACCAGTTTTTTTTAATTCCAGATAAATGCTTAGTTTGTAAAGAAAAGCTTCCTTTTGAAGTAGATTTTGTTAAAAGAAACTATGATGAAGTTAGTGACTTGTTTCCTGACTTTATGAGAAATTTAAAATTAGGGCATTATTATACTCTTGATTCTCATTTGAATTTCTTAGGAGGAAGAATGCTATCTTTTAATATTTTACGTGCTTTAAATCCAGAATTTAGGTGGGCTATTTTTAAAGAAATATTCCGTGACCAAGTAAAAGGTAGAGCTGTTAGAAATAGAAGAGGGGATTTGACTTTAAGCCCTAATTTGTCTTACGAAGAAGAAGAACTTGAAATTATAGGTGAACTTGCACGTCGCCATAGAAACATATTTACTGAAGAAGTTGAGGATATTCCAATAGAATTTGCTCAAACTATGAAAGGAATGAAGTTTGATAGAATTGGAAGTCCTTATTTGTACTTAAAAGACTCAATAATTAATTTACTTCAAAGAATTGGATTTAGAAAACGTGACACTCGCCCAACAATTTACTTAAAAAATCCAAAATCGTATACTGATAAAAAAGTTCTAATTTTTAGAGATTCTGGTGCAACACGTGTTTATCCTGCATTGTCTACTTATTTTAAAGAAACACTTTTATATTGGGATCATTGGAACTTTAATAAAGATTTAATTGAATGGTATAAACCAGATATAATTTTAGAGATAAGAACTGAACGTTTTATTGATTTATCTGATTTTGAAGTTGTTTAAATAAAAAACAATCCATAATACCAATATTATAAACTTAGCTAGTAAAATATTAATACTTGAACTAATAATAAGAATATATGTATAATAATTTTATTTTACATAAATTTTACAGTGCTAAATTTAAGTATAATTATATAATTAATTTATAAAAGCCTATTAAAGCTCATAAAAACTTTTAATGCTGGTTAATATAATTTAATAATAATAAATTCTAGGCAATAAGATTTAATACTAACTAATAATAATTAATAAAACTTAATAGTAACTAATACTAAATAATATAAATTAATACTACTTAATAATGTATATTATAAATTAATACTCACATTAATCATAATACGGAGATAAATACCATGTCAATGACAATATCTGAGAAAATACTAGCTAAAAATTCTAATAAAAGTTCTGTTGAAGCTGGAGAAATTGTTATGGCTAACATTGATGTAGCTATGACCCATGATCTCACAGGGCCATTATCTGTAGAAGCATTCCGAAAAATAGGAACTGAAAAAGTCTGGGATCCAAGTAAGATAGTTGTTCCTTTTGACCATCAAGTTCCTGCTGATTCTATTGATGCTGCTAACAATCATATAATGATGAGAGAATTTGTTAAAGAACAGGGAATAGATAATTTTTATGATATTAATGAAGGTGTATGTCACCAACTTCTTCCTGAAAAAGGCCATGTAGTTCCAGGCGAAGTTATTGTTGGAACAGATTCACATACTTGTGCTCATGGTTCACTTGGAGCTTTTGCTACAGGTATTGGTTCAACTGATATGGCTATGGTGTTTTCAACTGGAAAACTTTGGTTTAAAGTCCCTGAAACAATTCGTTTTGAAATTGAAGGTACTCTCGCCCCTAATGTTTATGCTAAAGATGTAATTCTAAATATAATTGGGCAAACTGGAGCAGACGGAGCTACTTACAAATCCTGCGAATATTCTGGAGAAACTGTAGCCAATATGACTGTTTCAGATAGAATGACTTTATGTAATATGGCTATTGAAATGGGTGGAAAAAGTGGTATTGTGGAAAGTGATTCAAAAACAGAACAGTACCTTAAAGGGAGAACAACTAAGTCTTATGAAATATTCAAAACAGATTTAGATGCCCCATCACTTGAAATTAGAAATATTGATGTTAGTGACTTAGAACCTCAAGTAGCTTGCCCACATAATGTAGATAATGTTAAACCAGCTAGTGAAGTTGATGTTGAAGTTAACCAAGTATTTTTAGGTTCTTGTACAAATGGACGCCTAAGTGACCTACAAGATGCTGCAAAAATATTAAAAGGAAATAAAATAGCTAGTGGTGTTCGTATGTTAGTTATTCCTTCTTCACGTGATGTTTACTTAAATGCTATGGAAAAAGGTCTTATTAAGACTTTTATTGATTCTGGAGCTACTGTTTGTAACCCATGTTGTGGCCCTTGCCTCGGAGGCCATATTGGACTTATTGGACCTGGTGAAGTAAGTCTTTCTACTTCTAACCGTAATTTCAAAGGACGTCAAGGTAGTAGTGAAGGTGAAGTATATCTTTCTTCCGCTGCTGTAGCTGCTGCTTCCGCAATTACGGGTAGAATAACTGTTCCCGAATAAGATATAATTAAAATTACTACATAAAATAAACTATAAGGTGATAATATGAAAGGGAAAGTTTGGAAATTTGGAAATGATATAGATACCGATATAATTATTCCAGGAAGATACTTAGTACTTACAGATGAAAAACAGTTAGCTGAACATTGTATGGAACCATTAGACCCTGATTTCAATAAAAAAGCTAAAGAAGGCGATTTTATTGTAGCTGGAACAAACTTTGGTTGCGGTTCTTCACGTGAACATGCTCCCATTGCACTAAAAGGTGTAGGAATAGCAGGAGTAATAGCTGAATCTTTTGCAAGAATTTTTTATCGTAATTCTACCAATGTAGGAATTCCTCTTTTAGAAGCTCCAGGAATATCCGAAGTGCTAAAACAAGGCGAAGAAATAGAAGTAGATATGGAAAAAGGAGTTATAGTTTCCGAATCAGGAGAAGAATATAAATTTAAAAAATTGCCTCCATTTATGCTTGAAATTCTTGAAAAAGGTGGATTAATCCCATATCTTAAGGAAAAATCTTAATAAATAATTAAAATACTAAAACTAGTTTTCAATAATAAAATTAATAAAAATAATTAAAATAAGTTAAATAACAATAATGTGATTTTATGTACAAAATAGCAGTAATACCTGGTGATGGAATAGGAAAAGAAGTTATGGAAGCTACACTTTATGTAATGGATGCATTAAGTGATACTACAGGCATTAAGTTCAATTATGAATTTGGAGATGCAGGAGATGAATGTAAAGATAGCTGTAGCTTAGCACTTCCTAGTGAAACAATAGAACTAGTTAAATCTGCTGATGCATGTTTATTTGGAGCAGCTGGTGAAACTGCAGCAGATGTAATTGTACGTCTTCGCCGAGAACTAGATTTATTTGCAAATTTACGCCCTGTTAAATCTTATCCTGGAGCTAATGCTCTTTTTGATAATTTAGACTTTATGATTGTTCGTGAAAACACAGAGGGACTCTATGTTGCACAAGAAGAATTAGTGGATTTTGGAGAAGATATTGGGGAAGGAGCTACTGCAAAAAGAATTATTACACGTTCTGCTAGTGAGCGTATTTGTAATTATGCTTTTAATTATGCTAAAACTACAGGAAGAAAGCGTGTTAGTGGAATTCATAAAGCTAATGTTTTGAAAAAAACTGATGGTCTATTTAAAGAAGTTTTCTATGATGTAGCTAAAAACTATTCTGAAATTGAATCTGAAGATTTCTATGTAGATGCAACTGCAATGTACTTAATTACCATGCCTGAACATTTTGATGTTATTGTAACAACAAATCTTTATGGAGATATATTATCTGATGAAGGAGCAGGTCTTGTTGGTGGTTTAGGTCTTATTCCATCAGCTAATATTGGTGAAAATAATGGAGTATTTGAACCAGTACATGGATCTGCACCAGATATTGCAGGTAAAGGTTTATCTAATCCAGTAGCTATGATGCTTTCTGCAGTAATGATGTTAGAATATTTAAAAGAAACAGAAGCTGCTAAAATACTTGATAATGCAATTATAAGTGTTTTAAAAGAAAGAAAATTTGTTACTAGTGATATTGGTGGAACTGCTTCTACAATGGAAGTAGCTGAAGCTGTTAAGGGAAAAATAATTAATAAAATCTAAATTCTATTTAATTATAATTTTAATAAGAATTTTAACAAAGGAATAGTTATGAAAAGTGAAGATTTGCGGAGTCATATCCCATTACTTAAAAAATTAGTATATTTAGACTCTGCAAGTACAAGTCAAACTCCTAAAAATGTCATTGAATCTATGAATGAGTATTTCATTAATTATAATGCAAATACTGGTAGAGGTGCCTATAGCATAGCTATTAAAGCCACACAAAAACTTAATAATGCTCGTGAAAATCTAGCTAAATTTATAAGTGCAGATTCTAATGAAATTGTTTTTACAAAAAATACTACAGAATCTATTAATATAATAGTTAATGGATTAAATTTATCAAAAGGCAATACCGTTATTATTTCTGATATGGAACACCATTCTAATTATATCCCATGGATTAATTTAAAAAATAAAGGTGTTAATATTGAAGTAGCTAGTAGTAATGATTATGGAATTGTTGATATCGAAAATATTAATGATATTACAGTAAAAACTAGTAAAAATATAGAAAATGCAGAAAATAGATTTAAAGGTAATAATTCTAAAAATATAATAGCTATTTCACATATAACTAACTCAATTGGTTCTAAACAAGATATTAATGAAATTAGCAAAATAGCTAAAGAAAATGACACCTTATTTTTACTTGATGCTGCCCAATCTATTGGTCATCTAGAAGTCAATGTTAAAGACATAGGTGCTGATTTTATTGCTTTTCCTGGACATAAAGGTCTTTTAGGTCCTGTTGGAACTGGAGGATTATATATTAATAGTAAATCAGAATCCATAATAAGTCCAACGATCCTTGGAGGAGGAACTGTAAAAGACGCAAATAGTGATGTTAAGGGCTTGAATTTTACTTTAGAAAATTCGCCAAATGTTTATGAAGGCGGAACTCTTAATATTGCAGGTTTTATTGGTTTAAGTGCAGGTATTGATTATATTAATAAAATAGGAATTTCTAATATTGAAAAACATAATCAAAACCTTAAAAATCAACTTATTGAAGGCA
>JBOFHT010000096.1:0-23527 GCA_051649785.1 Methanobacteriaceae archaeon
ATCCTTACTTTTAAAATCAAAGAGTGTTATTTCAACTGTATTAAAATTAAAAAAAATAACATGGTCTATTTTTGAACGGCTAGTATGATTTCAAGTGAAAAAAAATTAATTAAAAACTAGGGTTTCTACAGAGCCAAAATTATAGTAATAATAATACTAAGGATAATAGGGATAATAATAATGACAATCGGAGTAATACTAGTACTAGTAGAAATAATATAAAAAATTATTATAAAAATGTAAGTATATTAACTACCAGACAAGGTCAAAAAATCATAAATAATTTTAGCACCAGCAATAGCTGTAATATCCCCTAATTTATCCGCTGAAACTTCAACCATGTCAAAGCTAAGAACATCTTTTTTAGCTAGAATTTCAATAAATTCTTCTAAATCATTTGAACTAATACCATTAGGAAGAGGATTACCTACACTGGGTGCATAAGAAGGATCTAGAACATCAATATCAATAGATAAGTAAATAGAACCATTAATATTAGCTAAATATTCTTTAGCATTATTTATATTATTAACAATGTCTTTAGCCGTAAATGTAGTTATTTTAGTTCTTTGGCTACTGTCATTATTACTACTACTACTACTACTAGCTACAAAATCCTTTTCTTCTTTGGATTGGGAACGAATTCCTAATTGAATAATTTCTTTAGGATTTAGGTCATAAATACGCTTCATAACCGTAGCATGAGAACATTTTTCACCTAAATAATCATCAATCAGATCCCTATGAGCGTCAAAGTGAACAACTGTAATATCACTAGAATTAACAGTATTATTATGATTAACTATTGCTTTAAATACACCATAGCTAATACTATGCTCGCCACCAATAATTAATGGCTTAATATTATAATCAAGAAGCTCTGAAACTGTTTCTTCAAGAATAGCATTTGTTTTTTTACAGTTCCCAATAACTACATTTAAATCATCAAAATCATAAAATACTGTGCAGATATTTAAGTCAAAGGCAGAATTATAAGCTTCGAAGCCATGGGAAGCTTCCCTAACTGTTAATGGGCCAAAACGGCCATTAGTATGATAAGAACTAGTACTATCAAAAGGAACACCAATTATTCCCCAACTACCACTATTTGCTTCATCAAGGCTAAAAATTTCACTACTAAAAGCAAATTTTGATTGGTTATAAGTATTTAATAACATATAAAGCACTTAATTAAATAATTAGTTAAAAAATAATAGTAATAAGTTAATTAATACACTATATATAATGTATAATAAAATATAATATAAAAATAAAAAAAGTAAATAAATAAACTAAATAAACTAAATAAATTTAAATAGCTATAAAATAGCTAATTATTTAGTTCTCATTATTTTTAAGTTGCCTAAAGCTTCGATGTATTCTAATTCAATACCTTCAGCTATTTGGTCTTTTAAGTCAGCAGGAATATCTAAATCTAAAGTATCGTAGCTTTCCATATCCATAACTTGAACATTGTTACCCATAATAGCTAAAACTTGCCCAACTCTTTTATCAATCATTGGTACATCAATTTTAGTATCTACAGGTTTAACAAACTGTCTTTTTTGTGAATCAAAAATTCCTACAGCTTCAACTCTTGCCTTAGCTGCTCCATGCTTACCAGGAGAAGAGGTTTGAATACTAGTGATTTTAGAAGCTTCACCATCAATAATTACATATTTTCCTACTTTTAAAGTTTTTACTTCAACAGGTTTCTTTGACATTCTAATAAACTCCACATATTTAATTTTTATAAGTTTTATTTAAGTTTAAATACTAATAAATCATATTTGATTATTATGTTTAATTAATAATTGTTAATTAAATAATTGTCTTTAATTAATTTAATATAATAATTTTATACAATAGCATAAAAATATACGAATAACAATATATAATTAATCTTTAAGGATATAGACTATAATTAGTTTATCTTATCTAACTTATAAATTTTATTATATTTATACTTATATACTTATTAAAACAATATTATAATTAAAGAATATTATAATTAAAGAAAATATTATCAATTAAGTCTTCAATGGAGTTAATAATAAAAAAAATAAGGATAAACATAATACTAATAACCTTATAGAAATATTAACAGTAGTAGGGATAATAAAAAATACTAATACTAATAATATGAATAATATTGACATAATAAGGGGGAAAATACTATGGGAAAATTAGATATTGAATTCTGTGAAAATATTGCAGATGAAATGATAGAAAATGTTAAAAAAGCTATTTCCCCATATATTGGAAAAAAAGAAGGAGGAGAAATAGTAAAACTTGGAGCTGATGGTAGTTTCACCCATAAAATTGATATAGCTGCAGAAGATGAAGTTATTAAATGTTTAGAAAAAAGTGGTCGTACCTGCTATTTAATTAGTGAAGAGCTAGGTGAAGTGAGAATTTCAAATGGGAAGAGTGAAGAAATCGATTTTACAAAGTATGTAAGTGAAAACTATCCATTTCCAGATGATGAACTTATATTTATTATAGATCCCCTCGATGGAACTTCAAATGCAGTTAAAAACATACCATTTTATAGTATTTCCATTGCAGTAGCTAAGTTTCCCAAAAATGGTAAGCATCCCTCTCTTAAAGATATTGAAATAGGTTTTGTTAAAAATTTAGCTAGTGGTGATCTTTACAGTGCTATAAAAGGAAAAGGGGCTTATTTAAATGGAGAAATTATTACAAGCTCAAATAAAACTGATTTTAAAAGTGTTTCATTTGGAGGATTTTTAGGAAAAGGTTTTGAAGGAATAAAAAATATCCTTAAAAATGTTAGAAGAATGAGACTACTTGGTTCGGTAGCACTTGAATTAGCTTTTGTAGCTAGTAGAAACTATGATATTTTTATAGACCTTAGGAAAAGTAGAGTTATGGATGTTCCAGCTGCAAAATTAATTGTTGAAGAATCTGGAGGAATTGTGACCAGTTTAGAAGGAGAAGAACTAGATACTCCCCTTTCAATTAAGGAAAAGACTTATATTATTGCTTCGGGAAATAACACCCTCCAAGAAAAGATTTTAAATAATATGGAGCTTTCAGATAATATAAAAAACCCTATTAAAAAAATAGGGATAGCTGGAAGAGTAGATACTGAAGAATCAGTTCGACTTGCTTTTAAAATTGTAGAATACCTCAATAATAGAAATATTGAGTTTATAATTGAAGATTCACTATTTAATGCATTTCGGAAGATTGAAGATGTAATTACTCATTCAAATATTGTATTCCACTTTGAAAAAATTGAAGACTTTGATGTTGATATACTCATTGCATTAGGTGGAGATGGGACAATACTTAGATGTCAGAATAAATTAACTGATGAAACTCCATTATTTGGAATAAATATGGGTACTGTTGGCTTTTTAGCTGAAGTTAATAGAGATAAAACATTCCCCTCTATTGAAAAAATCCTAAATAAAGAGTATACTATTGAAAAAAGAAGTCAAATAAAAGTTATTCACAATTATGATTTGTTTTCTGCTCTTAATGAAGTAGTTATAATGACTGGAAAGCCATCAAAAATGTTACATTTTGAAATATCTGTTGATGGTTCAGTTATTGAAACAATAAGGGCAGATGGTTTAATTATTTCCACCCCTAGTGGTTCAACTGCATATTCAATGTCTGCAGGCGGACCAATAGTTGACCCTAAAGTAGAAGCCTTTATAATAATCCCAATATGTCCTTTCAAATTAGGTACAAGAGCAGTTGTTGTTCCAGACAGTAGTGAAATTAAAGTTCGCCTATTAAAGAAAGGAAAGAAAGCTTTTGTTGTAATTGATGGGCAGATAGATGAAGAAATTGATGAATTAGATGAAATGATATTTACCAAATATGAAAAGAATGCCTACTTTGTTAAATTAAATAAAGAAGGATTCTATGAAAAAGTAAGGGAAAAACTAACTGATGGTGGAGCAGATTAAAACAAGAAATCAATTACATTATTTAATTATATTTAGTTATATTTAATTTAAGGTGCAAATATGGATTTTCTTATTATTGATTTAACACATGGTGGAGTTATAATAGCCAATGCACTAGCTGAGCTTAAAACTCTTGATTTAAGCAGTTTAAATAAAAATAAGAAAGCTAATGAATATAGTGATAATAATAATGGTAAGGATAAAGATAATGCTGAGAAAGAAAATAATGATAAAAAAGATAATAATAAAACAAATTATAAAAATGAAAAGAATGAACATAATGCCAAAAACAATAGGAATCAGGAAGATAATTTTATAGCTGTAAATCGTATTTTTGCATTTGATATTTATAATACGTATAATGGTTCTATTGATTCAAATAAACTAAACAAACTACATTCAGAAATAATTCTTATTAATGATATTCAAAAACTATTCAATTACAATATAAATAATTTAATTATAATTTCACCAGTCCACTGCAACTTTAAAGTACCAAATGCATTTAATAACATAAAAAATAGTTATTTAACTCATCATGAAGCTATTAATCTTATTTTATCTCAAAAAAATCCTATTGCAAATAATATAATTGAAGTGACGGGCGTTAAAGGGAAAACAAGTGTAGTTGGAATTTTAGAAAAGATTTTAAAGAACAATAGTCTTTTAATTTTATCTAGTTTAGGTGCTAAAACAATTAATAAAAATGATGAAAGTAATGAAAATAATAAAAATGAAACTATTCTAAAGAAAAATATTAGTATAACTCCTGCTAGCATTATTGAAACTATTAATCTAGCCAAAAGTGAAAGTAATAAAAATAATAATAACACTAGCTCCAGTAATAATAATGATAATGATAATAACACCAATATTAATGAAATTTTTGACATAGCTATTTTTGAAAGCTCACTTGGAGGAACTGGAAATGCAAATATAGGTGTTTTAACAAATATAGCTGAGAATTATAGTATAGCTAACAATTCTAAAACAGCTAGTGATGCTAAAAGACAAATATTTAATAGTGATATTGTTGTTTGTGAATATGAAACCTTAAATAGTTACTATAAAGAATATTTGCCTAAAAAAAGTTTTAAGGCCAATGAAGGTTATAAAATAAACACTATCGTAAATACATTCAGTATTTATTCTAATAATGCCAATCTAACTGCAAATAAGATAAATTATGATTTAGATGAAACTAATATTGGCATTAAGTTTAATAATATTAAAACTATTAATAATAAAGAAATTAGTGGAGATTTAGATATTAAAGTATTTGCAATTGGAAAACATCATGTATCTAATGTATTAGCTGCAATAACAACTGGATTAACACTTGAAATAGATATTAATCAAATTAAAAATAATATTATTAATTTTAAAGGATTAAAAGGACGTAGCTCTAAGGCAAAAGTCAATAATATAGAAAAGAAGACCCCCATTACTATTATTGAAGAAATAAATCCTGGAATTAATGTAAAAGCTATTGAATCATCAATTGAAATGTTAGGTGATTTAAGTAATTATACAATTATTATTGGAGGAGATTATGGCATAACCTGTGAAGAAATTAATGAAGCAGAGCTAGCTACTTTTTTAAATAAATTAATTAGTAATTCACACAATACATCTACAAATAATGGTAATACTAGCAATAATAATGGCAATACTAATAACAACAATAATATGAATAATACTAGGAATAATAATAATGGCAATAGTAATAACATCGATGATAATAATAGCATTAATGTTACTATTAATGAAAACAAATCAAATAATATTATTTTAACTGGGCAATTAGGTAAAAATCTTAATAAAAAATTAGATAAAAAGTTAAAATATATTGAAAATCCTATTGCTGCTAAAAAAGAAGCCATTCATCTTAAAAAAGACATTCTTTTTATTTTTAGATCAAATTATTCCCAAGTGGACAAGAGATAAAGTGAAAAGAGATAAAATAGTATAATAAAGTAACATATAACTTAGAATATAAACTAAACCCTATAAAATTACTAAGAATAATATCTCATTATTAACAATCCTAAAGCAATATTCCAATCAAAATATAGTACTATTAATACTTATTAGTATTTTAGTATAAAATAGTTAATATATAATAATATAAAAATAATAAAGTATATAAACTATAATGCAAATAATAGTTAAATGTAATAAAATTATATTAATAAAAATAGTATATTAAATAAGAAATTACTTTTATTTTTTTTAATTATTTGATTATTTAATTAATTCGAGATATAAAATATGTTTAGTAGTAAATTCTACAATTTTACTGTTTTTATTTTAGTTTTATTATTGATTTTATTAAGAAAAATAAAAAAACAAAATGAATAAAAAGTTAATGAAAAAGTTAAATGAATAAAAAAATACAAGGAGTGAGAACAATGGAAATGAAAAAGGAATACATTATAATAGCCTTAGCTATTGTTGGATTAATAGGAATATTAGTAGGGTTTATGGTTTTAAGTCCTCAAATTGGGATAAATGGAAATCAAAGTCAATTAAATAATGATAGTAATTTAAATGTAGATAATTCAAGTCAAAATATAAGTAACAATGGTACTAACAATTCCAATAATCAAAACTCAGATGAAAATCTAATTAGCCCCGAACAAGCTAAAAAAGTAGCTGAAGCAAGTGCTAAAAATATGGACAATCCTAATGTTTATGCAGGTTCAGTTAATCTTGTAAGAGATAATGATAGAGTTTATTATGCAGTTGAATTATTAGATAAAAAAACAAATAAAGCTACAGGCCAAATTAATGTTGATGCAAAAACTGGAAAACAAACTATGTGAAAATAAATAGAAAAATAAGTAGAAAGAATAATCAGAATAAGTAATTAAAATGAATAAAAGAATAAAAAGTAGAAAAACTAAATAAACAAGTATTCTATTGAAAAATTAAATAAAATACTATTAAATAATAAATAAAATTAAGTTTATTGGGTTAAATATGAAACTAAATAAACAAGTATTCTATTGAAAAATTAAATAAAATACTATTAAATAATAAATAAAATTAAGTTTATTGGGTTAAATATGAAACTAAATAAACAAGTATTCTATTGAAAGATTAAATAAAATACTATTAAATAATAAATAAAATTAAGTTTATTGGGTTAAATATGAAACTAAATAATTATCCCAATCTACTTACTTTTATAAGAGATTCAACAGGAATGCCATCAATTTCAGAAATTCCTACTTTATCAATTAATATAGTTGCAGCTATAGGTTCCGCCCCATTTTCTTTAAGAACAGCTATAACATCTTTAAGAGTCCTACCACTAGTTATAACATCATCTACAATAATAACTCTTTTTCCTTTAACCGGAGCAAAGTTTTCACTAATTGTGCCTTCAGCATCTTTATTTTCCTCACCTTTCCTATGTTTTATAGGATGGAAAACTGAAAGAGAAGTTTCTAATCCTTTCTCCATTTCTAAGAAATCAGCCATCATAGTTGCAAAGGGAACACCACTTACAGCTATTCCGACAATTACATCAACAGTACCATATTTTAAAGCCATGTCTGCTAAAGCTGCTGAAACATAACGTAAACGAGATGAACTACCCCCTAAGCTATTCCAATTAATTGCAAAATCAACAGGAACATTTTCTTTTTGCTCTTCAGAAGGTTTCTTTAAAATTAACCATCTAGCAGTATCTTCCGAAACATTTAATTCATCAGCTATTTCACCAGTTGTGAAACCATGACTCCTAAGTTCATGTGCCTTTTTTATAAGTTTTTTACTCATATTTCCACCAATTTATTAATTGAGTTATTAGTAGTAGATTTACTTACTTGTTTTTAAGTTTGAAAATGCCAGATCAATAGTATATTTAAATTATTAAACTATTTCATCTAAACTTACTGGAGCATCAGTTTTAGAAGATTTATTAGCAGCTAAAACCATTTTAAGGGCATGTAATCCATCTTCACCAGTAATTTCAGGAGCTTCGCCATTCCGAACAGAGTTAATAAATGAATATAATTCACATTTAAGAGGTTCTTCATGTTTTATTTGAACATCTTGAGCAAATTTACCATGAATATCAATACTTTGCTCAATATAATCAACTGAAATTATACCATCAGTTCCCGTAATTTCAATTTCTCTTCTTTTATATGGGGTAAGCCAATTAACTTCTAAAATTCCAGTTATTCCATCTTCAAATTTAGTCATTATCTCAGCATGATCCTCAAATTCACAACGCTCTAAAATACTTCCAATAGTAGCATAAACTTGAGTAACTTCTTGATTAAATAAATAGTACATAACATCCAAATCATGAATAGCTAAATCAATAGTTACACCCACATCTTTTATACGGGGAGGAAATGGACCTACTCTTTTTGCAGAAGCTGAAACAACATCCCCAATAACATCGGTTTCAATTAGCTCTTTTGCTTTTTTTACAGCAGGATTAAAACGTTCTACATGACCAGTCCCTAAAATAACACCTTCATCTTTAGCAAACTTAACCATGTTTTCTGCTTCTTTTAAAGTAAATGCAATAGGTTTTTCTACTAAAACGTGTTTTCCTTGTTCAATAGCATCCATAACTACATTATAATGGTGAGTTGTAGGTACGCAAACACTAACAACATCAATGTCTGGGTTTTTCAACACATCCTTATATTCAAGAAAACCTTCGGCACCATATCTTTTAGCTATTTTACTTAAATTCATTTTACTAACATCACTTGCAGCGACAAAGTTAACTCCTTTTAAATTATGATAAACTCTTGCATGGTTATAACCCATTGCCCCAACACCAATAACTGCAACATTAAGATCTTTCAACAAAAATCCTCCTTTGGATAAATTAATAATTTAAATAAGTTTTATAAGTATAATAAGTTTAATAGTTTTATAGCTATTATTTTAAAATATAATTATTAAATATATAATTATTATAATTATTGTTATTAGTAGTATTATTATGATTGTTGCCATGCTATTAGTGATATTAATAAATTATGGACAATATTGTTATAAAAATAAAATCCAAATACACTAAACTACAACAATATAAATATTGTTAATTTTACTAATTAATACATATAATCTAATAATATTATTAATAGCTACTTGTATATTAATATTATGTTTATATATGGTTTAATAATTTATATAGATATGTAAAATTAAATAAATTTAAGTATAATTATGAAATTAGCTAGTAAAAATTTATATATATTCTTTAGCATAGCTACTAGCTTTTTTACCTAAAGCATAAGCTTCTTTTATAGAACCTTCTAATTCCACTTTAGAAAGCATTTCACCTTCTTTAGTAAGCAAAACAGAAGATAGCTCCATAGCCCCTGGTTTAGAAGTACTAGTTCTAGCTAAGACCCCTAAAGGCCATTGGCACCCAATACCTAATTCTTCAAGAACTGTTTTTTCAGCTAAAACTTCTTGTTGTGAATTATAATCATTTAATTTAACTATTTTATCTTTTTCACATGAATCACAGCGAGTAATAATAGCTAAAGCACCCTGACCTGCAGGAGGCATAATATAATCCGCCGTGAATTTATGTTTAATAAATTTACTCAATCCTAACCTATTTAAACCAGCTTCAGCCATAATAGTAGCATCAACTTCTCCTTCTAGTACTTTATTAATACGAGTATCAATATTTCCACGAAGAGCTTGTAATTTAAATCCTTTTTTATGATAATTACAAAATGCTTCACGCCTTAAACTACTACTGCCTAAAGTTGATCCTTCTCCTAATTCATCCCAGTTCCTGTTTGATACTAAAACATCGAGGGGGGATTGGCGAATAGGAACAGCTACAATCTCTAAATCTTCATCCAAATCAGTTGGAACATCTTTTAAGCTATGTACTGCAAAATCAACTTCCTCATCAAGAACTGCATTATCAAGTTCTTTTGTAAAAAGTCCTTTGGAATCCATATTATATAATTGAGAAGTTGTTATTTTATCTCCCTTAGTCTTTATTATCTTTTTTTCGATTTTAGTTCCAGTAACATTAGATAAATCTTTAGCAACTTGGTTAGTTTGAGTTAAAGCAAGTTTACTTCCTCTTGTCCCTACTATCAATAAATCCTCTCCATACATAATAGTGAAATAATAAAATAATGATAATAATAAACTAGTGAAATAAAATAATAAGAGTAATAATAGTATGAATAATAATAAATTATATAACCCTATAAAAAAGAATAGAGTTAAAAAAAGTTATTAATATAGCTGAATTAGATCCTATACCTTAAAATAGCAGCTATCCCACCAAAAGCTTTGTAAAGTTGCATACCTTCTTCAGTTTCAGCTGAAATTACTTCTACATTAGCATCAATTTCTTCAGCCATTTCTAAGAAATCTTCAACAAGGTCAACAGTCTTGTGAACTTTCATTTTCTCATTACAATTTTCACAAAATTCTTCATGTCCAGGTTTATCTTCTTTAAAAGTTACATATTTTTCTTGGCCACAATTTTGACATTTATAAAGCTTTCTTTTATTTTTTAATGCTTCAGAAATTAAAAGTGTATCAACAGCACCCATTTGAAGGTTTTTTCTAACATCTTCTTCCCCATAGGAAGATAATCCATGTTCATGAACCAGTTCTTTTAAAAACTTTTGAACTAGCTCTTTTTCTTTCATTACATCAATTTCATTTAGAATATCCCTTGATTTATCAATAATCTCACGTATTCCAAATTCACCAGTATAAGAAGTATCAATAGTAGCTATTACCTTTTCTTTAATACTATAATGAAGATATTCTCCTTTTAAAAACTCTTCTTTAGTGTGACCTGGCCCACCTATAACTACCCCTTCAAGATTAGGTAAATCAAGATAAGCATCATTCATATGTTCCCCAATTCTTTTTTTAAACTCATGGGCAGCTAAGTCAATTAATCTATCAAATCTTCTTTGGGATTGTCCACCTGCTTTATGTTTACCTGGAACACCACTAGTTAATGTTTTTATAATATCAATTTTCTTTCCACGTAGAACAGCTATTGTAGCTTCTTTCCTATCTAAAACTGTTAAACCATAAACTTCTTTAACAGCTAGCATATATTCTAAAGGTTCTAAAAAAAATTCAGAATCACAATGATAAGTGTATGTTACAATTGTTTCAGGAGGTTCGAAAACAAAAGTCTCCATTTTCTCAGTTCCAGGTCCACCACGTGGAACCATTCCAACAAAAAGAACTAAACCACGCTCAGGAGCTTTGGGAAATAAGCGTAATCTTTGAATAATTACTTCAATAGCTGATTGAACATTTTTTTTAGTTTGCTTACTTTTAATATTAGCACTTTGACCAAGTTCTTCTTTCATATGCCTAACTACATCACTAATTTGACGATCATGTGGAATATAAACCGAAACTAATTCAGTTCCCCTTCCTTTTTTCTCTTCCAATTCTTGAAGAGTCATTTTAAACTCATATGCTTCTTTTGAAGACACTTCTGACAAAATAATTCACTCCATGTTAGGATTATATAAATATAATGACCCATATATCCATAAATAATAGTTACAATGAAAGATTAATATTATAATTTACTATAATATTCTATGTATTTGATTATATAAATATAATGACCTCTATATCCATAAATAATAGTTACAATGAAAGATTAATATTATAATTTATTATAATATTCTATGTATTTGATTATATAAATATTTATGCTGTTAATATTTTAAGCTAGATATATTAATATTAATAGTATTAAAAGAAAAAATAGTAATAATTAAAATAAAAAGTCATTGCCAAAACGAATTAAAAATAAAACCAAAAAATAGTAATAATTAAAATAACAAACATTACAATTATATCTTATTAGAATTAATTATTTTTTGAAGTCGTTTATTCATTTTGTGTATTCTATTTTTTGAATTAGAATTAGAACTAGAGTCCTCATTATAATCATCTTCTACTTGAATAATATAATAAGCTTCTTCAGATTTTGCACTAGGGATATTAACTTTAGCAAGATTTCGTTCTACTCTTCTTTTTAATGGTTCATCAGCAATATCTTCACCTAAAAATATTGAAGTTTTCACAGCCGAAGATATTTTAGTAGTATGCCTAGCTTTTTGCCTGGATATTCTTCTATTTTCAAGTATTTTTTCACTACTTAAATCAAGATTTTTGTCTCTAAAAGGAATTCCAACATCAGAAATAGCTATTTTAATTTCATCATTTTTAGGTAATGATTTATCTAAAATATCTGGATTAAGTGACGCTAATGTTCCACCTTGTCTTCTACCAAAAATTGGTCCTACACCGATATGGAATCCTGCTTCAATAAAACCATATCTAACTGGTGATGAAGAAGTATAAGTAGCAATTATTCCATTATTTTTAATTATTCTCTTAAATTCTTTAAAAAGATCAACAGTAAAAAGTTCGGGAGACATATTTTGAGAAAATGGGTCTAAAAATATTGCATCATAGCTATTAGTTTTAAGTTTTTTAACTGTTTTCCTCGCATCCTCGCAGAAAATATTAATATCTATATTTTCAGGAATATCTGATTTTTCTAATTTAAGCCCTGCAAAATTTTCACTAATCAATTTAGTTTCAATAGCTTTTTTTACAATATTATGACTTTTAATAGGAGATGGAACAATTAACCCTGCAGCTAATGTTTCAGGGGATATTTCTATAATATCAATTGATAAATTAGTATTAGAATTAGTATTATTATAATATAAATTAGAATTACTAGAATTATTTTTAATAGAATTATTATTATTAGAATTTTCTAAAAAATTAGCTATCATAGCAGACGAATTATATCCTAATCCTCCACAAACATCCAAAATAGATATATCATTAGTATAATCTAATTTTAAAGGTTTTATAAACTTTTCAAATGATTCACTAATTGCTCCTGTTGAAGTGTGTAATACTTCAACTTTATTATTTATTTCCTTTGATGTTATTGAATAAGAACCATCCTCAGTTTTTACAAAGAAGAATGGGAACTTTTTAAAAAATTCTAATCTGTGATTTGGGTTAGAGTCATTCCGTTCCTTTTGAAAGCACTTATTAATGGAATCAAATATATTATCTTCATTATTTAAAGGACTATTATTCATAAAAATATATATTGATTTTATGATATTTAAAAACATTGCGAATACACAGGATTAACAGTTATTAATATAAATTAAAATAGATGTTGAATTTATTAGATATTCATTTTTAGCACAAATATAAAAAAAATCTTTTTGAGTGAGACTTCAAATAATATAAAAAAATAAAAAAAATAAAGTGTTGAGAAGATATGTGATTTGAAAATCTTTATTTTCTACAAAACACTTTAATTAGGCAATCAATTACTAAATTGAATAGCCAAGTTATGCTTTCCTAAGCAAATATTAATATGTGCTAACTAATATATAAATATATTTAATTATAATCACTTCTGTCAATTTAAGGATTTTTTAAAGTAAATTTTTATGAATAGTTATAAGTAATTTATTAAATTTAGTTAAGATTTAATATTTAATTGCTTAAGTTGACAGATTGATTCGACCACCATTACATAAGATAGCCCCTATTATTAACATATACTGAAAAAGTATTATAAAATCTAAAAAATAATGAAATAATATATGGGCAATAGATATAGCTAAAAAAAATGAAAAAAAATTGAATATGAAATGAAAAATAATGTAAAATAAAAATAAAAGAGCTACCGTGTATAGAAGTCATTAACCCTTATTGTATCATCTAAATGAGGAGTTGAAACTTCATGTAAAACAGTATTCTCTGTAGCTACAATAGAGTGATGTTCATGAGGTTCTATACGAATTGAATCATTTTTACCAAAGTATTCTTTTTTATCTTCAAATTCAATATACCCTGCTCCAGAAATTATATACATAGTTTCATCTTTTTTATCATGATAATGGAAAGAAGTTTGATAACCTTCCTTAATAAATAACTCTTTAGTTAAGTATTTTTCTGTGTAAATAAGAACTTTCTCATAACCCCAAGGTTTATCTGTACGATTTTCATATTCTTTACGAATCATTTCTAGCTCTTTATTGGTGTCAATTGCCATCCAAAAGAGACCATCTTCTTTATAGTAACCTAGTTGATTATTTTTAGCAAGTACTGGAAATACCGTTTTTTCAATATCACCCGTTTCAAAGTCACCAAAATCAATAGTATCTTTAACAAAATAAATTCCAGCATTAATATAATAATCAAGAAGAGGTTTCTCCTTAAAAGAGCTTAATCTATCTCCACTAACTTCAACAATACCATAAGGAGATTGCATTTTTGTAATAAACATAGAAACTGGATAGTCAGAGTTTTCACCTATTTGAATCATTTTTTCCAAATTCAAGTCAGCTACCACATCACCATTACGAATAACACATGACTTTCCTTTGTTTGGGCTATTATTTAATGCATTCATTCCAATGCGAATAGCATTTAATGTTCCAAGAGGTTCATCTTCTATTACATAGTGAATATTAACACCTTTATACAAGTCAGCATATCTATCTTTTATCTTCTCATGTAAAAAACCAGCTAAAAGATAAACTTCTTCAACACCTGCATTTTTAAAATCAAAAATTTGTTTATCAAGAATAGTATAATCATCCTTAATTTCAACAAGAGGTTTAGGTATTTTCTCAGTAACTGGACGAAGGCGTTTACCAAAACCACCACACAAAATCATTCCCACAGTATTAGATTTAACAGTATCAGACATAAAATCACTCTATTAATTTCTATAATTCATATAATATTCAATAACAGTAATAATAACAATACTATTATCCATAATAGTGCTACAATAATTTTAACATTAATAATAAGTAATAACACTACTAATATCAATAATATATTATCCCATTATTAAACTATTATTATAATGTTATTTATATTATTATGTTAATTATTTAGGAGTTATTTTTCCTAAAGTTGACTAATTCAGCTAATTTCTCCTTCTTCTCCGAGTGTAAGTTTTTTGGCAACATATATTACAACAGACCATCCATATTCTTCTTCATTTTATCATTTTAATCGTTTTTGTATCCATTTGGCATATTTGCCCATTTATCAATTCTTAATTGATACATTATTTCAGGATTTTCTTTTCTAAACTTTTTTAACTCCTTTTCTATTTTTATTTCTTCTTCAGGAGATATATTTTCATTTAGCCGTTTAAATGATGTTTTTCTATATTCTTTTAGATTTTTTATCATTTTTTCTCTCCTTTTTTAAACTTAATATTTATTTTTTTCCTTCTAATCTTTTGATTGATTCAATGACTTCGTCAAAGTCAGATTTGTAAGTAGAATCTTGAATAACTCTATATTCATTATATCTATTTATTGCAAGTTCTTGTGCTTCTTTATTAGATATATTTCCTTTATGATTTAAAATAAGATAATCACTAATAGTTATATATTTATTTAATAAATCAGCCCAATCTCCCATAGCCATTGGAATTTCTCTTTTAGCACGATCTTCTGCAAGAATTAAAAAACCCTCTACTAAACTATTAAGTTTATTTAATTCCATCTTATTAAGATAATTCTTTGAAATAACTACATCACTTTGCATTACTTTTCCATTGGAATATTTAAAACTTGTTAGCCCCATATACTTTTTACTAACATCGCTACGTTGACTAATGATTTCTGCAGCAGTATTACCACTAATCGCATATATTAACTTATTTTGAACAGATGCAAAAAAATACTTAGTAATTTCAGCACTTTTGTTATAATCATAACTTGTAGCGTATATATCAGTTATTTTTTGATTAAATCTTCGCTCAGAAACACTGAAAAATCTCCGATTTTTCGTGCCACAAAAATCGAAGATTTTTTATGGTCCTTATCTCACGTATTTTTTCTAGTAAATCATCAAAATAATCTTTACCAAATCGTTTCCCATTTTTTAATAATTCATCATTTAAAACAAATCCTTTAATCATAAACTCTTTTAATGTGTTAGTAGCCCATATTCTAAAATGAGTAGCTTGTTTAGAGTTCACACGATAACCTACAGCAATAATAGCATCAAGATTATAAAGTATTGGTTGTGTTTTTGCATTAGGATTAATAACGATTCCACTATTAGTAGAATCGTTAGGATTAAATATCACATCATCCCTATTTAGTTCACCACTAGCAAAAATATTATTTAAATGTTTACTTATGTTTTTTACAGTAACACTAAATACATCCCCTATTGTTTTTTGGCTTGCCCATAATGTTTCATCCCCAATTATAAATTCAGCAGTTACTGCTCCTTCATCACCAATATAAAAAATTGTTTCTTGGAGTTTGAATCCTTCTAAATTATCTTGATTTACCATATAAAACACCTTATAAACTCATTTTACCACATTAATTAATTCTTTGAGAAATCCATTTCTTAACTATCCTTCCTTTAATATCATATATTCTTAATTTATACTAACTAATAATTATTAGTTGTGGAATAGCATCACAAAAGTAATAAGTATAATTTCAACTTATTGAAAGATAAGAGTCTTAGTTAAAAGTCAAAACTTCTAAATCAAAACTTCATTAAAATCTCCGATTGATAAATAAAGAAAATTTTGGTATAGAGCATATTTTTGACCAAGACTCGATAATTAAAAAAAAGTATAGTGTATAAACCTAAATCATATCATCATAAACTTTAATCATTTCCTTAGCCATATTCTCGATTGAATGTTCTTTAGCAAATTGAATATTAGATTTTATATTACATTTGAATTCACGGTTAGTTAATACATTAGCTAGATTTAACTCACTTGTTACAAAAGTCCGATCTTTTATATCACTTGGAATATATCCATCAACAAGCGTTATAACCGGCTTCCCACAAGCCATAGCCTCAACTAATGGAATACCATACCCCTCCATAATACTAGGAAACACAAACACATCTAAAGAATTATAAAAATCATTCATATCTTCATTAGCTACAAAACCTAAAAATTTAATCCTTGAATCATTACCAGCTAATCTTTTAAGTTCATCAAGCTGAGGACCTTTTCCACCAATTAAAAGACAAGAATCCTCAATATCGGCTTCTAAAAAGGAATTAATTAAAATATCAATTCTTTTTCTATTATTAATATTAGATATAGTTCCTACAGTAAATTTATCATTAGTTTCAGGGTTATTTAAAAAACTAGAATTAAAATTAGAATTAGGATAAAAATAGCTAGCTATCGCCTGTCTAACAACAGATATACTATCTAAATCAATATTATAATATTGATTTAATTCCCCTGCAGTTTCATCACTAATTGCAACTATTTTTTCGCACTTAATAGCTGATCCCATTGCTTTTTTAAAAAATAAATTCATTGCTTTAGACATGAATTTATTATTTGGGTATATTATATTAGCTATTTTTAAAAGCATTAAATCATGTATTGTAACAACAGATTTTTTCTTATTGAGTCTTATTGACTCAATAGGGGATAAAGCATGATAAATATCCGATTCTTTTACTTTGAAAGGTACTTCAAGTAATGAAAAAAATAAATAACCAAAAATATCATCTCCTTTAATAATACTGTCATCCTGACTTAATAATCTTAAATCAACATTATTACATTGATTAAGACCCTTAAAAAGCATTTTAGAATAGCTACCTATTCCTCATTACGATAATCAAAAAACCTTGATATTAAAGAAATGTTCAAACTTTCACCTATAATAATCCCAACAATATTACAATTATCATCTGATTAATAATTAAATTATTAAACTTGGATAATAAATAATTATCTAAACTAATCAAAAACCTAAAAAATGATTATTTTTCATCTTTTTTATTTTTAATCCAATGAACTGTTCTTTTTATTCCTTCTTCAAAACTTATTTGAGGTTTGAATCCCGTATCTTCTGTTAATTTAGAAATATCTGCACAAAGATGCATAATTTGGTTTTTTGAATAATCTAAATCACCAAAACCAATTGCACAAGAAGGATTTATAATACCCTTAATAGAACTTATAGAATCACTAATACAAATAGAATCTCCTGAACCAACTGGATAAACAGAACCATGAGGAGCATTTTCAGCCATTAAGAAAAAAGCCCTAGAACAATCATCTACATATAAATAATCCCAAATTTGTTCACCTTTTGTTGTTGAAAACTTTTCATTATTAATTAATGATTTTATTAAAGATATTATAAGTGTAAAATCATTATCCCCTGGACCATAAACACTTAGAATCCTCCCCCAAACATGTTTCAACCCTAAATCATCAGCTAAAATCTTACTCAATTTTCCAGCTGAGTATTTAGCTATTCCATAAGAAGAATTAGGATTTATAGGAGTATTTTCAGATAAATTTTCACAAGCAATCCCATATTCAGCTTGAGAACCTGCACCAACAAAAACACCGCAGCCTAAGTTTTTTGCCAGTTTTACAGCATCAAGAGTATATTTTATATTAGAAAATTGAATATTAGGGTTATTACGAGTAGATTTAGAAGTTCCTACCCACCCAAAATGGAAAAATACATCAAAATCATTTTTAACAGAACTACTAGAATTAAGATTAGATAAATTTAAATTAGATAAATCACATTCAAAAATCTCAACTAATTCAGAATTAGGGATATTGCTAACTTTATCAGAGTTAGGTCTAGAAATAGCTAGAACTTCAATACCTTTTTTTACTAAAAAATCAACTAATGCAGACCCAATCATTGAACTTGCACCAGTTACAATTGCTTTTTTCATTAAAAATTCCCTCAAAAATTTAGTTATATAAATGACAATTTATTATTATATTGTTTATTTTACACCACTTGATACAAAAATTATTAAATTTTTGATAATTATAAAATACTATTATTAATTTATTACACATATATCTATATATTTAATTAAATATATATTTATAACATAATTATTTAATTGTATTTAAATAGCCAAGATTTAATACTTCAAAGTTTGATTAAATATTATGGGAGAAAAAACAATGAGTTATAAATTAGCAGAAGCTGCATATCATCTTCAAGGGCAACCTATGTTTAAAGTTTTAGCTAAAGTAAAAGAATTAGAGTCTAAAGGTATTGACATATGTCATTTTGAGATTGGAGATCCTGATTTTGATACACCTCCTAACATTATTGAAGCAACATATGCTTCTTTAAAAAATGGAGATACTCACTATGAAACATCCACAGGAAATATTGACTTTAGAAAAGTTGTTTGTGATACAACAGAAAAAAACAGAGGATTTAAACCAAAATTATCTCAAGTTTTAGTAAGTCCTGGGGCAAATATACTCATATATTATGCAGTAAGATGTTTAGTTAATCCTGGAGATGATGTTTTAGTCCCCGACCCAGGATTTCCAAGTTATTACTCAGTTTTAGATTTTTGTAATGTTAATCCAATACATGTTCCACTTAAAGAAGAAGATGAATTTCGTATGAATCCTGATTTAGTAGAAGAATCAATAACTGATAAAACAAGGTTACTTATTATAAATTCACCTCATAATCCCACAGGGGCAACAATGACTCCTAAAGAAATAAAGAGAATTTATGAAATTGCTGAAGAAAATGATATATACATTTATAGTGATGAAATATATGCTCGTATGACATTTAATGAAGAATATAAATTTTCAACTCCGGGAATTTATGATAATTGTGAAAAAAGAACAATTATAGCTAATGGATTTTCTAAATCTTTTGCAATGACTGGTTGGCGTCTTGGAGTTGCTATTGCTCCTGAATTTCTAATAGAAAAAATGTCATTATTACTTCAAACAACATCATCCTGTGTTTCTCCTTTTATTCAAAAAGCAGGAATTGAAGCAATAAATGGAAAACAAGATTATGTTAATAATATGATGATAGAATATATGAAAAGAAGAGATTTACTAGTTAATGGATTAAATAAAATAAAAGGTATTAACTGTTTGAATCCTGGTGGTGCTTTTTATGTTTTCCCTAATATAACTGGAACTGGGTTAACAAGCGAAGAATTTACAGATTTGATGTTAGAAAAAGGACATGTATCATTATTACCAGGTACCAATTTTGGAGAATATGGGGAAGGGTATGTTAGACTTTGTTATGCCACATCACAAGAAAGAATTATTGAAGGTTTAAGTAGAATAGAAAAAGCTTTAAATGAAATTTTATGAACTTTAGTAAAAATAGTTTAATGATTATAAAATGGAGAGAATAATATGAAATTAAGGTTAGTTGATTATGTTGCTAATTTTTTAGTTAAAAAGGGAATAAAGCATGTTTTTCTTGTGACTGGTGGAGGAGCTATGTTTTTAGATGATGGTGTTGCTGCATGTGAAGATTTAACAGCTGTTTGTGTGCACCATGAACAAAGTGCGGCAATGGCTGCTACATCTTATGCAAAGCATAATTACACTACAGGTGCAGCGATTTTAACAACAGGTTGTGGGGGAACAAATGCCATAACTGGTGTTTTAAATGCATATCAAGATAATATTCCATGCATATTCCTTTCGGGACAAACAAAAAGAAAAGAAACAGTTCATTTATCAGGATTACCTTTAAGACAATTTGGAGTTCAAGAAGCGGATATTTTACCTATTGTAAAACCAATAACTAAATATTCAACTATGATAACTAATCCTGATGAAATTAAATATGAATTAGAAAAAGCATATTATATTGCAAATAGTGGACGACCTGGTCCAGTTTGGATTGATATTCCTCTAGATATTCAAGGTAGTATAATTAATGGAGAAGAACTTAAAGAATTTGATGAAATAAAAAATAAAGCAAATAAAGATATTGAAATAAATAAAAATCATGAAAAAGACTTTGAAACAGCTGTAAAAGAATTACTTAATGCTAAAAGGCCAATCATCCTAGCAGGACAAGGAATTAAACTTAGTAAAACAGTTCCTCAATTTAAAAAATTTATTGAAAAATTTAATATTCCTTATGTTGCATCAAGGTTAGGTATAGATACTTTAAATTCAGAACATCCTTTGTTTATTGGGAGAATCGGTAACAAAGGAGACCGTGGGGGAAATTTTGCAATTCAAAATTCTGATCATATTCTTGTTTTAGGAAGTAGGTTAAGTGTGAGCTCAACAGGTCATGAATATGAACTATTTGCTCGTGAAGCAAAAACTACTGTAATTGACATAGACGAATTTGAACACAAAAAAAATACTGTTAAAATTGATAGATTTATTAATGCTGACTTAAGAGAATTTTTTGAGTATGTTGAAAATGTTAACATTAGTAATACCCTTAGTAAAAGCGAAAGGTGGGTAAATACCTGTCAAGAATGGAAAGAAAAATGGAGTATTTTCCTTCCAGAATATGATGATGATTCAAATGGAATTAATCTATATAAATTTATAGAAATACTATCAAAAACTTTAAATGAACCTGCAACAATAATTTCGGATGCGGGATCTTCTTTTTATGTTGTTTCACAAGCTATGCAGTTTAAAAAAGACCAAAAATACATTACCACAGGAGGTCAAGCCGAAATGGGGTTCTCGTTACCTGCTGCTATTGGAGCTATTTATTCTGCAAAAGAAAACAAAGTCAAAGGTAAAAAAGATGAACAGATAATTGCAATTACAGGAGATGGAAGTCTTCAAATGAACATACAAGAATTGCAAACATTAGTCCACAATAAACTACCCGTGAAATTGTTTGTTTGGAATAATGATGGATATTTATCAATCAGAGCCACACAAAGGAAATTTTTCGAACATTCTATTGGTACAGATAAAACTAATGGAGTTTCATTCCCAGATTTAAAAAAGATTTGTAATGCATATGGTATTAAATATATTGCTATGGATAAAATTGAAAAAATGGAAGAACAATTCAAAGAAATATACAAAACAAAAGAACCTGTTATATGTGAACTATTTTCAATTAGAGATCAAGATATCATACCTTCTGTTTCAGCTTTACAAAAAGACGATGGAACTATGATATCAAAACCTCTTGAAGATATGTATCCATTTTTACCAAGAGAAGAATTTAAAAAAGAGATGATTATAAATCCCTTAGAGGAATAGCTATTAATTTATAGATTAATATTGTATAATTTATTTTTTTACGAGTATATCAATTAACAATTAATAGTAAAGTTAAGGATTTTTAAAATAAAATTTTATGAAAACTCAAAAAATTATTCTAAAATATTTATAAGTGATTTATTAAAATTACCAATACATTTAAATAATTTAATTTATAAAAATATAATTGATATAATTATCATTCTAATTAGAAGGAGGCATTCATTATGAGTGGAAATAAAAATCAAATTCATATTGTTAAAAATCCTAGTGGTGGTTGGTGCAACAAAAACCCAAATGCAACATCATGCCATGAGACTCAAAAAAGTGCTATTAGTCATGCTGTTAATCTAGCAAAAGCTAGTGGTGATACTGAAGTCGTTATACATGGTAAAAGCGGTAAAATTAGGTCATCAAGCACATATCATCGTAAAGATGATTCTAAATTAGTTAGAGGATAATTTAATTATATCCTCATCAATTTTTATCACAAATCAATAAGTTATCTATTTTTTAATTATATCCTCATCAATTTTTATCACAAATCAATAAGTTATCTATTTTATTGGCTTGAAACTACTTGTTTTAAATTATAAGCTTATTTAATTATTTTCAAAAGACAATTTAAAAGGTCTGGATTTAGTTTTTTATTTAAGTGTTCAATAGAAACAAACTCGTATATTTCATCTAAAAATGAGTCGAGCCATCCATAATCATCATTGAATAAGATATCTCTTTTCAAAATTATAGATAATTTGATTTCAATCAAGTAAAATGGATATTGTTCTTTTTCAGCATTATAATCTGTTATAATAGGATTTGTATATTCATTAAACCCTTTATAATCAGGGATTATGATGATGTCAAATATTTTATTATTAATTTCTAAATAATTGTTTGTATTTCTTGTTATTTTTGAATTTATTGGTAAATTTATCTCAAATTCTTCTTTGATGATATTCTTTAAAACATTATTCTCTGAAAAAATCCTATTTTCTAAATTACTTATAGTTATTGTTATTATTTTTTCTTCATCAATTTCATGTGTATTATAATAATCATCTAAATGTATACTTAGTTTTTCTAATATTAAATATTCCAATATGGAATTTATAATATTCTTTTTATTAGTAATATCATCAGGATTGTATTTATAATTTTTTTCAACATTTTCGTTATTATTTTTTTCTTTATTAAATATTTGACGGTATTTTCTATTTTTAGGAAGCAAAGATTCTAATGATGCATTAAAATTCTCATTAAATTCATATCCATAAATCTCAATTGGTTTTATTTTATTATCTATAAATTCATAAGCTATGGTTCCTCTTAATTTGATATTGATTGTTTCTTTTGAAATGAAAAATTTATAAAAAAGTATAGCTGCTATAATAAGGAAAGCTAAGCCTAAAAAACTTATATTGATATTTTCGCTAGATAATATTACTAAACTGGATGTTACTATATCCACAAAAAATGCTAACAATATTGCAGTAATTATTAATAA
>JBOFHT010000097.1:0-37645 GCA_051649785.1 Methanobacteriaceae archaeon
GATGATACGGGTATTCCCCATATTATTATTGAAATTGGTAACGGGGCTAATGTTCCTTCTAATTTATTTTCTGATATTAAACTTGGAATATCTAAAGGTCTAAAAAAGCTTCCAGGACGGCCAATGGCTGTTAAAGGTAATGATATCACTAGAATTGAACAAAGCGAAGGCCTTTTCACTAATCCGGAAATGTTAGATTCTGCTCCTTTTTTAGTAGAAAGTATTGAAGGAGATAAAATCAAGGTAAATATTCTTTTTTTAGGAGGAGGTCCTGAAATAAGAGCTAAAACTTATAGGGTATTTCATAAACGTTCTTATAAAACTGTTTTAGCCCAACCATTGGAGTGGTTAAAAGAATCACTATCTCAATTAGGATGCACACCTTCAATTCCTGCAATTGGTATTGGTAGGACACATTGGGAAGCTAATTCTCTAATGTTAAAAGCAATGGCATTCGGAAATCTTAATAATCAGTCAGAACTTGAAAATTATATTTCAAAAGAACTTAATACTACTAATATTGGTCCAATGGGATTAGGTGGCTCTACAACTGTTTTGGGAACATTTCTTAATATTGGCCCTCAAAGAGCTAGCGGTGTCAGAATTGTTGCTTGTCGTCCGCTTTGTTTTGTTGAACCTAGAGTTAGTTCATTTGAGTTGTGATTTTATAGTATTTGAATTAGTCAGTATTTTATTTATTTTATTTTTAATTTAGCTTAATTTAAATTATAATTATATTGTTATAAACCAAATAAATTTTTTTAAACTTTAAACTTTTCAACTAATTATGTAATTATCAACTCTGTTAAATTAAGCAATTAAATACTAAATTTTAACTAAATTTAACAATATTATGTATAAATATTCTGAATAATTTTTTGAATTTTTATAAAAATTTACTTTAAAAAAACCCTTAAATTGACAGAAGTGGGCAATTATAGTAAAGTTTATTAAATAAAAGAACTACTATATAATTACTATAAAAGATTGTATTTATTTTAAATTATAATAACATACAGTTTAATTATGCATTTTAAGTAGTTTATGACTATTAATATTAACAAAATATCAAATCTTTGAATTCAATAAAGTTAATTTTATTATTAATTTTATAATTCCAAATCAATATGGTAAATAAATAGGATAATTAAATAATTTAATCTTATTAAACTATTGAATTGATTTTTCAATGTTTAAATAAATAAGAGGGTTGATTATGGCTATTGGAAAAAGCAAACTTGAAAGTGTTCTTAAAGTAAGAGAATCTAAATGGAAAACAAGTATTACTAAAATAGATTCTAATGAATTAGAAACAAGAGGGTATGCACAAGAAGATTTAATTGAAAACTTAGCTTTCTCAGAAATGGTATTTCTCCTTTTGAGGTCTGAGTTACCTAATGAAAAGCAAACTAATATGATGCGACATATTCTTGTATCTTTTTGTGATCATGGATTAACTCCACCTAGTACTCAAGTTGCAAGATTAATTGCCTCTTCAGGGTCTCCTTTAACTTCAGCCGTTGCAGGTGCTTTTCTTTCTTTTGGTAAAAATCATGCAGGAGCTATTGGGGATTTTATGGAAGTTTTAGAATCTTCAATTTCTAATTTTGACCCAAAAGCACTTTTAAATGATAAAGAACTTGTTGAAGGTTTAGAATCCAAAATTTCGGAAGATGAACTTATTACTAAGAATTTAATAAATGAAAATAATAATTCCAATTCAGATTATATTAATGTCAATAATGATGGGGATATTGGTGTTAATGTTAATAATTCCGATGATTTAAAAGTGATGCAGGTTATTGAAGGAGTTAATATTAATAATATGCTTAATAATCATATTAATTCTAGCACTGGCTGTTCGGATGATACTAAGACTATTGATGAAATGATAGATGATGAGATACTTAAATCGATTGCTATGCGAATTGTCGATGATTTTGAGACTAAAAACATTAAAGTTCCAGGGTTTGGCCATAGGTACCATGATTTTGATCCAAGAGCTACTAAATTAATTGAATTAGCAGAAAAAAATGATTCCATTGGTATTTATACTAAATTAGCTTTAGCTATTGAAGAAATTCTTTTTGAAAAGAAAAATATTAAACTTAATATTGATGGTGTTAATGCAGGTCTTTTATTAGATATGGGCTTTGATTCTTCATTAGGTTCTGCAATTTTCATGATTGGTCGTATTCCCGGTTTAATAGCCCATACTCGTGAAGAAATGAATAACGAACGGGAATTTAGAAAATTCTGTGATATTGATGATATTGACTATTATAATTTAGATGAAAAGCGTAGTATATGAAATTAAAAGTATAATTTTAGCTCTAATCTTTTTTTCTAAGTTTTATTATTCATATTTTATTATTCATAATTAATCTTTTTCCAGGGTGTGGTTTAAGAGTTATTCTTCTTAATTGTTTTTTCTAAACTGATTTTTTAGTTTTGGTGCTATATTATCACTATTTTTATTTTTATTATAATGCATTTGATTATTTGCACTTATTTATTTGTACTTATTTATTATGCTAGGAGAGTTTAAATGGACATAGCTAATCATTTAATAGATATTATTCTACATTTAGATGTTTTTATGGGGGAGCTTGTTAATACTTTAGGTATTTACTCTTATTTGCTAATTTTTGCAGTTATTTTCTGTGAAACTGGATTAGTTATAACTCCATTTTTACCAGGGGATTCTTTAATTTTTGTAATAGGTACTTTATCTGCTATGGGGATGCTTGATACTATTACTTCAATAGTTGTTCTAGTTTTAGCAGCTATTTTAGGAGATACTGTTAATTATCATATTGGAAAATTATTAGGTCCTAAAATGTTTCATACAAATTCTAAGTATTTAAAAAAAGAGTATGTTATTAAGGCTCATAAGTTCTATGAGAAACATGGAGGAGTAACTATTATTATAGCTAGATTTATTCCAATCATTCGTACTTTTGCCCCATTTGTTGCTGGTATAGGTACAATGCCTTATAAAAATTTCTTATTTTTCAATGTCATTGGGGCATTTATGTGGGTTTTCACGGCTTTCTTTATGGGATATCTTTTTGGTAATATTCCTTTTATTAAAGACAATTTTTCAATTTTTATAGTTGCAGTTGTGGTTGTTTCAGCATTACCAATGGTATATCATTGGATTAAAGAAAAAAATTAAAATAATTAATTTAAATAGACATATAATAACATAAAATAGGAATACATTATTATAACACTATAATTATATAAATATTAATATAGGTATAAGTTAATATTGATATGCTTATTAAAATTAAACTAATGGCACTGCCAATGTTAGTTGTGGGAATGTTGGAAAAAATTATAGCTGAAATTCAATTAAAATCAAATTAATCTTAAAAAATCAATTTAAACAATTGTAACAACTAACAATATTTACAGTCCCAACTAAATATAGATAAACTTATTAATATTAATCTAAATATTGAGTAACTTACATATTGGAGGAATTCTATGGAATTTATTGATGTAATTAAAAATAGATATAGTGTAAGGGGCTATAAAAGTGACAAAATTGAAAAAGAAAAGCTAGATATGGTTTTAGAAGCAGCTACTATTGCTCCAACTGGTGTTAATGCCCAAGGATTCAAAGTATTTGTTATTGATACTAAGATAAATAAAGAAGCTTTAAAAGAAGTTTATTCTAGAGACTGGCTCGTTGAAGCACCTCTTGTATTAGCAGTTGTAGCTATTCCTGAAAAATGTTGGACACGCTCATGGGATAAGTGGTCTGTAGCTGAAGTAGATGCAACAATTGTTATGGATCATATGATTTTACAAGCTACTGATTTAGGTCTTGGAACTTGCTGGATAGCTGCATTTAAAAGAGATGCACTTAGTAAAATGCTAAATCTTGATGAGTCCCATGTTCCAGTTGTTCTAACTCCATTAGGTTATCCCAATGATGATGGTTTAGATAAACCTCGTAAAAGTATTGATGAATTGGTTATTTATAAATAATTGGATAATTTAGTAATGGGTAATAATTATTATCATTATAATAATAAATAATTGCTAATATTAAATTGATTGATTGTCTTTCATATATTAATCTAATAATTGGTGATCTAATGGCAAAATTAGACTTAAAAAAAGAAAATAAAGAATTTTATTATCCTTCTAAAAAAGAAGTTTCTGTTGTTAATATTCCTAAAATGAAGTTTTTAATGATTGATGGAATTGGAGATCCTAATAGCTCTCAAGAATATCAAGATGCAATGGAAACACTCTTTCCTGTAGCTTATAAAACTAAATTTATAAGTAAAAATGAAAATAAACAGGATTATGTGGTTATGCCTCTAGAAGGTCTTTGGTGGGTTGAGGATATGAGGGAATTCTCAATAAAAAATAAAGATTCTTGGAATTGGACGATAATGATTCGCCAACCTGACTTTATAGATAAATCTATTATAGAAAAAGCTATTGGGGAAGTTAAAACTAAAAAAAATCCCCCATCAATTTCAAAAATTAGATTTGAAACTTTTGATGAGAGAAGTGCTGCTCAAATAATGCACATTGGTCCTTATGGTGAAGCAAAAGCTCCAACAGTAGCTAAAATTCATGAATATATTGAAAGTAATGGATATACTCTAAATGGTAAACACCACGAAATTTATATTAGTGATGTTCGAAGAACAAAGCCAGAAAACCTTAAAACAGTTATTAGGCAAGGTTTTAAATAACTGGATATTGAGAATATTTTTAATTTCAATAATATATAATTTTATTTTTTTATTTACATTTTTTCCCTATTTTTAAGGTTTATATTAACTTATATTAGAATAATTCTTAGCAATAGGAAAATTAACCAGAAAACAATAGCTATAATTGCAATTATAACTGGAATTTTATTTTTTGACATTTTATTAAATTTAATATCTGTAATTAGAGTTAATATTATTGTTATGGATAACCATAGTGTTGTAACTATTCCTAAAATGTTCATTGTATTTTGTAGATAGTTATATAATCACATTATGGTTGTTATTACTATTCCTATCCATAAAACTATTCTAAAAGGCTTACTCATGGCTTTTATTAAATTCATATGTTCTTCAGACTTTTTAGATTTTATTAACAGTATAGTAATTGTTAATAGAGTTCCAATCCCCATTATAAGTCCTAAAAATTGTAAAAATAGTTCAACTATTGGAACTTCAAATATATTTGCTTTTAAAACTGGTAATAATATTAAAGCATTTAATGCTTCACTTCCAGGAAATTTTTCAATATCTCCAACTGTTAATGAGTATTTTCCTTGATTATTAGTATTATATACTTTTATATAATAAGTTCCACTTTTTTTTGTTTCATTATATTCTGGACCTTTTAGATAATAATCTCCACCAAATTCTTCAAAATAAGATTTCCAAGTAGTATTTTTCCCATCAAAACTAGCTACTTCTTTTTTATTTTCATCTAGTATTTGAAATGATATTAATTCAGTAGATGCTCCGGGAATATCTGGAACTAGTATATTAACATATAATCTAAAGTCCTTTGGACTTGTTATTTTATAATAAACAGGATTACCATTTAATTCACCATAAAATGCTTGTGAAGTTTCTGGATTTTCTATGACAATTGGATTTGCAATTGTACTATCATCAGATACTAGACGTGGTTGATGGGCTGAAACAATTGAAAAAGAAGCAATAATTAAAAAAATAAGCCCAATCAAACATACTATTTCTAATTTGTTCCTATTTAATTTCATAAATATATACTATGTAATTAAAATTATAAATAATTTTGTTAAATTTTATTAACTAATTATTTATGTAAATTTAATTACTAAGTAAACTACTACTAAATAAATTACTAAATAGAAATATTTCTATTGAAAAACATTGTAGAAGTATTTCTAAGAACCTGTTTTTTGTTTAGTTATGAAATTAATAGCATGTCTAGTGTAAAGGAATACCATTATATTTCCCATTATATTTCCTACAATTACTCCAATATATACTCCCATAACTCCCATATTAAATACAATTCCTAATAAGTAAGAAAAGAAAAGCACAAATGGGATTTGTCTAATTATATTTAGTATTAAGCTTGTAACACCTTTTCCAAGTCCTCTTAGCATACTTGTAGCTACTATTCCTAGTGGTGAAATAATAATATAAATACAAATCATCCTAACTAAAAGTGCAATCGGTGCTGTTAGAGCCTTTGAGCTTCCAGACATTGTTAAAATTCCTGCTACTGGATCCGCAAATATAAACAAGAATATAGCTATTATTACTGAAGTTGCAATTCCAAAAAGACTTGAAAAGTTCTGTGTGATTTTAATATTCTCAAATTTCTGAGCACCATAGTTTGCAGCGGCTAAACTAGTGGCTGTAATTCCAATACCTATTGCAGGGATTATTGCCATCATAACAACTCTCCAAGAGGTACTGTAAACTGCTACTGCATTTCCTGTCCCATCTACTGTAAGAAGTATATAATTTAAAAATATAGTTGATGCTGAAATAAGTAACATTTCAAGAGATGCAGGAATTCCTACATTAAGGGTTTTATTAACAATGCTTTTATTATATTTAAATACAGAAGAGCCAATATTAAGATAAGTATTTTTCCTAAACCAGTAGACAATTAATACACAAACAAGTATATTGGAAATTACACTAGCTACTGCTGCACCACTCATTCCATATCCTGGTATTGGTCCAAATCCATAAATAAGAATTGGGTCCAATATTATATTTAAAATTGTAGATGCTACCATTGCATAAGTAACTTTGGCAACATTTCCTTCTGCTCTTAGTATCCCATAACTTGAGTTTGCAAATGTAAAGAATATTGTTCCTAAAATCATTATAAATGCATATTCTGTTGCAAAGGTCATTGATAATCCATTTGGAACTCCTAAAATACTAAGAAGTGGATTAAGGAATACAAGGAGAACTACTGTTAAAAGTACACTAATTATAGTAGTTATTATAACGGCGTGAGTTGCTGAGTTATCTGCCATAGATTTATCTCTAGCTCCAATATATTTTCCAATAACTGCCGTAGCTCCAGAACCTATTCCACTTCCAACTCCCATTAATATCATAAATAATGGCATTACAAACCCAATAGCTACTAATGCTTCTGTTCCTAAACCACTTATCCATATTCCGTCAATAAAAGAGTATGATGATGATAAAAGCATAGATATCATCATTGGTATTGATAAACTTATAATAGCTTTTTTAGGGTCACCTAAAAGTGTTTTAACTCCCTTTGTTTCCTTTTCTGCTTCAGGACCAACTTTTTCTACAAGTTCTTCTGTTTTATGAACATCTTTTTGAATTTGTTCTTCTATTTTTTCTACCTTTTTTTTGTTATCATTTTCATTATCATTTGGCATAAATTGTCCTCATTGTGTAAAATTGATTATTATTTGTTAGATTTAATTTATTAGGATTTATTACAATAATAATTTGTTTTTAGTTTTATTAATAGTTTATTGTAATATTAATTGTTTCAGTAGCTTTAAAAACTATACTAGCTATAATGTTACATGTATCATTAATATTTATATTATTTTTTATATTATTATTACTACTGATAATAATACTAACTATGTTATTTATTTCATAACAAAATACAATACTAAAACAAGCATATATTATAAAAATAAAATTCAGATATATCCTAAAATGTATATATGTAATTATTGATATATTCCTCATAGTATATAAATTAATAGTATGAATAAGAAATAATGTATATGAAGAATTATTAATAGATTTATTATAGTATTAAATATTATTTATATTACATATAAATTGGAATATTAATATCACTAAAATTATTTATAATAATAACAATAATAACAATTATTTTAAGAAATAACGTGAAAATATGGGACCTGTAATAAGAAAAGTAGAAACAAAAGAAGAAATGACAGAAATAGCTCAGGATTATGTTGAAAATAAGAAATATAAAGCTATTTCTGCTGAAGATACTCATATTATTGTTAAGAAAAATAGCTATGGGGATTGGAAAGTCCATATAGTTTTAATTGTATTAGGTGTATTTTTATCAGTTTTATTTTTTATAGGAAATGTTATTTATTTTGGATATAATATGTTTAAAAGGTCTAAAATTGTTGTTATTACAACTGAAGATATTATTGATGAATCTAATGAAAATAATCATATTATCCAATAATATCTCCTAAAATCCTCTTTTTGAGCTATTTACATTAATATTAAATATATTATCCATAATTAGATATATGATGAAAATCATAATTAATTGAAACATACATAGTAATATGAGTATTAATAAATATGAGTGTTAATATTAAATAATTTAATTATTAATCTAATTTAGATATTTTTTTATTCATCAAATATAGCTGATAATTATATGTATTGTATAAATTAAAGTTAGTAACATAATTTCAATAATAGTATAACATTAAATGGTGTTTAAATGGAAAATAATAAAACAATTAAAGGAAAAGCAATTAATATAGCTGACTTAGCTGATTATCAAGAAGAATCTGTTGTAAGTCGTGAAATTATTCGTAAAGAAGTTGGAACTGTAACAATATTTGCATTTGATGCAGGTCAAGGTTTAAGTGAGCATTCAGCTCCTTTTGATGCACTTGTTCAAATTATTGATGGGGAAGCTGAAATTACAATTTCCGGTGTAAAGAACACTGTAAAAAAAGGTGAGCTAATTATTATGCCGGCTAATGACCCTCATGCTTTAAATGCTGTTAAACCATTTAAAATGATTTTAACAATGATTCGTTCAAATTAGATTATTTCCTAACTTAAATTCTAACTTAAACTCTAATATAAACTCTAATATAATATTATGGTGTATTCAATATGAAGTTTACTAAATCAAATAAATTAGCTTTTGCTCTATCTATTATTAACTATATTCTTCTAATTATAGCTAGCTCTTTTTTACCCGAACTTATTCCAATTCATATTAATGCTGGAGGTATTGTTGATGGGATGGGGAATAAATGGTTAATAACTTTGCTATTTGGTATTCTTCCAATTTTAGCAATTATTATTAAAATATTTTATGAAAATAAAGTACGTGTATATAAATCTAATAAAAAAATAGCTAATAGAATTATAGATACCATAATCGTCTTTTTTGCCTTTTTATCATGGATTCCTATTATAATGGCTAATTATATAATTTATACTGGAGGGTTAGATGCTTTAAAACTTGGCACAGTCTCAGGAATTCTAATTTACTTATTTTTAGGCGTTCCTCTAGCTATTCTATTTATTATTTTAGGTTATTATATTGGTGACATTAGATCCAACAGGTATTTAGGGATTAGGACTCCCTGGACACTTAGAAGCACAGAAGTCTGGAATAAAACCCATAACTTTGCTCGTTATTCTACAATATCTGGTGGGATTATTTTACTATTTAGTTCATTTGCCACTATTATTGTAAATAATATTTATATCTTAGTAGTTGGACTTATATTAGCCATTGTAATGGTTGCATTAATTCCTATAATTTACTCATACTGTGTTTTTAAGAAAATTATATAATTTAAATCTATCAATCCCTTTATTAATCCTATTTATATGTAATTTAAAACAAAAGTATATAATGAAATGGTACAATTAATGGCGGATACTTAAATGAATTACTAAGAAATTTATTTTTTTTAATTTTAGACTTTTTTCTTAGATTTATTACTTTCACCTATTCATTTCCAATATCTTTATTTTCACTACACCTATTTTCACTGTCCTATTTTTCTGCTATCATTTTCACTACTTTCATAATAAATCAATTTTTTTAATCTTATTTTTTGAATTCTTTAGACTTAAAACATATTATAATATATACTAATAAATACAAAAATATATTTTTACTATAATATTAGACACAAATAGTAAAACATATATATGGTTCGAAATAAATCTTTCATTATCATGGTGATTTAATATGACAGTGATATCCGATGCAATTGCAACGATTAAAAAAGCTGAATCTGATGCAGATAAGTTAATCGCTGATTCTAAAATTCAAGTTGATAGCTTGGTTGAAGAATCTAATGTAGAAGTTGAAAACTCTATAAAAGTGGCTAAAGAATCTGCTAATGAAGAAGCAAAAGGCATTGTGGCTAATGCCGAAGAAAAAGCAAAAAAAGAAGCCGTATCAATATCAAATGCATCTACAAAAGAAGTTGAATTAATTAAATCTAATTCTGCCTCTAATGTAGGTGATGCAGCTAAGATTATTATTGAAAATGTACTTTAGAATATACTTTAATCAAATATTAAAAATATTAAAAGATTTTTGTATAAAAAAATAGTATAAAAAACAATAATTTTTATTAATTATGTGATAAATATTTACAATAAATTAGCTTTATAATAGATTAACTTTATAATACATTAGATTTACAATAAATTAGCTATTATTTGCTAGAATATGTATATTTACACAATATTATCTGCTTTGTATTGATGTTTAATTAATTTTGTTAATAACATGTGTGATTTGAATGTTCCGGACAGCAAGAATGCGAAAACTCAAAATAATAACGCTAGGTCTTTACACAGACTCTCTTATAAGTGCTTTGCACGAAGAGGGAATTGTAGAGATTAGTGATATCTCTGAACGCATTCAGCAAGATCCAGAATGGGGTCAATTATTAAAACCTTCTAAAGTCACTCCACTTACAGGTAAGATTTCCTCTCTTCTAATGAAGACTACTGGGGTTAGCGAATTCTTAGGCTCTGCTTTAATTGAAAAGAAAAGCATGATGAGTCTTGTAAAGTCTTTGATAAATCCACCAGTTCCAGTTGCAGAAGAAGTTGAAATTTTAGATTCTGAAAGCTTAATAGCTAAAGCAGAATCTATGCTTGGTGAAGTGGAAAGTGAAACTAAGGTAATTGAAGATAAATTGGCGTCATTGGACTCACAAAAAGCTGAATTTACTAATGCTAAATCTATTGCCCAAAAGCTAACTGATTTAGATGTTGATTTGGCTAATTTAGTAGATACTCAATATACATCTACTATTGTGGGAAGGATTGATGTTGGATCCTTAGAGACATTTAAGAAAGACTCTGCTAATATTACTGATGAGATTGTTATTTTAGATAGTAACATTTCATTTGAAGGTAAAAAAGCAGCTGGCGATAAAATTGTAGTCGTAACGACTTTAAAAACATATAAAGATAAAATATACACTTTACTTAGAAAATTTGAATTTGAAAGGTATGAATTAGATAATCTTCAAGGGAAACCTAAAGAGATTATTGAAAATGCTGAATCTAAACTCAAATCTATTGAAAGTGAGAAGTCTCAAGAACTACTAGCTCTTAAAGAGGTAGCTAAGAAATGGGATGATAAAATAATTGTTCTTAAAGAGCAATTAGAAATTGAAAAAGAAAGAAATGAAATATTTGCAACTTTTGGTGAAACTGAAAACACCCATATGCTTGAAGCATGGGTGCCTTTAAAACAAGTGGATGAATCTAAAAACATAATTGATGCAGTTTGTGAAGGGCATGCTGTTGTAGATGTTGAAGATGTGGGGGATGATGATATTGATGTACCCGTTCTTCAAAATAATCCTAGATATGCAAAACCTTATGAATTACTTACAAATATGTACTCTCCACTTAGATACAATGAAGTGGATCCTACTATTTTATTAGCTATTGTATTTCCATTTTTCTTTGGTTTCTGTTTAACTGATGCATTTTATGGGATAATATTAGTTATTATAGGAATAATTGCTTATTATGGTATGGGTAAAATCAATGAAACTATGAAAAGCTTTGGAGCTATTATTGTTGCCTGTGGGCTGTGGACTGTTTTACTAGGTCTTATTAGTAATGGGTTTATTGGTGATTTCTCAACTAGGATCTTAGGATATGGTGATTTACCTACTGTAATTCCGGCATTTAATGCTTTTGTTAATCCTCAGAATATTCTTTTAGTTGCATTGCTTTGTGGTGTTATCTATACTAATATTGGTTTCATTATTGGGATTATTAATAACTTTAGATATGGCCGTAAAAAAGAAGCATTAGGTTCACAAATTGTTTGGTTCATTTTAGAAGCAGGAATTGTGTTCTTAGCATTAGGATTTGTAATGCCTACTATGGGTATGATTGGAACTGTAATTGGTGGAGTTTTAATTTTATCTAGTTTAGGAATACTTCTTTATAGTGGAGGAGCTTATGGTATAATGGATATATTCTCTTTTATGGGAGATTTATTATCATATGCCCGTCTTTTAGCACTTTGTTTAGCTACTGGTGGAATAGCTATGACTGTTAATATTGTAGCTCAGTTAGTTTATACAATGTTCCCTCCAATTCCAGTAGTTGGTGCAGCACTTGCATTTATAATTGCAGTAATTATATTCATCTTTGGACATATAGCTAACTTGCTTTTCCAGACCTTAGGTGCATTTATTAATTCATTGCGTTTACATTATGTTGAATTTTTTGCCCAATTTTACATGAGTGGTAAAAGTCAATTCAAAACTTTTAATGCAAATAGAGTATTTACAAAGCTTAGAAGATAATCAAAATTTAAAATAATCAAAACTTAAAAAATAATTATATAAGTATAATATAATATTGATATTTAATAAAAAATAATAGGGAGATTAAAAATGGTTGAAATAGCAATAGGAACAGCTTTAGCAGCAATAGGTGCAGGTGTAGCTATTGGATTTGCTGGTTTAGGATCAGGTCTAGGTCAAGGTATGGCAGCAGCAGGAAGTGTTGGTGCAGTAGCTGAAGATAATGACATGTTTGCTCGTGGTATTATTTTCTCAGCTTTGCCAGAGACTCAGGCTATTTATGGATTTTTGATTGCAATTTTGTTATTAGTATTTTCAGGTTTACTTGGTGGAAACCAGATTACTGATGTAGGTGTTGGATTAGTAGCTATTGGTGTAGGAGCTTCTATTGGATTTGCAGGTCTTGGTTCTGGTATGGGTCAAGGTATTGCAGCGGCTTCATCTGTTGGTGCTGTTGTTGAAGATAATGATATGTTTGCTCGTGGTATTATTTTCTCAGCTTTGCCAGAGACTCAGGCTATTTATGGGTTTTTGATTGCAATATTACTCATGGTATTCGGTGGAATTTTAGGTTAGTTTAGTAAAGATTTTAGTATTTTCAGCAATTTATTGTTTAGTAATATACTAATCTTTAAATTAAGCTGTAAATTCAATTAAAATACATCATTAAAATAAATCATTAAAATAAATCTTTAACTAATATTTAACTAAGGAGTTGAATACATGACAGGGACAGATAAAATTGTCTCTAATATAATGTCCAAAGCTCAAAGCGAAGCTGACGTCATTATTCAAGAAGCTGAAGCAAAAGCTACTTCCATTAAAGAAGTAGGTAATAAAAAAGCTGAAGCTGAAAAGCAAAAGATAATTAATAATGCTAATAAGCAAGCTGATATGAAATATCAGCAAATTTTATCTGAAGCTAAGATGAATAGTCGTAGGGCAGAATTAGGGGCAAGAGAAGAATTAATTGAAGATGCATTTGAAAAAGCTAAAGAAGAACTAACGGATATTGCTTCCACTTCAGATAGTAAATATACAGATTCTCTTGTAGCTATTGTAAAAGAAGCCGCTTTAGAAATTGGTGGTGGAGATTTAGTTCTTTATGTAAAAACAGATGATATTGGGAAAATTGAAGGATCTATTGCAAGTATAGCTAGTGATATCAAAGCTGAAACTGGTAATGATACTAATATTACTGTCAGTGACAATATTGACGGTAAAAGTGTTAATATTATTGGTGGGGCTATTGTTAAAACTAAAGATGGTGATATTGAAGTTAATAACACCATTGAAGCAAGAATGTTAAGATTCAAAAAGGTTCTAAGAGCTGAAGTTGCAAAAGTTCTATTTAACTAAGGAGGGTAAATTATGGCTGTTAACGATGTACTTGTCAGTTCAATTGGTTTATCTTCATTTGGTTTATCTGATGGTGCTTTTCTAGCATTAATAATGTTAATCATTGTTATTGTTGGTGCTGTGGTTGTAGTTATAGTTAGTAGGCCTGTTTTGGACATATTTCCTTATGTTCAGCCTAATGCACGTGTTAGGGCAAGGAAAGGTAGATTATTTGATGAAAAACAAATTTCTGAAATTGTTGAAGCAGATAATATTACTGAATTAACTAATTACCTTAGAGGGATTCCTGATTATGCGAAGCATGTTGAGAATTATCCTCTTGAAAAGGCATTAGATATGCAAATGGCTGAAACCTATGATTTACTATCACGAATAGCTCCTAAAAACATTCAAAAAACTTTTGTTGTAATGGCTAAAAAATCAGATATTAGTAATATTAAATCACTAATTACAGCAAAAGCTGTTGGTTTAGATAATAAAGCTACCTTAAATTTACTAGTTCCAGGTGGTAAATTATTTGAAGACTTAGAAAGATTAGTTGATACTAATAATGTAACTGATGTTGTTGCAGGTCTTGAAGGAACTGAATATGCTTCTATTTTGGAAGATGCTCTTCCACAGTTTGAAGAATCAGGAATTGTTTTACCTTTAGAATCTGCTTTAGATAAATATTATTTTGAAAGAATTTTAAGAGCTTCTTCTGTAAGTGAAGATGAGAATGGTAAAATTTTACATTCTTATGTAGGATCTATTGTGGATATTGCTAACTTAAAGCTTATATTAAGAGCAAAAGCAGATAATTTAAATTATGAATCTACTAGCCCATATATTGTTAATAAAGGATATCAACTTCGTGAATGGAAGCTAAAAGACTTAGCTGAAAGTGAAGATGTTGTTTCTGTTGTTAATAGTTTAGAAGGTACAGATTATGGACCAATTCTTAATGAGGCATTATCTAAATATAGTGAAAATGCATCTTTAGAAGTATTTGAAAAGGCTTTAGATACTTATATTATTGATACTGCACATTCATTATCATTAAGAAAGCCTTTGGGGATAGGACCTATAATAGGATTCTTATCTAAAAAAGAAATTGAACTAAGAAATTTGAAAATGGTTATTAGAGCAAAAAGGGAAAATAACTTTCCTGTATCAGCTATAACGGAGATGTTAATGTGAGTTCAATAGCTATTATTGGAGATAATGATACTGTTACCGGATTCCGCTTAGGTGGAATTAAAGAAGGTATTGTTATTTCAAATGAAGAAAGTGAAAAAGCTAGAGAAGAAGCTGAAGAAGCTCTTGATACATTAGTAAAAAGTGATATATCTATTATATTCATAACAGAAGTTATTGCTGATAATATAAGAGAATATATTGATAAAAAAATCGGTTCAGATGTATTACCAATGATTATTGAAATACCAGATAAATCTGGCCCATCTGAAAGAGATAGTGACCCGATGGGAGAACTTATTAAGAGAGTTATTGGGGTTGAGATGGTAAAATGATTAAAGAAGGAAATATTATTAAAGTTGCGGGTCCTGTTATCGTCGCAGATGGGATGAGAGGAACTCAAATGTATGAAATGGTTAAGGTAGGTGATTCTAAACTCATTGGAGAAATTATTGAGTTAGAAGGCGACACTGCAACCATTCAAGTTTATGAAGAAACTGCTGGTTTAAAACCTGGTGAGAAGATTGAAAGTACTGGTGGACCATTATCTGTAGAATTAGGTCCAGGAATTATGGGTTCCATTTTTGATGGAATTCAAAGACCACTTGATGTTATTAAAGCTAAGTCTGGTTCTTTTATTGAAAGAGGAATTGATGTTCCATCTATTAATAAAGAGAAAAAATGGACTTTCCAACCAACCGTAAGTGTTGGAGATACTGTAAGAAGTGGGGACATTATTGGAGAAGTTAAAGAAACTTCTGCTGTTGTTCAAAAAATATTAATTCCACCTAGTATTACTGGTATTGACTTTGTAGGTACTGTTAAAAGTATTGCAAATACTGGTGAATACAATGTTTCAGAAGACATTATTGAAATTGAAACTGAAAATGGAATTAAAACTTTCCAAATGTTACAAAAATGGCCTGTAAGAAAAGGAAGACCTTATGGTAAAAAACTTGATCCTGATGTACCACTTATAACTGGTCAAAGAACTCAAGATACCTTTTTCCCAGTAGCTAAAGGTGGTTCTGCAGCTATTCCGGGTCCATTTGGATCAGGTAAAACTGTTACACAACAGCAATTAGCTAAATGGGCAGATGCGGATATTATTGTTTATGTAGGTTGTGGAGAACGTGGAAATGAAATGACTGAGGTACTTTTAGAGTTCCCAGAACTCGAAGATCCAAAAACTGGAAATCCACTTATGGACAGAACTGTTCTTATTGCAAATACTTCTAATATGCCAGTAGCAGCTCGTGAAGCTTGTGTATACACGGGTATTACTATTGCTGAGTATTTCCGTGATCAAGGTTACGACGTAGCACTTATGGCGGATTCTACCTCACGTTGGGCAGAAGCTATGAGAGAGATTTCTGGACGTCTTGAAGAAATGCCTGGTGAAGAAGGTTATCCTGCATACTTAGCTTCCCGTCTTGCTCAATTCTATGAAAGAGCTGGAAGAGTTAATACTTTAGGAACTGAAAGTCTTGTTTCTTCTGTTACTATTGTTGGTGCAGTATCTCCTCCTGGTGGGGACTTATCTGAGCCAGTTACTCAAAATACACTACGTATTTGTAAAGTATTTTGGGCACTTGATGCATCTCTTGCAGATAAACGTCATTTCCCTTCAATTGATTGGTTACAAAGTTATTCATTGTACATAGATAGTGTACAAGGATGGTGGGAAGAAAATGCTGGTCCTGATTGGAGAGAAACTCGTGATGAAGCTATGATATTATTACAAAAAGAATCTGAATTACAAGAAATTGTACAACTTGTAGGTCCTGATGCTTTACCTGATAGTGAGCAAGTAACTTTAGAGACTACAAGAATGATTCGTGAAGATTTCTTACAACAGAATGCTTATGATGATGTAGATACTTACTGTTCTCCCTCTAAACAATATGAGTTATTAAAAACTATTGTAAACTTCCAAAAAGAAGCTTCAAAAGCATTAGAAAGAGGAGTACCTTCTGCAGATATTATTGCTTTACCAGTTAAAGAAGAAATTGGTAGGTTAAAATTTGTTGCTGAAGATATTTTCCCAGCTAAAGTTAAAGAAGTTAATGATGATATTGTTAAACAGTGTAGTGGGGTGTAAATAATGAATACTAATATTAAAATGAAAGAACACACTACAGTTACTGAAGTTGCAGGTCCTTTAATGATTGTTGAAGGAGTAGAAGGTGTAGCTTACAGTGAAATCGTGGAGATTGAAACACCTAGTGGCGAAAAAAGAAGAGGGCAAGTTTTAGAAGTTAAAAAAGATGTTGCTGTTATTCAAGTATTTGAAGGAACAAGTGATTTAAATACATCTACTACTAAAACCAGATTTACAGGGGAAAGTGCTAAAATTGGTGTTTCTTTAGATATGATGGGTCGTATTTTTGATGGTACCGGTAAACCTATTGATGGTGGTCCAGAAATCATAGCTGAAAAGGAACTTGATATTAATGGAAGTCCTATGAATCCTACTGCTCGTGAATTCCCTGCAGAATTTATTCAAACTGGTATTTCTACTATTGATGGTATGAACACTTTAGTAAGAGGTCAGAAATTACCTATTTTCTCAGGTTCTGGTTTACCTCACAATGATTTAGCTGCTCAAATTGCAAGACAAGCTAAAGTAGTTGGAGATGATACTGAGTTTGCAGTAATATTTGCAGCTATGGGTATTACTCACGAAGAAGCTAACTTTTTTATGAGAGATTTTGAAAGAACTGGAGCTCTTGAAAGAGTAACTGTTTTCATGAACTTAGCAGACGATCCTGCTATTGAAAGGATTTTAACTCCAAAAATGGCTTTAACTGCTGCTGAATACTTAGCTTTTGAGCATGATATGCACGTACTTGTTATTTTAACTGATTTAACAAATTACTGTGAAGCATTAAGGGAAATTTCCGCAGCTCGTGATGAGGTACCTGGGAGAAGAGGGTATCCTGGTTACATGTACACTGATTTAGCAGGTTTGTATGAACGTGCTGGTCGTATAGCTGGTCAAGAAGGTTCTATTACTCAGATGCCTATTTTAGTCATGCCTCAGGATGATATTACTCACCCAATTCCAGATTTAACTGGTTATATTACTGAAGGGCAAATTGTACTTGGTAGGGAACTCCATCGTAAAGGTATTTATCCTCCGGTAGATGTACTTCCATCATTATCTCGTTTAATGAGTGGTGGTATTGGTGATGAAAGAACTCGTGAAGATCACAGTGGTGTTTCAGACCAACTTTACTCTGCTTATGCAGAAGGTCGTGATTTAAGAGATTTAGTAGCTGTAGTTGGTGAAGAAGCTCTTACAGAACGGGATCAAAAGTTCTTGAAGTTTGCTGATGAATTTGAAAACCAATTTATTACTCAAGCTAAAGATGAAGATAGGACTATCCAAGATACTTTAGATCTTGGTTGGAAATTATTAAGTTTATTACCTAAATCTGAACTTAAGAGGGTTAAGGAAGAACATATTCCTAAGTACCTCCCAGATGCAGAAGAATAGCTTAATTAGGACTAATTTGGATTTTGTAATTAATTGTGTAATGAGATAAGTTTAAGTTAAGTTTTGTAGGCTTATTTTTAGTTTATTTATTAAACTTAAACTTAAAACTCAATTCACATCCTCTCTAATTGAGAAGGAGGATAAAATGGCACAAGAAACTATGGAGGGAATTAACCCTACTCGTATGGAGCTTTTAAAGCTCAAAGATAGGGAAAAACTCGCGGTTAAAGGACACAGTCTTTTAAAGGAGAAGCGTAATGCTTTGATTATGGAGTTTTTCGAAATCTTAGATAAGGTTAAAGGATCCCGTGATAATGTAGAAAAAATTTTAGCTGAAGCTTATGAGGATTTAACTAGTGCTCAAGTAGTTATGGGTGATTTAGCAGTTTCAAAAGCATCATTTTCAGTTAAAGAATCTGTTGATGTTCAAATAGACTCAAGAAGTGTAATGGGTGTTGTTGTACCATTAGTTGAGTCTAATTTAGCTAAAAAATCTTTAGTTGAACGTGGTTACAGTTTTGCAGATACTTCAGTAAAATTGGATGAGGCTTCTAAGAAGTTTGAGGAAGCAGTTACACTTATTATTCAATTAGGTGAAATTGAAAAAACAATTTACCTTCTTGCGGCTGAAATTGAATCAACTAAAAGAAGAGTTAATGCTCTTGAACATATTATGATTCCAAAACTTCAAAATACAGTTAAATCTATTGAAATGAGACTACAAGAAATGGAAAGGGAAAACTTCGTTAGATTGAAGAAGATTAAATCTACAATAGAAGCTGAGAACTAGGAGGAATATTTATGGTTCGTATTTTAAACCCAGTTGGAGAGTTCAAAAGAGAACAAGAACATTCAAAAGTGGGGAAAATGGATTTTAAAATAGGAGATATTTCTTGCTATTCTAAAGTTATTGTAGCTGATGAAAATAGGGAAGTTAAAGCAGGTAAACCAATTTCTATTAAAATTAAAGAAATAGAAATTCCTGCTAACTATATGGCTATAATAGGGGCTTATGCTTCAAATAAATATGGTCACCCTATTGCAGTTGGTGGACATACTCACCTTCCATTATCTATGGATAAAAAAGTAAACAGAGCAGCTTTTACTGTTGTGTTAAATGGAAAAATAGAAGAAGGAGATCTTTTAGGTTTCTTATCCCTTATTCCTATTGAATTTTAGTTAAAAGTAAACTATTTTAGTAAGACATAAAATTATAACGCTTTATCTTTGTAATTTAATTCTTACTATTATTACTTATTTTTTTAATATATTTATTTTATTTATAATTTTACTCACATTTGATGGTGTAATTTTGAACAGAAATCCTATTAATGAATACTTTAAAGATCCTGATGAAAAGGCCAAGTTATTTGTAGCTATGACTATTGCTATGATAGTATCTACAATATCTATTACTGTGGGAACTATAATTTTTATATTGTACCTTGTAGGTATTATATAGATTTAGAAAATGATATTTAGCACTTTATTTCTTATTTTATAACTAATTTATTTATATATATATATATTCTATAAATTTTTTATTTTATCTTTTTCAATGCTTTAGTTAACAACTTAGTTAACACTCCACTTAATTTTTTATTTAATTATTCAATATTTTGAATAAAACTATTAATTTTTTTTCTACCTAATTCAATACTATCCTTAGCTGCATTTAATGTTTTTTTGTGGGATATAATAGTAGCTACTGGTTGATTTTTTTCTATTATTGTATTTGGATATGGAATATCATTTATAATATTATTAATATTATCAATATTACCAATATTATCATCACTAATATTGTTTAGATTATCAACATTACTCTTACTACTCCTATTACCCTTACTATTGCAGCTAATATCACTATTACTATCACTACTACTCCTACTATCACTATTACTACTTATCATGTTAATAATATTATCATTAACTTTTATTCTACTGTTAGAGTAAATTATCTCTTTAATACAAACTCCATTTGCTTTTGGAATTCGAATTATTTCCCCATAACATGCTTTAATATGGGCTTCAAGCATATTTATTCCTAAAATTTGTTCTCCACACTCATAGCTACCTTGTATTCTGGGATTAACTTCAATAATATAAATATTTTCACAATTAGCAGTGTTATTGTAATTATCAGTATTATCAGTATTATTACTATTATTACCATTATTATTATTATTATTATTATCCTTATTATTACTAATAATCATATCAACTCCATTAGAACCAATTAAATTAAAAATGGAAATAATATTTTCAGAGATACTAGCTAATTTACTAGATATGGGTAAATTATCATAGGGGGTAGTATTTCCCTGATAAATAAAACCATTAGCATTAGCATTATTACTATTATTATAACTGCAAAAAATAGATTTAGCTACTTTTCCTGTAGAAAGAATTGAGGAACTAACATTAACTCCTTTAATATATTCTTGTAAAATAAAAGGATTTTCAAAAGTACTAGAATTAATCCTATTAACTTTATTTTTTATATTAGTAAATTTACCATTACTATCATCACTATGGTTTAAACTATTTCCGATTAAATTATTTAGATAGTTTACACCATAACCTCCAGATCCTTCAATGGGTTTTACAATAAATTGTAGGTTATTGTGTTGATTAGCTATTTCAATTGCATCATATACATCATTAGCTTTAAATGTCTTGGGAATGCAAAAATTAACATTTTCATTATTTGTATTTGATTTATTTTTAATTTTTTTAAGCTTCCTGAGCTTTTTATGAAATGTGTACTTATTTTCAATATCTTTTGTATCTTTATTTCCTAAGATTTTTTTTCTTATGTTTTTTGGAAGATTGTTTGGAGAGATTCCAGTATAAAGTATAATATGGTCTATGTCATTATATACATTAGATTCATATAATTCTAGAACTTTATCATAGCTATAATTATCTTCAAAGTAGCCACAAGTTTCATCTGCTTTTTGATTTATAATATGCTTTTCCATATAAGGTTCTTTAAAATCATAAGGTTTAAAATAACTCCCAGAATACGTTTTGTAATTTAATTTAAGTGCAGAATTTACAAGAGGTCGTGTATTAACTCCTAAAATAAGTAATTTTTTCATTTCAACACCTAAATTAATAAAAAGGGTAAAATATTCTAGCTATCTATTAGTAGCTATATAAAGATTATATAAAAACAAAATTTGTATAAAATTAAAATAAAAATAAGAATAGTCCCGAGCGGAGTCGAACCGCCGTCTCCGGGTCCAAAGCCTAGAAGGATTACCACTACCCTACGGGACTATTTGATAAATAACATTACAACATTAAATTATTTAGTTGAAGTTATATTTATACTTAACGGTACTTTCAGTTTATAAATTCACTATTCAAATCTATTAAAAAACAAGCATTTATCTGTCCAAGAACAATTATCACATATTCCCACGAGATCTGTTTTTTTACTAATTTTTTTATTTATTAAGTTAAAAATTTCTTTTGGAGTATATGTATTTTTTGTTAGGGAATTGTTTGGCTGTAATGTTTCACTGATTTCTAATTTTTTCATAACATTATTATCGATTAATTTAATATCTTCATTATTTTCAATATTTTTACAATAATTTTTGCTTGTTAAATTAGGACAATGGTGGCATATATCATCATTATAATTGCTAATAATTAGCTTAGGAGTTGATTTATTTTTATTTTTTAATATAATGCTAGATATTTCTTTTAAATTTTGATTAAACTTATTATCATAACCATATCCTTGATATCCTTGAATACATAATAAATGATGAGGTCTGATTCTTATTTCTTTATTATAATCCATTTTATAATCCTTCAAATCCCTAATTTATAATTTACAAGAATATGATTTTTATTAGAAAAAATTATTAGAAAAAGCAATATTGTTTGATGATATTTTAAAATATAATTTCTATAAAAAGTAAATAAGTAAATAAGATTAGTAATGGAAAAAATAATTTTTTCCATTTAGTGTATTTGCTTATAATAGTTTTATTAATATTTCATTTACTTTTTGGTAAAGCTATTTTTGAGAATAAACTAGCTCCTGTAATTTTAAAGACTTCTCCAATAATAAATGGGAAAAGACCCATTACTCCAAGTTCTAAAAGACTTGGAACAACACCAAAACTTAAATAAAACCAAATAGCTAAACCAATTAAACCAGGAATATATATTAATCCAAAAGTACTTAATGAAAGTATAGCAAATACTTTTTTGAAATTTCGGGAATCTGCATATTTTTCTATAATATGTCCAATAAAAAAGCTAGCTAATATAAAACCTATTAAATAACCTCCATCGGAGCCTAATAATATACCTATTCCTCCAGTCATTCCACTAAACCAAGATATTCCAATCAAACCTCCAATTACATAAATGATTTGACTTAATCCTCCCCATTTTTTACCTAGAGCAATACCTGCAACTAGTACAGCAAATGTTTGCCCTGTAACTGGAACAGGTGTCCATGGTAATGGTATAATTATTTGTGCCATTATACCTGTAAAACAAGCCATTAAAGTAGCCATAACTACTTTTTGAGCTGTTGATGTATTATGAATTTTTTCAAAAAGAGTTTCTCTTTTATTATAAAAAGAACCCAAATAATAATTTTGATTCATGTGATTCCCCCTTTAAATTTTGATTCATATTTTATAAATTAATGTTCTATCTTGTATATATTAATTAAAATAGCTTACATTACTAAGTTTAATTAATAAGTTTAAGTTAATAATTACCAATACATCTTTATTTAAAATATTATAAAAAACTTTCTACTTGAATCTCATTCATTCATTTGTTTCGTTTATAGTTCTCGACATTAGAAATTATAATATTAAAAAACTTATTCTTAAATAAAATCCTTATTTTAAGAAATAAATGATTTTAATTAAAATAATAAAAATCATTATTTAAGTTTTTAATGTCTTACACTATAATTGAATAAATAAAAACTTTAATTTTTATAATTATATTACAATTAAATTCTAATAACTTGAATTTATTTTAATCATATTTTAATTCAATATTAATCAACCCCTATTTAATTTTTAAAGCATTAAAAATCATATAATTCTTATATAGGGTTTTTATGAATGAGAGAGATGGGAGTGCTATGTTAATCTAGTTATAAAATTTTTATAAAAAAATTCACATTTTAGCTTTATCATATACATTTTTAAGTGTTTCCATATCCACACTAGTGTAAATTTGAGTTGTTGAAAGATTAGAGTGTCCTAATAGCTGCTGAATAACTCTAATATCTACTCCATTCTTTAAAAGATGAGTTGCAAATGAATGCCTAAGTACATGAGGTGTAACTTTCTTTTTTATTCCAATTTCTTCACCATGTTCTTTTATCATCATTTGGACATATCTTGGACTTAGACGAGTACCTTGGCGATTCAAAAAGAGATATTCATTTTTGTTACTTTTAACAGTAGCTTTATTTTTTTTATTTTTATCTGATTTTTTTTCAGCAATATTAGAGGTAATAATAGAACCATTATTATTAATATCACTACTATTATCACTATTATATTTATTATTAAAGTATCTAGCTCTTAAATCAATATACTCTACCATTAAATCTTTGGTTCGACTATCAAAAAGAACTATTCTATCTTTTTCACCTTTTCCTCTTACAAGAATTGTTCTTTCTTCAAAATCAATTTCTTTTATAATAATAGATATTAATTCTGAAATACGTAATCCTGAAGCATATAAAAGTGTTAATATTAATTTATTACGTAACTGAGTATTTTTTTGAAAATCACTCATACCTTCGCCATTATATTTAATTGAGTCAATAAGATCTGTAACTTCTAATTCGTTTAATGATTTTGGAAGAGATTTTGTTCTTTTAGGGGCTTTAACTTCATCTAAATAATGAATTTCATTAAATTCAAGAAATTTTTTTGTTGCAACTGTAACTAAGTAAATATAATTTTGTGAAACCTGTTTTTCACGTTTTAAGTACTGTATATACCTTTTAAAAGCCCTTAAAAAACGTCGTTCATCAGTTAAATCATTTTGTTCTTTAAGATATTTATAAAAATTATTTATTATTGATCTATACGTTTTAATAGTATTTATTGAATAATTTCTTATTTCTAGCTCAATAAAATAGTCTTCAACCATATCTGGAAAATTAAATACTTCTAATAAGTTTTTATTATTATCCTTATTATTAATATCATTACTCTTATTATTATTCTCTTTATTTTCATTATTAATATCATTACTAATGTCCTTATTACTAATAGAAGTATCCTTACGGAGATTATTATTTGGGCTTCTGTTGGAATTAGTTTTAAAGCTCATTTTAATCATATAAACTAGATTTATTTAGATTATTTAATATAAGTTTTTACAATAATTACTTTTTAATATAATTTAAACTTGTTTAAGCTATTTATTCTATTAGTATATCTAATTATATATTTAACTTCGTAATATATAATTATTTATATAAATACAAATATTTGAAATTATATAAAAAATAAAAGTAAAAATTTTTGGATAGGGCATATAAGTTAGTTATAGGAAATATATAATAGTTATAGTAAATCTTTTATTTATTTAATTTACTTTATTTATTTTAAAAAATAAGAAATTAGCTACTATATTTAAGTAGCTATTCGATTTTTAATTTTGTAGAAATTTATTATTTATATAGATTTATTATATATTTTAAATTTATGGGATTTAATAGATTTAATAGATTTATTTAGTAATTACTCGTATACGGGCTGGTTTTTTAACAACATCAGCCATATTACAAGCAACTAACCTATTAATTCCTTTGGAATTTGAAATATCAACTAAACGCTGACTTACAATTCCATCAAAGACAACAGCATAAACCTTTTCCTTTGAATCTTTCAATTCATCATATAAACTTTCAACACTGGTTTCTTTAATAATATTAAGGGTATCATCTAATAAATTAGCTTTCCCACTACCTTCTAAATCAGATAATATTCTTTTTAAAACACTAACTTGGTCTTCAGTTTTAGGTTCTCTTTTAGGAGCACTTTTTTGTTTTATTTGCTCAATAGGTAATTTATCCCTAAGAGCTATCATAACTTCGTCTTTATCTAAGTCTTCAACTTCTTTTCCACGAGGTGCACGAGTTACATAATCTAATTCTCCTATTTGGAGTAACTCTTTGAGAATTAAGTCTCCTCCTCGATCACCATCTAAAAATGCAGTTACTGTTTTCTTCTTTTTAGTTAATTCTGCAATACTGGCTGGAACACTAACTCCTTCAACTGCTACGGCATTTTTTATTCCAAATTTTAAAAGGTTTAAAACATCACTTCTACCTTCTACAACAAGAATTGCATCAGATGTTTCTACATTAGGACCTGCAGGAAGTCTATCTTCACCATATTCACTTATTTCATGAATACGCATTGCCTCTTTAACTTCTTCAATCATTTTAAGACTTGCTGGGGCAACTTCTTCCATCATACTTTTATAGATTTCTTTTGCTCTGTCAACAACCTTTTTCCTTTTAACAGCACGAACATCTTCTACATGTGAAACTGTAATATATGCTTCACAAGGACCTACTCTATTAATAGTTTCAAGGGATGCAGCTAATATTGCGGTTTCAATACGATCTAGGCTAGATGGTATTACTATATCACCTTTTGAACGTCCACCATTTGCATTAATATTAACGCTAATCCTTCCTATTCTTCCAGTTTTTTGAAGTTCTCGTAAATCTAAATCATTACTTAAAAGACCTTCAGTTTGCCCAAAAACAGCACCAACAACATCAGGTTTTTCAACAATTCCATGTGCATTAATTTTTGAATGAATAAGGTATTTAGTTGTAGTTAATTCTTCTCCTTTTCCCATTTTAAGCCTCCATTTTAAGTTAAGATACTTTCAGGGATACTTTGAGATATAATTTATTATTTTAATAAAACAGCTATTATTATATTTATTACTTAGCCATACATACTTATATTTACTTATAATTAATTATAATAGCTATAACTGTGATTAAATGCTAAATAAATGGAATAATGTGAATATGATAAATATGCAATTATTTAGCTATAAATTATATTTGTCATAATTATAATTGCTTTAAATAAATGTAATCTTATTTTAATATCATGAATTATATTCTAACTTTAAATATATAATAAATTCAGCTATGATATTAATAATAGCTTACAATATGTTGCAATTCATAATGTCAATCATGCAAAAATAGAGTTTTAGTTGTTACTTATTTAATAAAAGCTTATTTAATAATTCAATTGATTTAATTGTTTTTTGATTATTTTATTATTCTTAATTAATTCAACTGATTTTGTTTGCTTTTATTTTTGAGAAAAAAACTGAATTATAATTTTAAAGAATTGTTTGTAATTATTTTTGATAATAATAAATAATAATTATATTCATAATTTTGTAATGATAATCTTAATAAACTTTAGCAACAAAATTTTATCTAATTTCAGATAATTCTAAATATTATTTGCTAGTTATTATTTAGTTATTTTTGGCTATTTATTTAGATACTTAGATATTAAAATATTAGTTAAATTATTTTTTATTTTTAAATTAATTTATACTGATATTCTGTAATAGCATTTAATAACTATTTAGTTAATAGCTAGTTAATATTTTATTAGATTTGAATTATTATCACTAACATTATTTTTACTAAAATTTTTAATACTATTATTTATAGTATTTATTAACAATTTTATTAATGTTTATTATTAATTATAAATTATTATTATTTAGTAAATGTATTATTGATATAATTATATAAATATTATAATTAATTTCTACATGATAGTACAAATTACTAATTATAATATATTAATTTTAATTCTTTTTATTTAAATTCTCTCCTTTTTGTTAAAGAAGTTTCTTTTCCCATTGGAATTAAATATAAACTTGGATTCAAACCCAATTGGCCATGATTCACTAAATTCATACTTTTTTATTATAAAGATTGATAATTTCTAAAACTCATATTGAGCGTATAATGATTGTATAATCGTATCCAATTTAATATATACACCTACTCCTATAATAAGTTTTATATTTCTTGTGCTAATATTGCTAAATTTTTCTAAATAATATCTTATTTTAAAGATATTTTTTATTAATATATTTCATTAATTTTTAATTATTATAAATATTTAATAAAATATTTAATACATTTGATAACATACTAATAAAATAATTAATATTTATTTCTGATCTATCTAATATTAATATTATGACTCTACCAATAATCTTTATTTTCAGTTGAATTTATATGTAATGCCATAAACTATATATTTAAGTTAATGTTAAGTTTTCATGATGTTATTTATGGTTTTAGCAAAGCATGATATAAGTCAGACAAATTGGATTAGAATTAATTCTTTTGAATATATTCCATAAATGGGGTAGATGGAAAAACAACAGCTTTTAAGTTATCATAGGTATAAAATATAATTAAATATTAGCTAAACTCTATGAAACCAGTTGAAAAATATTGTATATATTATATATTATATATTATAATCTTAATGATTTTTTTCTAAAAATAACAAATATTGCACATAAAACTAATAAAATAGCTAATATAGGAATTCCAGTTTTTTTCATTCCAACATTAGTATTTGGAATTATGTTAGGAGTAGAATTTTTCTTTGAAACAACGAATTTTCTAATATCTTCACTTTCTAAATAATTAGAATCTCCTTCAAATATTGTTTTTACAGTAAATCTTTCTTTTGTAATAATATACTTTAATCTAGCTATTCCATTTTTATTAGTTACTGCAGAACCAATATAATTTCCATTAATATAAAATCTGATTTTTTTATTTGATAATGGTTTACTATTTTTATCAGTTAATTTGGCCACTAAATAAACAACATCGCCTATTTTGCCTTTAATTTTAGCAATTTCAAGATTAGTTTTACCTTGTGTAAATTTTCCATTGCCAGTTCCATTAGATGGATCTGCATACATGTCTCCTTTAAAGATGGCACTTATAGTATGATTACCTGCAGAACTTATTATATAGTTATACCTAGCTATTCCATTTTCAGAAGTGACATTAGAGCCTACATATTTGCCATCAACATAGAAATCAATGGTTTTGTTAGGTAAAGGATTAGCTCCCATATCAGTTAATTTTGCAGTTAAATCAATACTCCCTCTAACAGAGCCAGAAACATTTCCCACAATGATATCCGTTTTACCAACAGTAAAAACAGCTAATCCTGTACTATTAGAGCTTGAGTATAAATCATCTTCTAAAAATACTCCATAAATATCATAGCTTCCCCCTTTATTAGGAATATATTCTAATGTAGCTACTCCATTAGCATCAGTTATATTTGTGCCAATGAGAACATAGGACCCATTAATCTTAATATAAAAGATAATCTCCTTATTAACGAGAAAACTTCCATTACTAGTAGTTAAAGTTGCTGTTAAATTTACTTTATCTCCAACAGTACCTGAAACATTTGAAACATTTAGATTTGTAGGGATTTTATTAACTATAAAGCTAGTTGAATTATAAGAATAAGCATAATACATATTACCCTCAAATACCCCATAAACATTGAAAATTCCAGTTTCTGTACTTACAAAATAAGAAATAGAAAATTTACCCATATTATCAGTTAAAAGTACATAATCAGTACCATTTATTGTAACTGTAATATTTACATTAGCCATAGGATTATTATTTTCATCTATAATGGTCCCATTGATAATAATAGTATCATTTATTGTGGCATTTGATATTGAATCAAAGATTATAGTAGTATCAAGAGGCAATCCCATGAAATATGTGGAATTGGTTGATGGGGCAAAAATATCTGTACCTAAAAAAGTTCCAATAACATTTATTGTGATTGGGCTAGAAACAGGATGGCTAAAGCTGAATCTTCCATTTTCATCTGTGAAACCCGTATAAAGAAATCCATTAACAAATACATTAATTTGGACATTATTTACTGGGCGATTATATTCATCTACGATTTTACCACTGATAATAGCACTATTATTGATTTTTGTATTGTTAATTGGGTCAAAAATAATAGCTGTATCTAACCTTAACCCAGTAAAAGAGCTTTCATTAGCAGATGATTCAAAAGTGTTGTTACCATTATATATAATAACAGCATTAATATCTCCAACCATAGATACAAGATAGTTAAAAGAAAATCTACCATTAATATCAGTAAAAGTACTGTTTATATGATTCCCCATAATATATAACTCAATTAATGCATTAGCTATTGGGTTACCATCTTCATCAATTAATCGACCACTAATAACTGTAGTGTTATTATATTTTGAATTATTAATGGTATCAATTTCAATTGTAGTGTTAAGTTTTAGTCCGTTAAATGATGTTATATTAGTTGTTGGATTATATATATCATTTCCACCATAATCAATTCTAACATTGATGATATCCGAATTTGTAACTATATATTCATATTTAAAGCCACCAGTACTATTAGTTGTAGCTACTGTGACTATTCCATTTATATTTATAGTAATATTCACATTAGGAATAAAATTCCCATTTTCATCAAGAAGAATTCCTGTGATATTAACATTGTTTCCAATTCTACTATCATTTATATTATCAATAATAATGTTAGTATCTAGCTTAAGTCCAGTAAGTGAAGTACAATTTGTAGAAGGATTATATGTTTCATTTCCATTATATTCAAATAGTATTGTAATAGTTTCTGCACTTATTACAGTATAACTTAAGTTAAATTTTCCATTAGCATCTGTTTTAACTGTATAAGAAGTACCATTAATACTTACAGTTACATTTGCATTAACAATAGCGTCATGATTTTCATCAATTAAAAAACCAGTTATATTAACAATATTTCCAATTTTAGTATAATTAATATCTTCAAAGGTTATTTGACTGTTTAATTTTAGTCCTTTAAAGCTACTATTATTGCATGACGAATTAAAAGTATCATTACCTGCATATTGATAAATAACAGATAAGACACCAGATTGGCTAACTAAATAATTCAAAACAAAGCTACCAGAACTATCAGTAACTACTACCCATGAAACACCATCAACAACTATAGTAACATTAGCACCAACAATAGGATTATTATTTTCATCAACAAGCACACCACTAATATTTACATTATCCCCAATTCTAGTACTATTAATGCTATCAATAATAATGGTTGTGTTTAGTTTTAGTCCTTCAAAGCTAGTACTATTAGAAGAAGGATTAAAAGTTTCATTTCCATTATACTCATAAGTCACAAATATATAGCCAGTTGTGTTGACTATGTATTCGTAGTTAAAGCCCCCTGTATTGTTAGTTGTGACATTAGTAGCTATTCCATTTATGATTATTGTGATAATTCCATTAGGTATGGGATTATTATTTTCATCAACAAGCACACCACTTATTGTTACATTATTGCCGATTTTTGTATTGGTGATATTGGTGATATTGATTGTTGTGTTTAGTTTTAGTCCTTCGAAGTTAGTGCTATTGGATGAAGGGTTGTAAGTTTCATTGCCGTCATATTTATAAATTACTGTGATTATGCCTGATCTATCTACAGTATAATTTAAAGTGAATATGCCTGAACTATCAGTAACTACTACCCAAGAAATTCCATCAATAACAATAGTAACATTAGCACCAGAAACAGGATTACTATTTTCATCAACAAGTGTTCCATTTATGGTTACATTATCACCAATTCTAGTATTAGTAATATTATTGATATTGATTGTTGTATTTAATTTTAAACCTTCAAAACTACTACTATTAGAAGAAGGATTAAAAGTATCATTGCCGTCATATTTATAAATTACTGTGATTATGCCTGATCTAATTACTGTATAGTTTAAAGTGAATATACCTGAACTATCAGTAATTACTATCCCGGAAATGCCATCAATAACAATAGTAACATTAGCACCAGTAATAGGATTATTATTTTCATCAACAAGTGTTCCATTTATGGTTACATTATCACCAATTCTAGTATTGGTGATATTGTTGATATTGATTGTTGTATTTAATTTTAGTCCTTCGAAGCTAGTACTATTAAATGAAGGATTAAAAGTATTGTTTCCACTATATTCATATGTTACTAATATATGACCCGTTGTGTTGACTGTGTATTCGTAGTTGAATCCTCCGGTATTGTTAGTTGTGACATTAGTAGCTATTCCATTTATGATTATTGTGATAGTTCCATTAGATATAGGATTATTATTTTCATCTAAAAGAATTCCACTAATATTTACATTATTGCTGATTTTTGTATTGTTGATATTGTTGATATTGATTGTTGTGTTTAGTTTTAGTCCTTCAAAGCTAGTACTATTAGATGAAGGGTTGTAAGTTTCATTGCCGTCATACTTATAAATTACTGTGATTATGCCTGATCTATCTACAGTATAATTTAAAGTGAATATGCCTGAACTATCAGTAACTACTATCCATGAAACACCATCAACAACAATAGTAACATTAGCACCAGAAACAGGATTACTATTTTCATCAAGAAGTATTCCACTTATAGTAACATTATCCCCAATCCTAGTACTATTAATTGCATCAACAACAATATTAGTGTTTATTCTAATACCATTAAATGATGTAAAATTAGTAGATGCTTCATAAATTTCATTTCCTTCATATATGTAATTAACACCAATAGCTCCAGTACTTGTAACAGCGTAATTTAGAATAAATCCTCCAGAAGAATTTGTTATAACATTATAGCTAACTCCATTAAGGATTATAATAATAGTCTCATTAGAGATATTTATATTATTTTCATCAACTAAAGTACCAGTAATATTCACATTATTACCTACACTTGTAGTAGAAATATTATCTGCAATTATCATTGTACTAATTTTTAGTCCATTAAATGATGTGATATTAGAAGAAGAGGAATATGTGTCATTACCTAAATAATGGTAAATAACTAAAATGCTACCAGAAAAGCTGACGGGATATTTTAAACTAAAATTACCATCAATGCCAGTAGTAACAGTATAAGAGCTATTAGCTATAATAATAGTAATATTAGCATTAATTATAGGGTTTCCATTCTCATCAACAAGTATTCCACTAATACTGGCATTGGTTCCGATTTTTGTATCAATGATATTATTGACAATGATGTTGGTGTCTAATTTTAGTCCGTTAAAGGATGTTGTGTTAGTTGATGGGTTGAAAGTATTGTCTCCATTGAAATCAAATCTAATATTAATACTTCCTGAGTTTATAACTGTGTAATTATAGTTGAATTTACCAGTAGCATCAGTAGTAACATTAGTAGAAATATTAGTAGATGTACTATTAATTGTTAATGTAACAGTCTTATTAGATATGGGATTACCATTTTCGTCAACGAGTGTTCCGTTAATACTTGCATTGGTTCCGATTTTTGTGTCAATGATATTATTAATAATGATGTTGGTGTCTATTTTTAGTCCGTTAAATGATGTTGTGTTAGTTGATGGGTTGAAAGTATCGTCCCCCTCAAAATCAAACCTAACACCAATACTACCAGAACTCACAACTGTATAAACATAAGTAAAACCACCAGTACCATTAGTTGTAACATTAACAACCACACCATTAATTACTAAAGAAACAACTCTACCACCTACATAGTTTCCATTTTCATCAACAAGTATTCCACTAATATTGGTGCTATTTCCAACCTTTGTATCAATGATATTATTAATAATGATGTTGGTGTCTAATTTTAGTCCGTTAAATGATGTTGTGTTAGTTGATGGGTTGAAAGTATTGTCTCCATTGAAGTCAAATCTAATATTAATACTTCCTGAGTTTATAACTGTGTAATTATAGTTGAATTTACCAGTAGCATCAGTAGTAACATTAGTAGAAATGTTAGTAGAAATATTAGTAGATGTACTATTAATTGTTAATGTAACAGTCTTATTGGCTATTGGATTACCATTTTCGTCAACGAGTGTTCCACTAATATTAGTGCTATTTCCAATCTTTGTATCAACGATACCATTAACAACAATAACAGTATCCAACTTCAACCCATTAAAAGATGTTACATTAGTTGATGGGTTGAAAGTATCGTCTCCATTGAAATCAAATCTAATATTAATACTTCCTGAGTTTATAACTGTGTAATTATAGTTGAATTTACCAGTAGCATCAGTAGTAACATTAGTAGAAATGTTAGTAGAAATATTAGTAGATGTACTATTAATTGTTAATGTAATAGTCTTATTAGCTATTGGATTACCATTCTCATCTATGAGTATTCCACTAATACTAACATTGGTTCCGATTTTTGTATCAACAATACTATCAACAACAATAACAGTGTTAATTTTTGAACTATTAAAGTAAGTAATATTAGTAGAAGGATTATATCTATTATTTCCATTGAAATGGAATAAAACAGGGATATTACCAGTTGTATTTACTAAGTAATAGAGAATAAAGCTACCATTAATATTAGTTGTAACATTATAACTAAATCCATTAACTATTATAGTCACATTTTCATTAGCTATAACTTGTCCGTACTCATCAACTAATGTTCCAGTTATATTTATATTATTACCAATTTTAGTGTTATTTATATTATCTACAATAATAGTAGTGTTTATTCTTGAAGCCAAAAATGTGGTACTATTAGATGATGATGAATAAGTTCCATTACCTCCGAAATAAACAAAAACTGTTATAGTTCCAGTTGAGTTAACTAGATAATTTAAGGTAAATCCACCTGTTGAGTTTGTTTGGACTAAATAATTGAAACCATTAATTGTAATTGTAATATTTGCATTAGCTATTGGCTGATTATATTCATCAAAAAGATTTCCTGTTATTGATGTTATATTTCCAATATGTGTGTTAGAAATATTATTAATAGTGATTTTTGTGTTAATATGTAAACCATTAAATGAACTTGTATTAGAAGAAGCATTGAACCTTTCATTTCCTGAAAATTGAGCAAATACAGCTATTATTCCACTAGTATTTACTATGTAAGTTACATTGAATTTACCATTTAAATCAGTAGTTACAGAATATAAGAATCCATTAACTAATATATTCACAGTTAGATTAGCTAAAGGATTACTATTTGAATCAAGCAATGTACCATTTATTATAACTGTTTTTCCGATTTGAGTATCTGGAATAGGATCTATTATTATAGAAGTATTAGTAGGTATTACATTAAATGATGTGATATTAGAACTAGCTAAAAAGTCATCAGTTCCATAAAATTCCCCAATAACATATATTGTTCCAGTATCATTAACAGTATAAGCTAGAGAAAACGAACCATTACTTGCAGTTACAATAGTATATGTAAATCCATTTATAGTTAAATTAACAGATGCTCCTGAAATTGGATCTCCATTACCATCAACTAATGTTCCAGTTATATTTATATTGCCCCCATAAGGAGTATTAGGAATAGAATCAAAAATCAAGCTAGTATTAGATTTTATAAATTCAGAAATTGACTTATTCCAATTATCAACTTTAAAAGTAAATGTTATGTTTCCAGAGTTTCCATTTAAAGGAATACTTATTAGATCAGAAACATTGGCTGAGAAATTTCCATTATAAAAATTAGGGCTAGTAATAGCATTACCATAAAAAATAGGAAGCTTACTAGCATTAAAACTCCCACTATTATTTAATTTTATTGTGTAGTTAAAATTAGCTATACTAGAAGAAGCATTATCAAATATTACATCAACTACAAAATAATTTGTAATTTTATTAAGGGCAAATGTATTAGCTACAGGTAATTTATTATCTCCCCACCAATTATAGCTAAGACTGGCATTTGTAAGAGCAGTATAAGAATAAACAACATAACCATTAGGTGATCCTGTGTTGTTATAGAAACGGTTGTAATTTATTTCTACAGGATGATTACCCCAAATAAGTATTGTATTACTAGATTCTGGAACTATACTTTGAGTAACATAATTATTTACAAAATTACATCCATAAACAAAGAGTCCAGAACTAGATAAAACAGAATAAGAACCTATAGCACCTCCACGTAAATATGCACTATTATTTGTGAAGTTTGAATTTGTTACTGTGACAACTCCAGTCTCACTATAAATAGCACCACCTTCAGCACTTGCTTCATTTCCTGCAAAATTACTAGTAAAAACCGAGTCATTTATATTTAATTTAGCTAAATCAGAAACACGAAAAGCTCCACCATCAATATAACAGCTATTATTTGTGAAAATACAGTTTCTTACATTAATTGTGTTTGAACCGATATCATGATTCATAACACCTCCAAAAGCCAAAGTTGCTTTATTTCCAGTGAAATTAGATCCAATAATCGTTGTATTTATTTGATTAGTTTCAATTGCTCCACTATAAGTAGCTGTATTATTCTTAAAGCTTGAATTTTCTATATAAAGAAGACTTCCATAATACATACTAATAGCTCCTCCATAAGCAGCATTAGCAGTATTATTATTAAATGTACAGTTTATTACTGTAAGATTAATTTTACTAGCTACATTTACACCATATAAGTAAATTGCTCCTCCTTCAAGAGTTGCATAATTATTTATGAAAGTACAATTATTTAGACTTATATTTAGAATATTAGTACCTAATGAATATATAACTGCACCACTCCCAGTAATTTGGGCATTAGTGAAAATTATATTTTTAATTTGCAGATTAACATTATTTCCAACAGTTATAATTCTTTGACTAGTATTTCCATTTATAATAACATCATTAAGAGCTGTGACCCCTACTATTGTCACATTTTTATTAATAGTTAGTCCAACATTTCCAGTTCCAGAATAAGTTCCCTCTAAAATATATATGGTTCCTCCATTATTTACAGCAGTTAGTGCAGCAGCTATAGTTCTTTTAGCTGTTTCAGGAGTATATCCATTATTACTATCATTACCACTTACAGAAACATAAATTTCATCGCCAATAGCAAAAACAGTAATTCCATTAGAAAAACTTGAAATAGGGCTAGAATTGGGAGAAAGAGTAGAATTAGAAATATTAAAATTAGAATGGTTATAATAATTGTCAGAAGAAGTATTATTATTATTACTATTATTGGAAAAATGAATATCTATAGTAGATATACTAGAATTAGAATTATTTTCAGAATTATTAGAAATATTAGAATCATTTAAAGAACTTGAATTGAAATTAGAGTAATGAATAGAACAATTCAAGTTATCTTCACTAGCATAGGAATTTCCAATAAAACTGGCTGATACAAAAATTACTAAAAAAATAGCTAGTAATATAGTTAAGGTTTTTAAAATTTTCAATGTTCTCACATCTTAAATGGAACTATGTCCAATTAATCAAATAATTAATCAAATAATTATACTAAATCTTAACTAAATTTAATAAATTCTTAAGTTGACAGAATTGTCTTAAATGAAAAAACTTTATATATATATATATATGGTTTAATCGTTGTAGTTTAATATTATTATTTTACTAGTAAGTCCATATGGTTTAATTATAGTACTTAATTGATGAAGCACATTCTATTATCTTAACTATATATATTATATATACTCATATATAAATATTAGGTATATAAAGGGACTGTCAAAATAATAGTTACTAGAAAAATTATTTTGTTAAAATATAAATTAATGTCAGATTAATCTTAAAAAATTTATTTTAAAATTCAAAACTAGATGTCTTAATAAAAATTTAAATTTGTAAACAATGAAAAAAATAAAAAGAGTTGGAGTTTTGACCAAAACTTTTAAAAAAGTAAAAAAGGGTTAAGGATGGTTTGTTGTTATAGTTTTATTTTTGTGGTTTTGTTTGTTTTTTTGTATAGTTTGTCTCCTGTGAATATTGCTTTTACTGGCATTTTTCCGTGTTTTTTTGTGTATTTGAATAGTGCTATTCCTTTGTTGTTTGTTTTTGTTTTTCCTATGTATTTTCCTTTGATGTAGATTTTTATTATTTTGTTTTT
>JBOFHT010000098.1:0-37158 GCA_051649785.1 Methanobacteriaceae archaeon
TTTAAGAATAAATCAAAGATTAGTTGAAAATATGGAAGCAGGGGCTCCTCAGCTTATTGTTGAAGATTTATGGGAATTATTACAATATCATGTTACTACTTATTTTGATAATGAAGCATCTGGTGTTCCTCCAGCTAGACATCGTTCTGGAAGACCTTTAAAAACTTTGGCTCAAAGATTAAAAGGAAAAGAAGGCAGATTTAGGAGTAATCTTTCTGGTAAAAGGGTTAATTTTTCTGCTCGTACTGTAATTTCTCCTGATCCTAATATTAGTATTAATGAGGTCGGAGTTCCAGAAATGATAGCTAAAGAGGTAACTGTTCCAGTTCATGTTAATGAATGGAATATTGATAAGGTTAAAGAGTATATTATGAATGGACCCGATATTCACCCTGGAGCTAACTATGTTGAAAGATTAGATGGGCGAAAAATTAGGATTTATGATGAAACTAAAGAATCTGTTATTGAAAGGTTAGAACCTGGTTTTATTGTTGAAAGACATTTAAAAGATGGAGATATTGTATTATTTAATCGTCAACCTTCTCTTCACAGAATGTCTATGATGGCTCATGAAGTTAAAGTACTTCCATATAAGACTTTCCGTCTTAATTTATGTGTATGTCCTCCTTATAATGCAGATTTTGATGGGGATGAGATGAATATGCATGTTTTCCAAACTGATGAGTCTCGTGCTGAAGCTAAGTCTTTAATGCGTGTACAGGAACATATTTTATCTCCTAGGTTTGGTGGACCTATTATTGGTGCTATTCACGACCATATTTCTGGTGGTTACCTTTTAACAAGAGATGGGTCAACTTTCAAAGAGGATAAGGCATTCCAAATTATTAGGCGTGGTAATTTGCCTATTCCAAAACGTAAAAACCGTGACTGGACGGGTAAAGAAATATTTAGTTTACTTCTTCCAGATGATTTTAATATCACATATAAAGGTGAAATTTGCCAAAGATGTGATGATTGTTTAGGTCAAGACTGTGTCAATGATGCTTTTGTTATTGTTGAAGATGGTAACTTAATTTCTGGGGCTGTTGATGAGAAGGCTTATGGTTCATTTTCAGGTAAAATATTAGATCAAATAATGAAAGAATATGGATCTGACGAAGCTAGGAAGTTTTTAGATTCTTCTACTACTTTAGCTATTGAAGGAATTATGAAAGTTGGTATTACTACTAGTACTAATGATGAAGAAATTCCAGATGAAGCAAAAGAAAGAATTGAAAATCGTCTTGATGAAGCTGAGAAAAGGGTGGATGAAATTGTTGAAACTTATGAAAGTGGATATCTTGAAGCATTACCGGGTAGAAGTTTAGAAGAAACTTTAGAAATGAAAATTATGCAAATTCTTGGTGAAGCAAGGGATAAATCCGGGGAAATAGCTGAACACTACTTTGGAATGGATAACCATTCTGTAATCATGGCTACAACTGGTGCAAGGGCATCTATGTTGAACTTAACTCAGATTACTGCTTGTGTAGGTCAGCAGTCCGTTAGGGGAGGCCGTATTGACAGAGGTTACAGTGAAAGAACTTTACCTCACTTTAAAAAGAATGAACTTGGTGCAAAAGCTCGTGGTTTTGTACATGCTAGTTATAAAGAGGGTCTTGATCCTATTGAATTCTTTTTCCATGCTATGGGTGGAAGAGAAGGGCTTGTGGATACAGCTATTCGTACTGCTCAAAGTGGTTATATGCAAAGACGTCTTGTTAATGCACTCCAAGATATCCAAGTTAAAGATACTGGCCTTGTAACTGATAATAGAGGTCAAGTTATCCAAAAAATGTTTGGAGAAGATGGTGTAGATCCTGCTAAAAGTGATTATGGGGAAGTAGCAGATTTAGACAAATTAATTGATGAAATGAGAATTAAAAGTAAATAACTTTAGCAAATTGGACTAATAGTTAAACTAATAGTTTTAAAGGGTGTTTTTATGGATGCTATTAATGCACAAGAAGGAATAGTTGATGAAGAATTTGCAAATACTGTTGAATTAGTTGCAAAAGTTGTTAAAAAGAAGAAAGCTGATTTTCCTGAAAGTTATATTCACAATTTAGCTAATGCATATATTAGGAGAGATTTAACTGATAAAGAACTTGATAAATTAGTCACTCAAGTTAAGCGAGCTTATACTCGTGCCAAGGTTGAAGCAGGTGAAGCTGTTGGTACTGTAGCAGCACAATCTGTTGGTGAACCTGGTACTCAGATGACTATGCGTACTTTTCACTATGCTGGGGTAGCAGAGATGAATGTAACATTGGGACTACCTCGTCTTATTGAAATTGTAGATGCAAGAAAGAAAATTTCTACTCCTACTATGACTGTATACTTTGAGGATGAATATAACCAAGATGAAGAATTTATTAGAAAGATAGCTAATCAAATTGGTAAAAGTACTATTAATGATATTATATCTGATTTCAATATTAACTATGTTGATATGGCTGTAGAAGTATTTCTTGATTCTCAAATTATTGAAGATAAGCGACTAGAATTCCCTACAATTATTGAAAAAATTGTAAAGACTTTTAAAAAAGCTCAGTTTGATAAAGATGATGAATATAAAATTAGATTTGAACCTGTTAAAAAAACTATAAGAGAAGTTCGTCTTTTAGCTGATAAAGTCCGTAATCATCAAATTAGTGGTATAAAAGGTATTGGTAAAGTTATTATTAGGAAAGAAGATGAATGGACTATTCACACAGAAGGTTCTAATCTTAAATCAGTTCTTAAAATGGAAGGTATTGATGAAGTTAGAACTACTACTAATGATATTCATGAAGTTGAAAATGTTTTAGGTATTGAAGCTGCTAGAAATGCTATCATTCAACAAATTAATAATACTCTTGATGAACAAGGACTTACTGTTGATATTAGGCATATTATGCTTTTAGCAGATATGATGTCTGTTGATGGAGTTGTTAAGTCTATTGGTAGGCATGGTATTAGTGGTGAGAAATCAAGTGTTTTAGCTCGTGCAGCTTTTGAAGAAACTGGTAAGCATCTTTTAAGAGCTAGTATTCGTGGTGAAGTTGATGAATTAACAGGTATTATTGAAAATATTATTATTGGTCAACCTATACCTATTGGAACTGGATCTGTTGCTGTTAAAATGAAACCACAAAAAAAAGCTAAGAAAAAGAAGAAAACTTAGTTAATAAATTCTTAATTATTTGTTAGTATTATAATTAATACGACTATAAATACTATTAATATAGTTAATAGGATTATATTTAATAAAATTATAACTAATAATGCTATAAATACTATTAATATAGTTAATAGGATTATATTTAATAAAACTATAAATAATATAAAAAACAAACTAATAATTGTGTTTAAAATTTATTATTTATAATATTTTATTCAAAACACACATTATAAAAAAATTTTAATATGGAGGATAGATGATGGACGTAGATAGAGGAATAAGATTGGCTGTAGACACGGGTAGTGTGATTTTAGGTACTGAAAAATCAATTCAAGCTTTAAAATTAGGTAAAGGTGCTTTAGCTATTATCGCTGAAAACAGTCCTGCTAATATTAAAGCAGATGTTGAACACTACTCTAATTTATCAGAGATTCCTGTTTACACCTATGAAGGTAGTAGTGTAGATTTGGGTTCTGTTTGTGGTAAGCCATTTACTGTAGCTACTTTAGTTATAGACGATCCAGGAGATTCTACAATACTCGAAGCAATGGAGTAGATTTTTGTGTCAGTTAAGCTGTCAACTACTGAAATAAGGTACATAGCCCTATTTGAAGATTTAACTGGTGCCATGGTTAAAGACTGTATTATTGATGATGAAAATGGTAAAATAATTTTTGTTGTTAAAAATGGTGATATGGGATTAGCTATTGGTAAAAAAGGAGCTACTGTTTCTAAAGTTCAAAAAGCTGTTGACAAAAGCGTGGAAATTATTGAATTTTCCGAGGACATAACTGCATTTATTGCTAATGTATTAGCTCCTGCTCAACTAAAAGGTGTTAAAATGCTTCAAAAAGAAAGTGGCGAAAGAATTGTCACTATTGAAGCAGATAATGCTAATAAGAGACTAGCTATTGGTAAAGGTGGCCAGAATATTTTGAAAGCTAAGTTAATTGCTAAGCGTCAACATAATATTTCAGATATTCTTATTAAGTAATTGTAATATTTTTATTTTTTTTAATGTTACATATGTACTTTCTTAAACCAGTATTTTTTTGATCAAACTTTTTTTCTAAAAAAGTTTGTCAGAATATTTTTGAAAGCTAAGTTAATTGCTAAGCGTCAGCATAATATTTCAGATATTCTTATTAAGTATGATATAAATACTTTTTTATTTTTTTTATTTTTTCTATTTTTTCTATTTTTATTAATTTTCTTATATTAATTATTGTTAACATAGTTTCTAATACTATTTCCAATATTTTTAACCTTCTTTGTATTTTACAGATATTTTTATTCTATTTATATCTTTTGAGATACAAGTAATCTTATTTAAACCAGTATTTTTGGATTGAACTTTTTTTTAAACTTTGAGGCTAAAATGCAATATAATATTATTGAATATTGTTAGTGAGGGTATAATTTTTTTACTTTTCTATTTCTTTATTATTTTTATTTTATATGTATGCTTTTTTTAAAGTATTGGAATAAAAATTGTTTATTTAATTATTTAATATTGGATTTTTTTATAAATTAAATTGTAAAATTTTATCATTGTTTAGTGAAATTGTATTTTTGTTTTATTTATCTTCTTTTCTTTCAAATGTTCATAATTGTTATTAATAGTTAGATTTAAATAGTATATTATTCCTAATATTTATTAATTGTTATTAATTTAATAAATAAATTATATGGGATTAGTAATACAATTATTTAATATTAGCTGTGATAAAAGGGGATTTAGATGAGAAGTGTTAAACATTTTTTTGGTATTAGTTTCTTTGGTTTTTTTGGGTTTATTTGTTGTTTCGGGATCTTTTGGTGCTAGTTTTGGAGATATTCAGGATAGTGTTAATTCGGCTTCTAATAGTGGAGGTACTGTTAATTTGGGAAGTGGTACTTATTATGGATTGGTGGAGGATAAGATTGTAGTTGATAATAAGACTAATCTTGTTATTAGGGGTACTTCTAGTAGTAATATGGCAACAATTGATGGTCAGGATGTTTCTAGGGCTTTTATTGTTTCTAATGATTCTTCTGTGACTTTTAGATATATCCAGTTTGTTAATTGTGGTGGTTCTTCCGTTAGTGGTTCTGCTATTAGTTCTAAGGGTAAGGTTGTTATTGAGAATTGTATTTTTGAGGATAATACTGGTGAAAGTGGTGGTGCTATATTTTTAAGTGAGAATGCTGATTATTCTGTTATTAGTGATTGTCAGTTTATTGGGAATGAAGGTAAGTATGAGGGTTCTGATGGTTGGGTTGAAGGTGGTGCTATTGATATTCATGCCAGTAGTGTGACTATAAAAAATACTATTTTTAGGAATAATTTGGCTGTTGATGTTGGTGGTGCTGTTAATTTTGCTAGTGGTACTATGGGTCATAAGCTGGTTAATTGTAGTTTTAGTGGTAATTCTGCTCCTAGTGGTGGTGCTATAAGGACTGTTGCTTCTAGTTTGACTATGGAGGCTTGTGTTTTTAATAGTAATAAGGGTGCTATTAATGGTGGTGCTATTTATTCTTCTAGTTCGAATATTGTTATTAAGGGCTGTAGTTTTACTAGTAATAGTGCAGGTAATTTTGGTGGAGCTTTATATCTGATTGGGTCAAATGTTGTTAATATTGGGTCTAGTTCTAATTTTGAGTCGAATAAGGCTAAGAATGGTGGGGCTATTTATTCAACTAGTCCTATGACTATAAGTTCTTCTACTTTTAAGAATAATCAGGCAACTAGCAATGGTGGGGCTATTTATATTACTAGTAGTAGAAGTACTATAACAAGTTCTAAATTTACAAGTAATGCTGCAAAATTTGGTGGTGCAATATATAATAATGCACCTTTATCTATTTCATCTTCTGATTTTAAATCAAACAAGGCAACATCTTTTGGTGGTGCAATATATAATAATAACAATTTAAATGTTAGTAGGGGTAGTATCACATCAAATACTGCTAATTATGGAAGTGGTATTTATAATGTAGCTACTTTAAGATTAGTAAAGTTGTCGTTATCAAAAAATAGTGAAAATCCAACAGGTATGTTACTTAATGTTAAAATTAAAGCTAAGCAAGGTGAAAAATTAAATATACAGGCTGCTTTAATAAAAAATAACAATTTAAAAGGAATTAATGGAATATATACAACTAATACTAATGTGTTTAATAGTGGTAAACGGATACCTATTTCTAATTATGCTTCAAAACAGGTCATTTCTTTTACTATATCTGGGAAGACCTATAACATAAAATCGGGTGAAATGGGTATTGCAAAATATTCTATTAAAACAGCTAAGAAAAATTATAAAATTAAAATAACTGTAAAAACTTCTTTTAATAAAAAAACTTTTAAGAAGTCTGTAATTGTTGTTGTTAAAAAAGTTAATGTTCCAACTAAAGTGACTAATCCTGTTCCTTCAAATTCTAATAAAAAGGTAACAGTTATTGATGAGGATATGGTCTATATTAATAGTACTTTCAATACAAATCAAATTAAGAAAATTAATTCTAAAATTATTAGCTATTACAACGTAAAAACAACTAATAATATTGTTGATAAATATTACTATACTGTAGATAATACTGGGTGGTATATTGGTAAAAAAGATAGTGGTGGGAAATTTGCTTGGGCTAAAACATCTAAACCTGCCAGTTCTGGTAGTTGGTATAATGCAACATATAATCATATGAATTATAAAATAACAATAAATAACAAAATTACTCCATTTACAGATTCTAAATCAAATAAACCTACCTATTTCTTTGTCACCGTCAATAAACAAAAAACTTCTAGTGATTTAAAACCTTATATTTTAAATACTTATAATATCACTAAAACGGATGGTACTAGTAAGTTGGTTAATATTTATGAAACGGCTACTATAGATATTTATTTCACTGGTTTAGGTTTTTCATCAAAATTGAAAAATGAATTAATATATTCTGATTCTCGTGTTCAAGTAAATCATAGTGATTTTAAGAACCTTGTAACTAAGATTTTCCAAGGAAAAGCTGATTCTGGTGGGGGTATTGAAGGAGTTTTATCTCATGATAAAAAAATAAGAACTATTCATAAATGGATTAAGAAAAATATGGATTATTTATATTATAAAAATAGTCATTATCGTTCTACAGATGTTTTATATAGAGTGATGAATAAATTGAATGGTGGCAATGATTATGCTAATTGTGCTGATCAATCTATTTTTTTAGTTACTATTTTGAGGACTGCTGGTGTTCCAGCTCACTTTGAACATTATAATAGTTATTATCCTAAGAGTGGTCATGTTGGGCATGTTTGGGTAAATGCTTATTATACTAATGTAAAAACATATAAACTTGACACAACAAGTCCTAAAAATGATGTGGATGTTATTAATAGTTGGACTCTAAGTAAAAGTAGTAGTAAAATGCCTAAGATGAATCCTAAATACAAAATACAGTATATGTATATGGGATTAGTTAATAAATATCGAAATCCTTAGATGAGGTGTGTAATAATGTTTTGTTTGAATAGGAAAATTTTTGTTGCTATGATGTTTTTTGTTGTAGCTTTGGGTTCGTTGTCTTGTGTTAGTGCTACAACGTTTTATGTTGATGAGAGTTGGAGTAGTGATGATATTCAGAGTTTGCTTGATGATACTCTTGATATTACTGAGCTGTATTTTAGTAAGCTTGGTTCTGGTATTTATAATAATATAAGTTTGGATATTTATAAGAGTGTTAATATTGTTTGTGATATTGATGTTAAGCTTGTAGGATATGATGGTAATAGTCCTTTGGGGTATGCTTTTACTATTTTTGAGGATAATGTTAATATCACAGGCTTTACTTTGACAGATTATTTTGTTGCTGTTGTTGCCTCTGGTGTTAACAACATTAATGTAAGTGATAATGATGTATTTAACTGTGATTCTCTTATTGAAGCTAGTGATATTAAAGGACTTACAATCACAAATAACACTTTTAAAGGAAATGGAGATGGTGTTGTTATTGATTTAACTAGTATTAATAATACCAATATTTCTAATAATACTATTAATAATGGTATGGGTGGTATAAGTTTATCTGAATCTGATAATGCTACTATTGGAGGTAATTCTATTTCTGATATTAATGGTGATGGGATTTCTGTAAATATTGCTTCAAATGTTAAGATTGAAGATAATAAAATAGATAATAGTCAAAGTAATGGTATTTCTGTTAGTGATGTAGAAAATGGGAATATTACTAAAAATAATGTGAGTAATTCTAGAGGAAATAGTATTTTAGTTGATTCTTCTAGTGATGTGAATATTGATAAAAATGATATTGATGGAGCAGGGAATGCAGGTATTACTGTAAGTGAATCTAGTAAAGTTAATGTTAAAAATAATAATGCTAAGGATACTGCTTATGGTGTTAGTGTTGATTCTTCTAGTGATGTGAATATTGAATCTAATAACTTAGAGGGTAATACTGAAGAGGGGATTTCTGTTTATGATTCTAATAATACAAAGATTTCAAAAAATAAAATTAAAAATTATAATGAAGGAATTAATGTTATCTCATCTAAAAATGTTAATATTACTGAAAATACTATGGAAGATGGTTTTTCAGATGGTATTTACATAGAATCTGTTAATAATTGTCTTATTAGTAGGAATAATATTACTGGTAGTGGATATAATGGTATTGATGTATGTTATTCTAATAATACTAATATAACTTATAATATTATTTCTGGAAGTTCACTTACAGGTATTTCTTTAAGTGACTGTAATAATATTAATGTTAGATCCAATAATTTAACAAACAATGAAGACCATGCTTTATCTGTTGATTATTCAAATAATATAAATATCATATCAAACATTTTAAAAAATAATGAGTTTTCAACTGAAATCACAAATTCTAACAATATTTTAATTGATTCTAACTCTATTGGGACTAGTAATGCTTCTGGTGTAGCAATAAGTGCATCTAATATGGTCAAAATACTTAATAACAACATAACTAATCATAATTATGGTATTGAGATAAGTAATGGTGATGGTATTTTTATAAATTCTAATAATATTTTGAATAATTTTGAAAGTGCGATTTCGATAGAAAATACTGTTTATGGCACCATAAAATCTAATATTATAAAAAATAATCGGTATGGAATATTTTTTGATATTGGTGATGGTTTCATTATATCTAATAATAACATTTACAATTCTAAAGAAGATGGTATGGTCATCACTGGAATTAGTAATACAATTAGTTTTAATTCAATTTTTACTTCTTATGGGGATGGAATTGGAATTGATGGACCGTTGAATAGAATCTATGGTAATAATATTAGTAATTCTAAGGGTTCTGGTATTTACATTTATTTTGATATGTCTTCTAATGAAGTTTATAATAATTTATTGAAGAATAACAAGATTGGTTTAAGTATTGTTGGACTTCATAATCATGTTTATAATAATAAGCTGATTAATTCTAGTTCTATTGCAATTGAGATTGGAGGAAAATATAATATTATTAAAAAGAATGTGATTTCAGGTAAAAACAATTTTGGTATAAAAGTAACAGAAAGCTATAATAATATAACTTATAATAAAATTTCTGGTACACAATATGGAATAGCTATCAATTCTAATAACAATCGTGTGATTTACAATAATATTGTTGCTCAAAAAGGGGGTATTTTTTTAGTTGGAAGTAAAAATGTGATTTCATCTAATAAAATCAGTGCTAAAACTACTGGTGTTCAAGCTAAAGGTAGTTCTAATTCCATATCAAAAAATAATATTTCCACTAACAATATGGGAATATTAGTAGATGGTAATCTTAATAATATTAATAGTAATAAAATTACATCCCAGAGCAATGGGGTGAAATTGGTTGGGAATATGAATACAGCTGTTTCTAATAAGATTAAATCAAAAACAAATGGTATTAGTAGTTATGGGAATCAAAATTACTTCTCTAAAAACACTATTAGTGGAAACAAAAAATATGGTCTTCAATCTTCAGGAAATAAGAATATAATTTATAAGAATATAGCTAATAAGAATAAAAATCATGGAATTAAGGTTAATGGCGATAATAATGAGGTTAATAGTAATTTTGCTCGTTTATGTGGGATTCATGGGCTGAAAATAGCAGGAGATTATAATACCATTGTTAGTAACAAGTTAGGTAAAAAATGGAATAATAGGATTTGTGTTTATGGATATAAAAACAAGGTAACAAAAAATAGTAATTGATGTGCTATGAATTTAACTATTGGTAAAGGCAGTCAGAATATTTTTGAAAGCTAAGTTAATAGATATGTCAACATAATATTTCGGACATTCTTATTAAGTAGGTTTTCTATTTTTTGATTAAAATTTAGAAAATCTTTTGGATTTTCTAAGCATAAACATCTTTGATTTTTTAGGGCTTTTTCTAAAAAGTTTGTTAAATGTATCATTAAGTAGGTTCTATCTACTTTTTTATTTTTATTTTCGAATTCTATTTTTAATCTTTTTTTATTAATTTTTTTAATAATTATTGCAGTTTTGGCTAATTATCAAAACCTTTATATCCTATGTTAAATATAAACTTTTATAATAGTCATAATTGATTAGTTCATAGAAATTTCATAGCTAAATATTAACATATTCTTATATTATTATCTAAGTATAGGGGTATGTTTTTTGCTTGAAATTGTACAGATATTAGAGGTTTTATCTTGCAACTTTACTAATTGTCTGTATTCATTGATAACTATAAATTGTTTAACTATTAGGTTGTGTACTGTAAATTTACCTTGTAAATATAAAATTTAGTTATTAAAATACTTTAATAATGTTTTATATATACTACTAATAATATCTATTTTAGTATTCTCATACCTAATATTGTTAATATAGTTTCTATGCATTGGAAGTTGATGAATGATTATAAAGACATAGTGTGCCTAATTAAATTACTATATCATCATAAATAGATGATTTTTATTTGGTTTCAGATTTATAAGTTTATTATATTGTATATAATATTATAAATAACAATAATATCATAATATCATATAATAACAAATAATAATGTATAGATAATAAATATAATAACAAATAATAATTTATTTAAAATAAGAACAGTATTATTAAAAACATTTATGGAGGAAATAATTTGCCAGGACTTTTTGCAGCTAAAAAGCTTAAAAAAAATAGACAAAATTTCAAATGGAAAGATACAGATTATAAAAGAAAGGCATTAGGTTTAGATGTTAAAGCAGACCCCTTAGAAGGATCTCCACAAGCTCGTGGAATCGTTATTGAGAAAGTGGGTATTGAAGCAAAACAGCCTAACTCTGCTATAAGAAAGTGTGTAAGGGTTCAATTGATTAAGAATGGTAAACAACTTACAGCTTTTGCTCCTGGTGATGGAGCTATTGGGTTCATTGATGAGCACGATGAAGTTATGATTGAAGGAATCGGTGGACCTTCTGGAAGGTCTATGGGTGATATTCCTGGTGTCAGGTGGAAAGTTAGTAAAGTTAACAATGTTTCACTTGAACAAATGGTAAAAGGTAAAATAGAAAAACCAGTAAGGTAAGTGGGGTAATTTAATGAGTAAAGTTTTTGATAAATGGGACTTAGAAGAAGTTAAAGTCGAAGATTTAGGTTTAGTGAATTATATTTGCTTAGATGAATCTTTAGTGCCTCATACTTCAGGTAGACACGTTAGAAGACAATTTGCTAAATCAAAAGTATCTATTGTAGAACGTCTTATGAACAAAGTTATGAGAACTCATATTAATTCTGGTAAGAAGAACAAGTCTTATAATGCTGTAAGAGGAGCTTTTGATATTATTAACCAAAAAACAAAAGAAAATCCATTACAGATTTTAGTTAAAGCAGTTGAAAATACTGCTCCTAGAGAAGAAACAACCAGGATTAAATATGGTGGTATTGGATATCAAGTAGCTGTAGATATTGCTCCACAAAGAAGAGTAGATCTTTCACTTGGATTTTTAACTAAAGGAACCTTACAATCTGCATTTAAAAACAAAAAATCTTTAGAAGAATGTTTAGCTAGCGAACTTATGTTAGCTGCAGATTATGATACCCGTAGCTTTGCTATTGGTAAGAAAGAGGAGAAAGAAAGAGTAGCTAGAGCAGCACATTAATTGTGCTGTTTATAAATAAAGCTACTTTTACTAAATTTTATTACACTAACTTTTATTATAATTATAGGTGATAGAGTGAGTAGACGAGACAAAATGATTGAAAAGATTAAAGAGCTTATGTATGATTCTCCACATATCCGAAATATTGGTATTGTTGCCCACATTGATCATGGTAAGACTACTTTATCTGATAATCTCTTAGCGGGTGCAGGAATGATTTCTGAAGATCTTGCAGGGGATCAAAGGTTCCTTGATTTTGATGAACAAGAACAAGCTAGAGGTATTACTATTGATGCTGCTAATGTATCAATGGTTCACAAATTCAAAGATCATGATTATCTTATTAATCTTATTGATACTCCAGGGCATGTTGATTTTGGGGGAGATGTAACTCGTGCTATGAGAGCTGTAGATGGTGCAGTTGTTGTAGTATGTGCTGTTGAAGGTATTATGCCTCAAACTGAAACTGTGTTAAGACAAGCATTAAAAGAGAATGTTAGACCAGTTTTATTTATTAATAAAGTAGATAGATTAATTAACGAGCTTAAATTAGAGCCTGAAGAATTACAAAATAGATTCCTTAAAGTCATTGCTGAAGCTAATAAATTAATTAGAAATATGGCTCCAGAAGATAAAAAGAAGGAATGGCAAGCTGATGTAGCTGATGGTAGTGTTTCATTTGGTTCTGCTTATCATAATTGGGCTATTAATGTTCCTGAAATGCAAAGAGTAGGAATTAACTTCAAGGACATTATTGACCATTGTAATGATGAAAAACAAAAAGAATTATCTCAAAAAGTACCTTTATCTGATGTATTATTAGGTATGGTAGTTGAGCATTTACCAAGTCCTGATGTTTCACAATCTTATAGGGTTCCTAGTATTTGGGCTGGAGATATTGAAAGTGAAGAGGGCCAAGGTATGATTAATACTGATCCTGATGGACCCCTTGCTGTTATGGTTACTAATGTAACTGTTGATAAACATGCAGGTGAAGTTTCTACAGGAAGAGTTTATGGTGGAACTATTGAAAAAGGAACTGAAGTTTTCTTAATTGGGTCTCATGCTAAAACTAGAGCTCAACAAGTAGGTGTATACTTCGGTCCAGAAAGAGTTAGTACTGATAAAGTACCTGCAGGTAATATTGCTTATATTAGTGGTGCTAAAGGTTCGATTGCTGGAGAAACTATTTGTGATATTAATAAAAAAATCAAAGAGTTTGAAGGTTTAGAGCATATTTCAGAACCAGTAGTTACTGTAGCTGTTGAAGCTAAAAATACTAAGGACTTACCTAAACTTATTGAAGTTTTAAGACAAGTGGGTAAAGAAGACCCTACTGTTAAAATTGAAATTAATGAAGAAACCGGTGAGCATTTAGTAGCTGGTATGGGTGAACTTCATTTAGAAGTTATTACTTATAGAATTGATGGAAAAGGTGTAGAAATAACTACTTCAGAACCTATTGTTGTTTATAGGGAAACTGTGGCAGGTAAAGCTGGACCTGTTGAAGGTAAATCTCCTAACAAACATAACAGATTCTATATTAAAATTGAACCATTAAATGATGAATTGTTTAATGCTATTCATGATGGTGAAATTAAAGAAGGCCGTGTTAAAGGTAAAGAAATGAATAAAACCTTTGAAAAATATGGTTTAACTAAAGATGAAGCTAGAAAAGTATGGAATGTTTATGGTAGAAGTGTTTTCTTAAATATGACTCGTGGTATCCAATACTTAGATGAAGTAAAAGAACTTTTATTTGAAGGGTTTGAATCAGCTTTAGATGATGGTCCTGTAGCTAGAGAGAAAGTTATGGGCTTGAAAATAACTCTTGTTGATGCTAAGCTTCACGAAGATGCTGTACACAGAGGACCTGCTCAAGTTTTACCTTCTATCAGAAAAGCTATTTATGGAGCTATAATGATGGCAGACCCAACACTTCTTGAACCTCTTCAAAAAGTATTTATTAGTACTCCTCAAGATTACATGGGCAGTTCTACTCGTGAAATCCAAAACAGAAGAGGACAAATTGTAGATATGACTCAAGAGGGAGATATGGCTTCTATTGAATCTAAAGTTCCTGTAGCTGAAATGTTTGGGTTTGCAGGGGATATTCGTTCTGCAACTGAGGGTAGATGTTTATGGTCTACTGAAAATTCTGGGTTCGAAAGATTACCAAGAGAATTACAAAAACAAATTATTAAAGAAATTAGACAAAGAAAAGGTTTAAGTCCTGAGCCTTATGGACCTGACCACTATTTAGGTTAATTTTAAATTTTAATTTAATAATTAATCTATTTTTTCTTTATTTTCTAATTTGAATTGTAGTATAAGTTATCATATTATTATAATAAATTATTTATAAAGAAATTTATAATAGCATAATTTATATATAATAAGAACTTAATAATTATATATTCTGTAAATTATAGAATATTTGATATATTAAAAAATTATAATATTCAACTATTGATATTCGTAAATTAAAATAATTGAATGTTTATTATATATTGGAATTAGGAATATTAAATAAATATTAAAATTAATAAGTTTAAATTACTGAATTTAAATTATTAGATTTAAACAAATTTAAACTATTTAAGTTAAAAATGAGGTTGTATTATGGCAAAAACTAAAGCACATATAAATTTAGCGTTTATTGGACATGTAGATCATGGTAAATCTACACTTGTGGGACACGTTTTACTAAAAGCTGGAGCTATTGCAGAACAGCAATTAGATGAAGGTGAAAACAAATTTAGATTTATTATGGATAAACTTGGTGAAGAAAGAGAAAGAGGGGTAACCATCGATCTTGCTCACCAAAAGTTTGAAACTAACAAATACGAATTTACTATTGTGGACTGCCCAGGACACAGAGATTTCGTTAAAAACATGATTACTGGTGCTTCCCAAGCAGATGCAGCTGTATTAGTAGTAGCTGCAGATGATGGTGTAATGCCACAAACTAAAGAGCATATCTTTTTATCTAGAACTCTTGGTATCAACCAAATCATCATTGCAGTTAATAAAATGGATGTTGTTAACTATGCTGAAGATAAATATAATGAATTAAAAGAAGAAGTTGGTAATTTAATTAAGAGTGTAGGTTATGTCCCTGCTGATGTTCCATTTATTCCTGTTTCTGCTTTCGAAGGTGACAACATCAAAGAAAACAGCCCTAATATGGCATGGTATAAAGGAAAAGCACTTATTCCTCAATTAGAAGATTTAAAAGCTCCTGAAAAACCTACTAAATTGCCTTTAAGAGTTCCTGTTCAGGATGTTTATTCTATTACTGGTGTAGGTACTGTTCCTGTTGGAAGAGTAGAAACGGGTCTTATGAAAAAAGGAGAAACTGTTATCTTTGAACCTGCTGGAGCTTCCGGTGAAGTTAAATCTATTGAAATGCACCACGAAATGTTTGATGAAGCAGAACCTGGTGATAATGTAGGTTTCAATGTAAGAGGTGTAGGTAAAAATGATATTAGGAGAGGAGATGTTGCAGGACATACTGATAATGCTCCTACTGTAGCTAAAGAATTCGATGCACAGATTGTTGTTTTACAGCACCCTGGTGTTATAACCATTGGTTACACTCCTGTATTCCATTGTCACACTTCTCAGACTGCATGTACTTTCTTAGAATTAACTAAAAAGTTAAACCCTTCTACTGGTCAAGTTGAAGAAGAAAACCCTGATTTCCTTAAAACTGGTAATGCTGCTATTGTTAAACTCAAACCGACTAAACCTATGGTTATTGAGAACATTAAAGACATTCCTCATATGGGCAGATTTGCTATTAGGGATATGGGTCAAACTGTAGCAGCGGGTATGTGTATTGGAATTACTCCAGCTAAATAGCTAAATTAACTTTTAGTTATTATTAGCTACTTTATAGGTTTTTTTAAACCTCATTTTTTTCTTTTTTGGAGGATAAATATGCAAAATGCAAGAATTAAGCTTACTGGTACTGATCCTGAAAAGCTTGCTTATGTCTGTGATCAACTTAAAAAAATTGCTGAGAGAACTGGTGTAGATCTTTCAGGTCCTATTCCTTTACCTACTAAGAAATTAGTTGTTCCTTCACGTAAATCTCCTGATGGAGAAGGTAAAGCTACCTGGGAACACTGGGAACTTAGAATTCACAAGCGTTTAGTGGGAATTGAAGCTGACGAACGTGCAATGAGACAAGTTATGAAGGTAAATGTTCCTGATAATGTAAGTATTGAAATTGAACTAAAAAGCTAATTAATTTTAGCTTAAAATTCATTTTTTTATAATTTTAAAACTAACAAATTTAATAGGAATAATTAATTTAATAATTTTTATTTATTATCTATTTCTAAATTTTTAGCTATTATTTATTTTATTAAATAGTTTTTTATTTATTAAATAGCTATTATTTTAGTATTCGTTATTTTATTGCCGAGATAGTCTAGTCTGGTAAGGCGCAGGACTTGAAATCCTGTGAGGGTTCTCCTCGCCTGGGTTCAAATCCCAGTCTCGGCGTTTATTTTTATTGTTTTTACCATATTTTTAATTATTTTAAATATCTTCAGTATTTTAATTTTTAATATTAACTCAATTATTGCTATTATTCTTATTATTATCCTTATTAGTATTGATTTACTCAAAACTTGTAGGATTTTTTATACTTCGACTACTAAAACTATTTGAGACAATATCATGTGGAATGATTTTTCAGAATATATAATTAATTATTTATCTAATTCACATCACGAAATTAATAATATTAATGGTGATATTAATAATATAAATATTAATAGTAATGAGAGTAGTATTAATATTAATAATGACAGTATTAATAGTGCTAATGAAAATAATAATGATAATAAGTTAAAAGTAGCTGAAATTGGTATTGGTAACTTTTTTCAAGTAGCTAATAATATTGAGGATTCTGGAGTGGATATTATTAAAATAGACATTAATCCTCAAATTGATACTGTTATTTATGATGATATTAAAAACTTTAATATTAATTTATATTGGGAGGTTGGAATTATTTATTCAATTAGGCCTCCTTATGAGTTACACTGCGACTTAATTAAGCTAGCTAAAACAATCAATGCTTCTTTAATAATTAAACCACTTACTAATGAATTTATTGATTCTAAACTTAATATGAATCTTATAAATTATAAAAAAGTTAGTTTTTACCAATATCCTTAGTATAATGTGGAGTATAATGCTAATTCACCCATTACAAGTAGTATAAACCAAAATAATTTTAAAAAGAAAAAATACTTTAATAATAAAGAATATAGTTAATAAAGTAATTATTTATAATAACTTTAATAATTACATATTCATTAATTTGATCTTTAATAGCTATATAATCGCTAATGTTATAGCTAATAAGTTTATATTTAATAATTACGTATTCATTAATTTAATCTTTAATAACTATCTGGTATCTAATTTTATAGCTAATAAGTTTATATTTAATAATTACATACTCATTAATTTTATAATATTTATCTAAATAATTAATTTAATGACTTACATATTTTTATAAAGAGGAATTTTATGACTAAGATTGATAATAAAGTTGAAGAAACTTTAAATAAGTTTAAAACTACTCTAAATGGTTTAAACAATAATGAAGTTCAAAATAGAGTTACCCAATATGGTAAAAATGAGCTTCAAGAAGAAAAAAAAGATGGTCCTATTAAGCTATTTTTTAGTCAATTTGCAGATATACTTATTATTATTCTTATAATAGCGGCTATAGCTGCTTATATTGTTGGTGATCCAATTGATGCTATTGTTATTGCAATTGTTGTAGTTTTAAATGCAACTATTGGGTTTATCCAAGAATATCGTGCAGAAAAAGCTATGGATGTTTTAAAAGACATGGTTAGCACAGAAGCTGTTGTTAGGCGTGAAGGGGAAACAATTAAAATTCCTGCTAGCGATTTGACTATTGGGGATATTGTTATTGTTGAAGAAGGTGACAAGATCCCTGCTGATTTAGTTTTAATTGAAACTTCTCAACTTAGAATCGATGAATCAGCACTTACTGGTGAATCTCGTCCTGTTACTAAATTAGCTATTAATGTTAAAGGTTCTAATAACAGTATTACTAGTACTAGTAGTCATAACCATAATGATAATAGTAATGATGAATGTAATAATAGTAATTCTAATAACTTAGATAATATTTCTTTGGCTTATATGGATTCTAATGTTAGTTCTGGTCGTGGTATTGGTGTTGTAAGGGCAATTGGTATGGATACATCTATTGGTAAAATAGCTACTATGATTCAAGTAGCTGATACTAAGACTCCTCTACAATTTAAAATAAGTAAATTAGGTAAAATATTATCTATTATAGCTTCCATTGTATGTGTTGTTGTTTTTATTCTTCAATTCCTTAAAGGAACTCCTTTGGTTGAAACATTCATGACTGCGGTTTCTCTTGCTGTAGCTGCAATTCCCGAAGGTTTACCTGCAATTTTAACATTAACTCTTGCATTAGGTATGCAAAGAATGGCTAAATCCAATGCAATTGTTAGAAAATTACTTGCTGTAGAAACATTAGGTTCTTGTAGTGTTATTTGTACAGATAAAACAGGTACTTTAACTAAAAATAAAATGACTGTTACAGATTCATTTATTGTAGATTCTAATAATTCTACTCCTTCAAATAATTCTAAAGCTTTTGAAATTTGTGTATTATGTAATAATTCTACTGAAAAAGAAGGTCAAATTATTGGAGACCCTACTGATGGTGCTTTATTAGTATATGGTAAAGAGAATAAACTCATCCAAAGTGAGCTTGAAAAAGAATATCCTAGAATTTTAGAAATTCCTTTAGATAGTGTTAGAAAACGTATGTCTACAATTCACAAATCAAAATCTAACAATGAGGATTATTTATTTATGAAAGGTGCTCCTGAGCTTGTTTTAGAAAGATGTAAATATGTTGAGGAAAATGGGAAAATTATTCCTATGAATGACTCAACAAAGAATGAAATTGTAACTAAAATGCAATTTATGATGGATAATGCTTTAAGAGTTATTGCACTTTCTTATAAGAAAATTGAAGATGAAAATGAAATCAATCTTTTATCTGATTCTAATTTAGCCAATAAATCTATGGAAGAATTAGAAATTCTTGAATCTAATTTAGTTTTCATTGGTTTAACTGGGTTAATGGATCCTCCTCGCCAAGAAGCTAAAGATGCTGTAGCTACCTGTAAAAAAGCAGGAATTAAAGTTGTAATGATTACTGGTGATCACCAAGAAACTGCTGCTGCAATAGCTAAAGAGATTGGAATACTTACAGATGGTAAAGTTATAAATGGTAAAGAGCTTGATTCTTTATCTGAAGATGAATTTGCAAATATTGTTAGTAATGTTCAAGTTTATGCTCGTGTTTTTCCTGAACAGAAAGTGAGAATTGTTAATGCTCTTCAAGAATCTGGAGCTATTGTTTCAATGACAGGGGATGGTGTTAATGATGCTCCTGCTCTTAAAAAAGCTTCTATTGGTGTAGCTATGGGTAGTGGGACAGATGTTTCAAAAGAAGCTTCAGATATGGTTTTACAAGATGATAATTTTGCCACTATTGTTGATGCAGTTAAAGAAGGAAGAACAATTTTTGATAATATTAAAAGATTTGTTAAATTTCAGGTTTCTACTAATATTGGAGCTATTATAACTATTGTTTCAGCTTCATTAATGTCACTTCCGCTTCCATTTAATCCAGTTCAACTTTTGTGGATTAATATTATTATGGATGGGCCTCCTGCCCAATCTTTAGGTGTTGAAGGTAGTGAAGAAGGAATTATGGAACGTAAGCCAGAAAAAGGTGATATTTTAAGCAGGGATAATATACTTAAAATAGCTATTGCAGGAATTGTTATGGCAGTTGGAACATTATTATTATATCTCTTTAAATTATCTGCTGCAACTGGATTAACTGATCCTGTGGCTATTAAAGCAATTACTATTGAAGCTGGAACTGTTGCTTTTACTGTATTTGTTGTTTATCAAATATTTAATGCAGTCAATTGTAAGTCTAACTCTAAAAAACCGAATAAACTCTTTTATATTGCTATAGCTCTTTCATTTATATTACAGCTTTGTGTAATTTATATACCATTTTTACAAACTGTATTTAGAACAACTGCTATTGGATTAGTTGATTGGGTATTAATTGTTATAGTAGCTGGAGTTATTTTTATTTCGGAGGCAGTTGTGACTTTTGCTTTAAATAGAAATAAATCTATGGATACTAAATCTATGGCTTAAAATTAATTCATTGTTAATTTTACAGCTATTTTTACAATTATTTGGAGATTTCCTATGAGAATTTTAATTATGGGTGGTACTAAAGACTCAGTTAATATTATTAAACTGCTAAATAGTAATACTGGTGCTTTTCCACATATTGATTTTATTCTAACTACTACTGCTACTGAACATGGGGGTAAAATAGCTAAAAATGCAGGTAGTCATTCTGTAATATCAAATCCTCTTAATACTAATGAATTAGTGGATACTATAAATGATAATGGTATTAATGTTATTATTGATGCAACACATCCTTTTGCTATTAATGCTACTAAAACAGCCATTTCTGCAAGTGATTTAGCTAATATTAATTATATTCGATTTGAAAGACCTAGCTTAGCTAATAATTTCAATAATATTGATGTTAATAGTAGTAATAATTTATACTGTGGTGAAGATAGTAATTCTAATTCTAATAATCAAAAATATGGACAAATGCTTTTCAATGTTTCTTCATTTATTGAAGCAGGAGACTTAATTAAAAATAAGTTTAATAATAAACGTATCCTAAATCTTGGAGGAGTATCTAGTTTACACATACTTCGAGAGTATATTCCAAAAGAGAATGTTTTCATACGCATCATACCAGTGAAATCTTCAATAGATAAGTGTTATGAAATGGGGCTTAGTGGTGAACAAATAATAGCTATGCAGGGAACATTTTCTAAAGAATTTAATAAGGCATTATTTAAAGAAATCAATGCAGAAGTCATTGTTACTAAAGAAAGTGGTGCTACTGGGGGCTTTTTAAATAAAATAAATGCTGCTATTGAATTAGATATTCCTGTTATTATAATTAATCGCCCTAAATTAGATGAACTTAAAAATAGGATAGTTGTTAATGATTTTAATAAATTATGTAATATTTTGAGTAATTTATAGGTATTAATATTGATTCATACAGTTATGGATTCATATTTAATAACTCATAATAGCTCTATTGTTACTGTTACTATTCTCATTAGTCTTATCATTCCTAATATTATCATTATTACTCTTATTACTAATTATTACTAATTAATACATTTTTACTTAGACTTTTACTTAGATTTTTAATTATATCTACTATATATGCACTATATACTTTTTTAAAATTTTATTTTATTTAATGTGATATTATGTTAATTAGGGAATTTTCTACAATGGACTTAGCTAGTATTTGTGAAATTGAAAGGAATTCTTTTGAAGATCCATATGATATAAACATTTTAAAGCAGCTCTTTGATGTTGGTGCTGGCTTTTTAGTAGCTCAAGTAAATGATTTAGTTGTTGCTTATATTATTTTTTGGATTAGAAATGATAGTGAAGGACATATTATATCTTTAGCTACTGATAAAAAGCACAGGCATCTGGGAATAGCTTCACAACTTCTTAATCAAGCATTATATAATTTTAAAGAATTTCATATTAACTCAGTTACATTGGAAGTTCGTTCAAGTAATATTGGAGCTATTGACTTTTACAAATCCTTAGGTTTTGTTAAAAAAGAGTTTATGGAAAGTTACTATGAAAACGGTGAAGATGGAATTTTAATGTTTAAATGTATTATATAATTATATAATATTGAAAGTTACAAAATATTAAAAGTTACACTATTTTAAAGTTATATACTACTTTTATTATTCAATTTATTAACATTATTTTTTAACATCATATATTTATTCTAATTTTAAATTTACTAAGGGTTCTATTTGTTGTATTGCTTCTCCAATAGCTTCATTTTTTATGTTAACTGTAATTGCACCATTTTTACATGTTTCACTACAACGGCCACACCCACGGCAAAGATCTTTATTTATTTTTGCATTATTATTTTCAGTTGAGATAGCACCAATAAAGCATTTATCTATACATTTGCCACAACCATTACAAAGATCGATGTTGAATATTATTTCAACACCTGGCATTTTGTAAATACTTTTCCCAATGTCTTTGGGAAGTTGATTTGCCATTTTCCACAGACAGCAGCATTGGCAGCAGGCACAAATTGTTAATAGCTCTTCTTTTGGACCAGTATTTAACCAAATACTATCAATTTTATTTCTACCTATAATATTAACTAATCCTGCTTCTTGGCATTTATCAACATGATTAATAGCTTCTTCAATACTCACGGCTTTTCCTAATTTATCAGATATTCTTTTTGTTCCTTTTCCTAAAAATAAACATCCTAAATCTTGAGGATAATCTTTACAATTACTTGAAACTCTGCAAATACAAGAGTTCATAATAAAATGATATTTGGACTCCTTTATCATCTTCTTTAGAATTTCACTAGGTAATACAATATCTTTTAACAAAGAAATGTCTTTATTTACTTCAATTTTCAAATTAGAATAGCCAATTTTAATAGAGTCATCTCTTGGAAGTACTTGTATATTATCGCCTTCAAAAAATAGTCTTTTAACTATTTTATCAAGAAGAGGTAAATCACTACAAGCTTTTGCCAAAATAAATCTACCTTTAAATGTTAATTTAATTATTTTAATAGATATTTCTGAAAACCGGTTTTTTACCATTTTATCACATATAATTAGATTAATTAATCAATAAATGAGGCTTTTTGTCTTGGAAAGAATATTCTAACATTAATATTTCTATTAATATTATTAATTATTTTATTTTTATGTTTTCATAAACTATAAATATTTTGTTTTAAATTGGAACTTATTATGGATTTTATAATGACTAATTTTATAATAGTTTATAATAGTTAATAGATTCATTTTATAAGTTTTCTATAATTTTTTATATTAATACTTAAAATATATATTTTAATAATCATTATTATATATTATTAGAAACTTATATCTTATTATAATGAAATAATTTATAAAATTACTTACATTTATTCTATATTAACTAATAATATCAATAACTAAGTTGTTATTAGGTGCAATTATATTAATAATAAAATATAAATTAATACTCAATATTTAATATATATTAATTAATAACAAGGGTATTAATAATAGTGATGATATTAATAATTATAATATCAATAATAATTTTACTAATATTAATAATTATAATACTAAATTTAATGGTGATTTAATGGATAAAGTGGCAAAAATTGCTTTGGAAGATGGAACAATACTTACGGGAGATGCTTTTGGGTATGAAACAGTTAAAACAGGTGAACTTGTATTTTCTACAGGAATGAGTGGCTATGTTGAAGGTTTAACTGATCCTTCATTTTCTGGTGAGATTTTAATGGCTACTTATCCTCTTCAGGGTAATTATGGAGTTAGTGAAAAGTGGTTCCAGTCTAATAAGGTTCAAGTTGAAGGATTTGTTGTGAGAGAGATTTGTAAACAACCTTCTATGTTTTCATACCAAAAAACATTATCTGAGCTTTTAGAAGAATATAAAGTTCCAGGGATTAGTGGCATTGACACACGTAACTTAACTATTAAAACTCGTGAAAAAGGAGCTTTAAAAGCAGCTTTGGCTACTACAGATATTGATGATGATGAATTATTAGAAATGGCTTTAAATCAACCAGCTATTTCTCAAAGAGATTTAGTTCCTTTAGTTTCAACAAAAGAAACTATAATTATTGGTGAAGAATTTGACAATAAAGTAGCTTTAATTGACTGTGGTGTTAAAAAAAATATAATTAACAACTTTTTAGATCGTGAAATTGGTGTTGTACAGCTACCTTATAATACTCCTGCTGAAACTATAAAAGATTATGATGTTAATGGAATTATGGTGTCATCTGGTCCTGGAAACCCTTCTAGAGTTACAGAAGCTATTGAATCTGTTCAAAAATTAGCTAAAGATTTCCCAATTTGTGGAATTTGTATGGGTCAACAAATTGTTGCAAAAGCATTTGGAGCTAAAATTTATAAAATGAAATTTGGTCACAGAGGAGCTAATCAGCCTGTTAAAAACTTAATAACTGGAAAAATAACCATTACTTCTCAAAATCATGGATTTAGTATTGATGCAGATTCTTTAGCTAGTACTGATTTGGAATTAACTCAAATAAATCTTAATGATAATACGCCTGAAGGTTTTAAACACAAAGAACTAGCTATTAACTGTGTACAATACCATCCTGAAGCAGGACCTGGTCCAAATGATACTAATTTCATATTTGATGAATTTAAAGAGACTATTAATAAATATTAACAAATATTAATATATTATTTATATTATTATAGTTTATATTAATATTTTTTATATTTTATATTTTACATTATTATAATAATGCTTACTAAAACTTATTTGAAATATAATCTATTTAGGAATATATTTATTTGAAAATATATTTATTAAATTAATTATTAAAAATCTGATTAATTACGAATTTTATTAAATATTATATGATTTGCGAGGATTTAGATGCCAATTGATAAAGACATTAAAAAAGTGCTGATTATAGGTTCAGGGCCAATACAGATAGGCCAAGCTGCAGAATTTGATTATTCAGGGTCCCAAGCTTGTAAATCTATTAGGGAAGAAGGAATAGAAACGGTTCTTATTAATAGTAATCCTGCTACTATACAAACTGATATGGATATGGCAGATAAAGTTTACGTTGAACCATTAACTCCTGAAATTGTAGCTAAAATCATTGAAAAAGAGAAAGTAGATGCTATTTTACCTACTATGGGTGGTCAAACTGGTTTAAATATAGCTACTAGTCTTGGTGATTTAGGATTACTTGATGGTATTAAAGTACTGGGGTCTGATGTTCAAACTATTAAAAATGTAGAAGACAGAGACTTATTTGCTAATTTTATGGATGATTTAAATGAACCAATTCCTAAAGCAAGTGCAGTTAAATCTGTTGAAGAAGCAATAGAAGCTGTAGCTGAAATTGGTTATCCTGTTATTGTTCGTCCTGCTTTTACCCTAGGGGGTACTGGTGGAGGAGTGGCTTACAATGAGGAAGAATTAGTTGAAATAGCTACTCATGGGCTTGATATGAGTTTTATTAACCAAGTATTAATTGATGAATCTGTTTTAGGTTGGAAAGAGTTTGAATATGAGGTAATGAGGGACAAAAACGATACTTGTATCATTATTTGTAGTATGGAAAATATTGATCCCATGGGTGTTCACACTGGAGACAGTATTGTTGTAGCTCCTGCTCAAAATTTAAATGATATTGAAGCTCAACAACTTAGGGATGCTTCTATTAAGATTATAAGAGCTTTAGGCATTCAAGGAGGATGTAATATTCAATTTGCAGTCAATGCAGAAACTGGTGAGTACACAGTTATTGAAGTTAACCCTAGAGTAAGTAGGAGTAGTGCATTGGCTTCTAAAGCTACAGGTTACCCTATAGCTAAGATTTCTTCTAAAATAGCTCTTGGTATGACATTAGATGAAATCCAAAATGATATTACTAAAGAAACCCCTGCTTCATTTGAACCTACTATTGATTATGTTGTAGCTAAGATTCCTCGTTGGCCATTTGATAAATTCAAAGGTGTTAATACTGAGATTGGTGTTCAAATGAAAGCTACTGGTGAAGTAATGGCTATTGGTAGGACTATTGAAGAAGCTTTAAATAAAGCTATTCGTTCATTGGATATTGGTAATGAAGGCTTTGAAAGAGAAGACTATACTGAAAATGACTTAATTAATCCTACAGATAAACGTCTTCTCCAAATACACACGGCTTTAAAAGACGGTATGAGTCCTAATAAGATTTATGAACTTACAAATATTGATACTTTCTTTACTAATAAAATTAAAAATATAATTGATATGGAAAATAGAATTAATAAAGAATCAATTACAGATCCTAAAATCCTTAAAAAAGCTAAGGAAATGGGATTCTCGGATTCTACACTTGCTGAAATCTCAACACTTTCTCAAGAAGAAATTAAAAAATTAAGAGTTGATTTTGGTATTACTCCTTCATTTAAAATGGTAGATACTTGTGGTGGGGAATTTGAAGCTAAAACTCCGTATTATTACAGTACTTATGATGGTAATGGAGTTTATGATAGTAAATACAATATTTCTTCTGAAGAAGATGAATTAATTGTAACGGACAATAGAAAAGTTATCATTTTAGGTGCTGGACCTATTCGTATTGGTCAAGGTATTGAATTTGATTACTGTTGTGTGCATTCTGCTATGGCTTTAAAAGAAGAAGGTATTGAAACTATAATTATAAATAACAACCCTGAAACTGTTAGTACTGATTATGATATCTCTGATAAGCTTTATTTTGAACCATTAACTTATGAGGATGTTATGGGAATTATTGAGCGTGAAAATCCTGAAGGTGTTGTTGTCCAATTTGGTGGTCAAACCTCTATTAATCTAGCTGTTCCTCTTGCAAATGCTGGTGTTAAAATAATGGGGACTCCTCATGAAAGTATTGATAGGGTTGAAGACAGAGAACGTTTTACTCGTGTTTTAGAACGTTTAAATATTCCTCAAGCTCCTTATGGTTTAGCTAATTCATTTGAAGAAGCTAGGGATGTTTCAGATAGAATTGGATTCCCTGTTCTTGTTCGCCCATCTTATGTTTTAGGTGGAAGGGCTATGGAAATTGTTTACAGTGATGATGAACTTAAAGAATATATGAAAGAAGCTGTAAAAATCTCTCCTGAACACCCTATTCTTGTTGATAAGTTCTTAGAAGAAGCTGTTGAAGTAGATGTTGATGTACTTTGTGATGGTGAAGATGTTTTAATTGGGGGCATAATGGAGCATATTGAAGAAGCAGGTGTTCATTCAGGGGACTCTGCTTGTGTAATTCCTCCTCAATCTATTGGAAATGATGCAATTGAAACAATTAAGGAATATTCTCATAAATTGGCTATTGAACTTGAAATTGTAGGATTAATGAATATCCAATATGCAGTTAAGTTAGATGATGATGGTAACTCAAAAGTATTTATTATTGAAGCTAACCCTCGTGCAAGCCGTACGGTTCCATTTGTAAGTAAAGCTGTTGGTATTCCTTTAGCTAAGATTGCAGCTCTTCTTATGGTTGGTAAAAAACTTAAAGACTTTGGTCTTGAGCCAGGTGTTATTGATATTGACCATGTTGCTGTTAAAGAATCTGTTTTCCCATTCTTAAAATTACAAGGATCTGATTCTATTTTAGGACCTGAAATGAAATCTACTGGTGAAAGTATGGGGATTGATGATAATTTTGGTTTATCTTTTTATAAATCCCAACTTGCAGCTGGAATGGATTTACCTAAATCTGGAAGAATTTTTATCAGTGTTAAAGATGCAGATAAATCAAAAATAGTTGAAATAGCTAAGAAAGCAGATGAGCTTGGTTTTGAATTAGTAGCTACTCCTGGAACTGCAAGGGCAACTGATGTGGATATGAAAGAAGTTAGAAAAGTTAGCCAAGGCTCCCCTAACATAAGAGATGATATTGTTAATGGGGATATTGATTTAATTATTAATACTCCTTCAGGTAAACAATCTGCTGATGACGGTTATCATATTAGACGTTTAGCTATTGAATTAGGTATTCCGTATGTAACTACAATTGCAGGGGCTAAAGCTGCTTTAAATGCAATTGAAGCAATTCAAAATGGTGAACTTAAAGTTAAATCTTTAAATGAATACTTAGGATAATTTTAGAGCAATTCTAGAGCAATTCTAAAGTAATTTTTAGATTAATTTTATTTAAGGTAATTTTATAATTTTAATCTATATTTACTTTAGTTTTTTTTATTTTATATTGAGTCTTGGTCAAAAAGATTTTCAATATCGGAAAATTTTATTCATTTACCAATCCAAGGATTTTAATGAAGTTTTGATTTAGAAACTTCGACTTTTGACCAGGAGTAATAATATCGATGCTTTCCATTATTTCTTAATATTTTTTATATTTATTTCAATATTTTTTCAAATAAGCAATCAACAATAGATTCAAAACATATGATTAATATATTGTATTAAACAAATATATTGTTAATGTTAACAATTCATAGTGGGATTATATTATATGGAACAGATTTAATTCCTCAAAAAGCTAATATTTGCATTGATGATAATGGAAAGATAGCTGAAATATCTCCTAATGTAATGGAAGGAAAATTAATTGATGCTACTGGTTGTTTTATTAGCCCTAGCTTTGTCAATGCCCATGTTCATATTGGTGATTCTTTTATAATGGATTGTGGGGATGGTAAATCTATTGATGAAATTGTTAAACCTCCTAATGGTATTAAACATAGAGCTTTAGCTAATGCAGATGATAATGATATAATTAATGCCATGGTCAGGTCTATGAAAATAATGGTGGATTCTGGAACCACTAAATTTATTGATTATCGTGAAAATGGTATTAGAGGTATAAAATTACTTAAGGAATCTATTGATATATTTAATTCTGAGTATATGGATTTTCAGATGGATAATAGAGGAATGATTAGTTCAACAATTGATGCTTTAATTTTAGGGCGTGAAGATATATTTTTGGAAGAAAGTCCTTCTCTTTCTAAAGTAAAATCTAAAACTAAAACATTACTTAAGTACTGTGATGGAATAGCAACTAGTGGCTTTGGTGAAATTAGGGATGATGTAGCTAAAATAATTGTTGAAGAATGTAATATTGCTGGAAAAATTTCATCTATTCATGCAGGTGAGAACATTGAAGCTCAAAAGAACTCTATTAATAATTTTGGTAAATCTGAGATAAACAGGGCAATATCAATTGGTTTTAATCAGCTTGTTCATATAACTCATCCTATTTCAAAATCTAAGTCTAATATTATTTCTGATTTAGATTTAATAGCAGGTGAAATTAGGGATGATGTTGATTCTGACAACCATTATACTGGTTATAATGCTCATAATACATATAACTCTCATAATTCCATTAATTTTATTAATTCTCATAACCCTCCTAACCATCATAATTCCCATAATTCTAATAGTTCTTCTATTGTATTATGTCCAGGAGCTAATGCAATTTTAAATTTAGGAGCTCCCCCAATTTTGGATATCTTGAAAAAAGGAATAATTCCTCTTATAGGGACTGATAATATAATGCTAAATTCACCTAATATTATTAATGAACTAAATTATACTTTAAAAATGAGCAGAGCTTTTTATAAGGATTACATAGCTCCTGTTGAAATATTAAAAATGGCAACTACTAATATATGTAAAATTAGTTCAAATACTAATAATAATTCTAATAATGATATTAATATTACTACTAATACTCTTACTAATTCTAATAATAGCTCTAATATTAATAATAACTCTAATAATTCTAATAATAAACTTGTTAATAGTATTTCTAATGAGGATAATGTTAAATTTAACTCTAAGATACAAAATTTTATGAATAATTCCATTGAAATTGGAAAAATAGCTAATTTAATGATTGTTAAAAAAGTTTCAAAAAATCCATTTTTATCAATTATACATAGAATGGAATCGAAACATATAATATGTTTAATCAACAATATCATTAATATATAACTCAATCTTTAATATTTCATAAGAAATCTTATTTAACAATCTAGATTTTTAATAAATATTTATAATTCCCTCAAACTAATAAACTAAATACTTAAACATAAATATTTAGTTAAATTAATTAGCATTTTAATAATTTATTTATTTAAAGGTGATTTTATGTACAAAAAAATATTACTGCCTACTGATGGTTCTAAATTAGCAGATAAGGCAGTAGAGCGTGCTATTTTTATAGCTAAAGAAAGTGGTGCTGAAATAATTGCATTAAGTGTTGTAGAAACAAATTATGCTATTGGGCTTCCATCTGATGATACAATTTTTTACATCAATGAAATGTTGAAAAAAGAAAGTAATAAAAACTTAAAGAAGTTTGAAGATATTCTCAATGAGTCAAGTAGTAATGTTAAATTAACCCTTAAAATTGAAGAGGGTTCACCTGCAGATGTTATTATTGAAACAATTGATAAAGAAGAGATTGATTTAGTTGTAATGGGTAGTTCTGGTAAAAGTGGATTAGATAAATTTATAATGGGTAGTGTTGCAGAAAAGGTACTAAAAGCAGCTAAGTGCGATGTGTTAATTGTACACTAAATTCTATTAAATTCTATAAAACCTTGTCAAAGTTTGATAAATTAAATATACTCAAATTAATTATAATTTATTATTCAGTAATATTCTGGTGATTTTAATGCAAGTAAATGAAATAGTGTCTCAAGCAGTTCATGTTAGTGTTCCCGGGAATCGTAGAACTGCATTAAATTTAATGAGAAAAAAAAATATTTCTGGGCTTCCAGTTGTTAAAGAAGGAACTAAAACATTAGTGGGCGTTTTAACTCGTTCTGATTTGATTGGAAATCCTGATGAAGAACAAATTGCACTTATAATGTCTAAAAAAGTAGTCACGGCTACATTAGATGATGATGTTAAATCTGTAGCTCAAAAAATGTTAGAAAATAATGTTAGAAGGATTCCTATTCTAGAAAATGATGAATTAGTTGGAATTGTAACCTCTTTTGATGTTGTATCTTCTGCAATTGCTGTAATGGATTTGGACGGTGCTGTTGAAAATTACATGATTAAAGATATTCCCACTACATGGGAAAAAACTCCTTTAAATGTGGCTTTTGAAATTATGAATCATTCTAATTTCAAATTCTTAATTTCTCTTAATGATGATGGAAAAATGACAGGAATACTTACTGAAACTGAATTTATTAATGAAAGTGAAGTAGTATCTGAAAGAAGCGTTCATAATTCTAGTGTTGGTACTGAAGGAGATAAATGGTCATGGGACAGCACATCTGTATTGTATGTTGAAAAAAACCATTTAAAGTTTTCTGATAAGTTAGTTAAGGATGTATCCACTTCTAAAATTACAACTGCAACAACAAAAACTAAAGTTTCTAATTGTGCAAATAAAATGAAACAAAGGAATATTGAACAAATTCCTGTAATGGGGATAGATGATGAATTAGTAGGAATTATAAGAGCTAACGATTTATTAAAAGCATTAATTGATTAGCTTTAATCAATGTTTTATAATATTATTTTTGCTCTAATTATTACTTTATCTTTTTCTAATATTTGGTGATTTAATGGAAGATTTAATAGAAAATAAAAACTTAGATAATTCATCCGATTTGGCTTCAAATGATTTTGAAGAAGAGGAAATTGAAGAAGTAAACCAACTAGAGATAATACCTACTAGGGATACTATAAATATAATAGCTAGGGGTAATGGAACTTCTTCAAGCCATGAAATACACTTAAGAACAGTTTTAGGATATTACTGGCAAAATGATGAACCTCCAATTAAAAATTTCTTCAAATTGTTTGAGCAATCTATTAAAAGAACAATTAATAATGTTATGGCTCATGAAAGGTTATTAATATCTTATGACTTAACTTATATTGTTGAACTTGAGGAATCAAATACTTTTAAAATAAAAATAAATAGTATAAGTGCGGATGGTATAGATTTTGATATTATTGAGGGCTATGTTGTCCTTGAAGGATTGGATCATAAAGGAACTATAAATAAAATTAAAAATATTAGAAAGAAAGTTAAAAGGACAATTGAAAGAGAAATTTAATGTTTTTTATATTAACTTTTTATACTTATTTTTTATATAATAATTATAATTAGACATATATTTCCTATATTTTCTACTTATCCTATCCCAATATTTATTATCCTTTCATTTTTATATTAATATCTCCTATTTATCATAGCTTTCTTCTAATTAATGGTAGAATTTTCTTTAAAAGATTTTCAGCATCTTCTTTTGTCCCTACTCGTCTTGCAACTATTTTACCCTTTTCAAATATACTAATATTCTTATCTCCAATTCTTAGCATAGCTACACCTATTTTTTCAGAGCATTTCACATCTCCAAGAGATTCTAGTTGGTTACATGTTTCTTTTAAGTTTATTTGATATGGAACTTCATTTTCAAACATTACTTTCCCATTTTCATCTTTACACGGTTGATAAATGACTAAATCGTTTTGGCTTGATTGTGATGTACTAATATTAAGATTAACTTTTTTAAAGCTTACAGCTTTTAATTCAGCTTCAATTAACTTTAATGCACTTAGTTTAAGTAATGGTTCTATATTTTCAAGTTCGATAGTAGCTATTCCATTATCATCTCTAACTCGAACATTTTCTTCCTTAGTTATGCTTTTTATTAATTCTTCACCATATTTTATTCTGTTAATTTTTTTAACAGTTATTTTCTGCCCTGTTTTAATTCTAGTCCCTAGACAACTTGTTATTTTAGAATAATTTATATTTAATTCATTAATATATGTTTTAACATCTTTTTTTTCTATTCCTGCCTCAACTAATGGACTTTTAATTCCTTTTTCATAATTAACAAGTATTCCTGGACGGTCTTCTAATAAATCACTAATATTTGTTCCATCAATAACTGTATCAAACCCTTTACCATTGGCTAGATTTATTATAGAGTTATACATTTCACTTCTACATATAAAACATTTATTAGTATTATTTTCAATAAAAGATTCATTTTCCATTAAATCCTTGTTTATAATTTCTTGATTGATACCAATTTCACGGGCTATTTTCTTAGAATTAGCTAAAAAGCTTGATGGCATTAAACCATTGTTAAATGTAATGGCTAAAACATCATTACAGACTTCTTTAGCTATAATAGCTATTAATGTACTATCTGCACCACCTGAAAATGCAATAGCTACCTTTTTTCCTTTTAATATTAATTTAACTTTTTCTATTTTTTCTTCAAGGTTCATTTAAGCACCTAGTTAATATGGTATGTTGTGTTTGGAAGTAATTTATTAGCTTAATTTATTAGTTTATTAATTTAATTTATTAGTTTAGTTTATTAACTTAATAATTGTTTTAATATAATTAATAAGAGCTATTGCATCTTGTTTCTTTATGTTCATCAATTCTTTTATTTCTTTATTATTTATAAACTCTTTAAAGTTTTCTTTGGATTCTTTACTTATATTGGCCTGTTTGATAATTTTGGGGTAATTACGTTTAGTGTAGTGTGTATTCTTTGCTATATTAACTATTTCCTTTCTTTCATCTTCACTAATTATTTTTTTATCTACTGCTTGGGATGTACTGTATTTAATATTAACTAATGGCTCGGATATTTGCTCTAGTAGGGATTTACTATTGTTATAACTGTTATTATTATTAGTATCCTCATTATTATTATTATTATTATTCCTCCAATTATTAGTTTCTATGAAAGCAACTGCAACATCATCATCACTCTCTATTTCTCCACTACTATACTTTTCATAAACATATCCAATTCCAATCATCCCTAATGAGTCTAATTCCGAAGCACGTAATGCTCCCATACTACTGGCACCTATAACAGTAATCCCCTTCTTTAGTGCATTCATAATTTCCTTATGTGATACAGCAGGGGATTGGTGAAATACTCCATCAATAATTCCAATAATATCTGGATTTTCGTTTATTACTTTACTTATATCTCCTCTTTTAACAGGATTTCTATAATCAGCATCTAAAATAACTTTAGCTTTTTCATGGCTAATTGATAACCCCGTATAAATTATAATTTTAGGATTATTTTTTGAAATAACTTTTTTATTCATTTTTTTCGCTCTTTTAACCCTATTACTCTGGATAGTAGTGGATGTAGTAGTAGTAGTAGTAGTAGTAGTAATGGCACTAATTAGAGTAGCAATGGAAGTATTAATATAATATGCATATTAAATAAATTTTTTATATCTTTCTCCAATTCTAGCTGAATCAACAGAATAAACCTCCATTTCTGGAATGATTACTCTAACAACATCAATTCCTAACTCTTCTCTTTTTAAATCTGTAAACAATACATTTTTAATATTATTTGTATTTAATTCTTTAACACAGGTATTAATATCTTTTTTAAATGAATTGGAACTCCTGTTTTTAATTTCAGTTAACCCAATACAATTTTCAGAAGTATAATCTTCAAAATAATGTTTATTTATTTTTTTCATTCTTTCATAGCCTGCTTTTCTCATAAAAACAGCACGAACTGTATCTTCACGAGTTCCATGTATTTGTGTAGCTCTACTTTGAGCAACTTCCGTTAATGCTCTAAGAACTGCTATTTCTGGATTTAGATGTGTTCCCACACCTAATGTTAATAATGCGGGATCTTTTAAAATATTATCATCAGCACTAGCAGCTATTGTAGGTATTTTAATGTCTGCAGTTAAATCCATTAACTTTATCTTAATTCCAGCTTCTTTAAATTTATTTAAAATATCTTTTATTAATGGATTTTCGATATTGTCAGTGTTTTCGACTGATATCTGCTTTTTATTAGATTTTGTAAGTTCAAATATGCTCCAAGCATCTCTTTCAATAACTTCAAAAATTCCATGTAAAACTGCTTCTTCAATTATATTTCCAGAAGCAAGTCCATTAGTATTTGATTTAAATAAGTAATTATTAGTTTCACTTATAAATGGGTGGAAAACAGCATTTTCTGGAACTAAAACCTCTTCTCCAGTAGAAATATCTGTTGATGATGCCCATTCAATATTTAAATTCTCTAAATTTTCACTAGTTGCTAAATTTTTATCTAAAACTAGTTTTTCAGGATTTATTGCATTTTCTAGTTGGCTATAGCTACTAATAATGTTTTTATCACTATCAAACTTATTTTTTTCAGCAGAATATCTTTCAAAGCCTTCCATCATAGCCGAAGCTTTTGCTTGTTCAATGCTAGCTCCTTTGCCAGCATATATACTCACAGCACCTTCTTGTGCACTGGGCCTAATAGCTGAATATACTGGAATTCCAACTCTGTCTAAACCACTTATTTTAGTTATTCTAGTTATTCCAGCTATTTTTAGCTTTTTTTCTAATCTCTTTATAGTTTCATTAGGATCTAAGCTTCTATAGGCACATTCAAAATAATTAACTGGAACATCTGAAAACATAGCTACACCAAAATATTAAATAAATTTATTAAGTCCTACTTATTAATTTAACCATTAACTTAATCACTAAGTTAATTTATTAAAAATAAATATTAAAACTATTTATAGGAATAATCCACCTGCCATCGAATAAAAGGTCATAGCTCCAGCTACTAAAGCTGCTGTTAGCCATATTATTGGATTCCACCTAAATATTTTAGCCCCATCTAATACACTAAATGGAATAAGATTAAATAAAGCTAAGAAACTGTTAATTGAAAATCCTAATGCAAATATTTGATATAAAAATGTTGAATAATCAATTCCTAAAGTAGGGCTTATAACTACTAAAACTAAGAATATTAAAGCTAATAAAATATTAATAGCTGGACCTGCAAGTGATATTATACCATTTTGCCTATCATCCATATACTGACCATAAATATGAACTGCTCCTGGTGCTGCAAATATAAATCCAAAATAGGAGGATATTAATGCAATAAATAATCCAGGAACCCATAATTTATATTCTGCCCAGTAACCATAGTTCATTGCTGCTATTTTATGGGCAACTTCATGTAAAATAAATCCTAAGCCTACTCCCACCATTACTATTGGGATTACAAAGATTATCATATCTATATTTCCTCTTGTGAATAAAATAGCAAATGCTAGAGAAATTACAAGAAATGATATAAATAATTCCATTAGTTCATTAATAGTAAATTTAAATTTCATCATAGTTATTAATCTAGTTAACAATGTTTATAAATTTTGCCAAAGAGGAGCTGGAAACTAATAATTTATAAAATATGATTTTCATAATTATAAATATTAATACTATAAATAGAAGTGCTAAGTAATGACAAATATAATAACAAATATAATTGTAAATTATTGAACTACAAATTGAATTGCAATAATTATTATAATTATTATAATTTTAATTTTAATTTATGATAATTACTAAAATAAATATAATGGAGGTCTTATTTTGAATTCACAGATAAACTCACTTATTAATAAAATTAATAGTGAGAACTTTGATTGTATGATTCTTTCTCAAAACACTAATATTTTTTATATATCTGGAGTTTTTCCAAGCTCAACTGCCTTTTTACTTTTAAAAGATAATCCAATTCTTTTTGTATCGAAGATGGATATAGAATTAGCTAAAAATGCTATTGGTAACAATAATTGTGGTATTATCAATAATAGTGCTAGGGGTAGTAGGGATAGTGATAGTAGGGGGGATAATACTAATAATAAATGTAATATTGAGCTCAGGGAACTTAAATCTATTTATGATATTAAAAATACAATAGAAAGTGAAAAAATTAATAATGTTGCTATTGAAGAGTCATTAACTATTGGGACCTATAAAAAACTTAAAGGAAACTTTAATTTAGCTACTACTAAGTTAATTAATAATGTGAGAATGATTAAATCAAAAGAAGAGCTATTAAATATTGAAAAAGCATTAAATATAGCTAGCGAATCATTTATTGAATTATGTGATAGCTTAATGGATTATAATTCTAATTTTAGTTCTAAAGAAGGGCAAATATCTGAAAAGACTATTGCTTATGAATTAGTTAATAATATGGGGATTAATGGGGCTGAAAAAGAATCTTTTGATACTATTGTTGCTATTGGTTCTAAA
>JBOFHT010000099.1:0-9419 GCA_051649785.1 Methanobacteriaceae archaeon
GAAGTGGAGTGTTATTTGCAAAAGCTGAAGGAGTTATTCCAGCACCAGAAACTACTCACGCAATTAAAGTAGCTATGGATGAAGCAAGAAAATGTGCAAAAACAGGAGAGGAAAAAACAATTGTTGTCAATTTCTCAGGCCATGGAATGTTAGATTTACAAGGCTATGAAGACTATATTGACAGTGACTTCTAAATAAATGAAAAATAAAAACAAATAATTAAATATTAGTAGCTAAATGATTATTAAGTAATTTAACAGCTACTACTTTTATTATTTTTAAATAAATTCTTTAAAATAGCCATACGGACCGGGACAGCATAAAAAGCTTGTTTAAAATACATATTATATTTTGTATCATCCACATCATGGGCTATTTCATCAATACGAGGTAATGGATGCATAACAATTAAATCTTTGCCATTGAGCATTTCTTTATTAATTAAGTAAGCACCTTTGATTTTATTATATTCTTCAATATCTGCAAAACGCTCTTTTTGAATCCTAGTAACATAGAGAATGTCAATATCATCTAAAACATCTCTAACATCGCTAATTTCTGTGAATTTAATATTATTTTTTTCTAGATCATGAAGAACTTCATTTGGCATTTTAAGTTCATCTGGCGAAACAAAAGTCATTTCAACATCAAAAATACCAAGAGCATAAGCTAAAGAGTGTACTGTCCTACCATATTTTAAATCTCCAACCATTGCAACTTTAAGACCTTCAATTTTACCAAAATGTCTACGCATTGTGTAAATATCTAGAAGAGTTTGAGTAGGATGTTGAGTAGCCCCATCACCTGCATTAATAACTGGAACATTAACAACTTCACTTACAAACTGAGCAGCACCTTCCAAATTGTGACGCATTACAATTACATCACTATAAGCTTCAATCATCTTAGAAGTGTCAGCTAAGTTTTCACCTTTAGATATAGAGCTAGCTGTAGTTTGAGAAATGCCAATAGCATTTCCACCAAGACGTTTCATAGCTGTTTCAAAAGAAAGTTTAGTACGGGTAGATGGCTCAAAAAACATTAGCCCTAAAATTTTACCTTCTAACTCATTAGACACTTGTTCAGATTTAGCTATAGGTTCCATCTTTTCTGCTTCATCTAAGATAAAATTAATATCATCTTTTTTGAAGTCTTTTATAGATATTACATTCTTAAAATTGAAAATACTACCACCTGTAAAATATAATCTTGAAATCGGGTTATAATCTTCATTAATAATAATAATGGGAGATATTAGATAAATATAATTGATAATTGTAATAATTGAGATGAATTATAATTATAATAATTACGATACTGCAATGTTATAATGATTATAATAATTGCTAGTTATAATTTATATTTTAACTATATTAAAACTTTCTTAGATTGCACTATTTTAAAGCTTGCGAGCAAATATTAGATACCCCGTATGCCCAACCATACGAGTTTTAGGGCGTGTTCCTTGAGTTCTAACTTCCAATTCACGTTCCAGTGTCTCAATAATTCTTATATCACTAAACCCTATTTTTTTAGCTACTTTATATGAAATCTGAATCTGTTCAATATATGGAGCATAAATTGCGATATGGCCCCCTGTAGCTAATGAATCATATGCATCTTCAATAAGCTCATATGGGTTTGGAAGGTCTAAAAATATTAAATCAAGATTTGATTCTTCAATTCCTTCTTTAATGTCTTTATTTTTAATTTCAATATTGTTTAATCCCAAATTAGCAAAATTAACTATGTTTCGATTAGCTACTTCAGCAAAATCTTCCCTAATTTCGTAACTAACAACCTTACCAGTTTCACCAACAACATTAGCAAAATGAAGAGCAATAGCCGCAGCTCCCGTTCCAGCATCAACAACAAAGCTACCAGAACCAATTCCACAATTAGTTATTACAGTACCTATGTCTTTTTTAACTAAAATAGAACATCGTCTTTCCATTAAATCAATAAAGTCATTTACATTAGGTTTAATTATTTTAAAGTCGTGTTCAAGATGGCTAACTAAAGTGTCGCCAGGATTAGCATTTGAAATTTCTTCACCTTTAACAATTCCTAAATCACTATGAAAGTCTTCAAAAGAAGTGAAATTAGAATTATCTGAGGCATCACCTAGTACTTTAGATTTAAGTAAATATTTTTTTCCTCGTTTATCCATTATAATTTTCAAGTAATCACCATAAATAGAATTTCCATGAATATTTATTAGTTTGATGTTTATTAAGTTAATATTTAATAATTTAGTTTTTATCAGTTAAATGTTCTTAGTTTAATATTCTTAAATCCATTTTATTAAACTAGCTTTTTATCTTTATCTTCTTTCTTAAAATGTAAATATTTTTTTTCTAAAACATTACGGATATTTTTAGCTGTTTTTTCACCAATACCATCAACATTTTGAAGATCACTTGAAGATGCATTTATAATATTATTTACAGTTCCAAATTCTTTTAAAAGCTTTCTAGCACTTACAGGGCCGATATTTGGTAGTGATTCAATAATAAATTGTTGTTGCTCCCAAATATTAACAGGTTTACGCTCTGTACGAATCTGAATTTCGACTTTACTATCCCGTTGTTCCCTCCTAGCTATAGTTTTTATCATAGCTGCAGTATCATCCGAATTACGAGTAGGAATAATAGAAATTCCAAAATCAACAGCTATTGAAGCAATTGCACCCCTAACTGCATTGGGGCTAATAAAACCTGAATAAAGATTATCTCCTTCAATTATCATTATAGGTTTTTTAAATTCCTCCCGCATAGCTTTTGCCTGTTTGTAAAGGCGCTTATTAACAACCGAATCAACAAAATCCTTAGCAGTTTTTCTTTCAATAGCCACATCATCACTAACTTGATAATCAGATACAGCCATAGCTTTTATTCTAACTTGAACTTTAATAGAATCAAGAGCACGTAAAACTTTTGAATTACCTTCCCTAGAATCAGCATAAACAATTATACGAGGATCTTCACCTTTTTCAAAGTCTTCTAAGTCATCAAAATCATTAGATCCATCAGATAAAGATTCATTATTATTAATAACATTAAACTCCGAATTAGAATTAGAATTAGAATTGGGACTAGAATTGGGACTAGAATTGAGACTAGAACTAAGACTAGAATTAGAATTATTGGAAATAATATTAGCATTAATATTATTATCCTCATTATTATTTATATTATAACCCTCTGTGTTAAAATTATTGAGTTTAACTGTAGAAGAGGCGTTATTATTATCTTTAGAATCAAAAGGGCCTAAATTTAAATCTTTGATGAAACCATTACTTAATTGAGTTTTCATTTTCTTTTCTCGGTTAAGACTTGACCAGTAATAGCCCTCATCCCTAGTTTTTTTAGCTATTAAAACCATCATACGGCCAGAATCTTTACGACCAGTTCTCCCCCGTCTTTGAATCATTCTTATCTCAGATGGAACAGGTTCATACATAATAACTAAGTCAACAGCAGGAATATCAATACCTTCTTCAGCTACACTAGTTGATATTAAAACATCATAAGTGCCCATTTTAAATGATTTAATAATTTCACGCTGTTTTTTTTGAGTTAAACCTTTTTCACCATCCCTACTTCCTTGACCGTGAAATTTTACTGCATTAATATTATTTTCTAAACATTTTTTATAAATAATATCTACAGTATCTCTAAATTGAGTAAAGATAATTACTCTAGACCTATTAGATTCTGATTTAATAGATTTAGAATTATCTGGACTTAAATTATTAGAATTTTGGTTTAGTTCTTCTTTTAAAATTTCAATTAATTTTCTAATTTTAGGGTGTTCTAAACCATTTTCTTGAGCACTTCTACTTAAACTAATAGCTATTGAAAAATCAGCATCATTAAGAAGACCTTTAGCTGCTTTTGTATTCTTTTTAGCAAGTCTAGCTAGATATTGGTTAAGTGGACCTAATCCTTGTGTTTCTAAAAGTTCCATTGCATGTTGAACATTAATAACTGCACTTAATATAGAAATTACTTGATAGCACTCACTTGGAGGCGTAACTGATCTAGCTATCCTATTTTGAACCCTTCCCCTTGCTTTAAGTATTTCCGTTTTACTAATAGAAATTGTTGGAATAACAGACATGTTTTTAAGCATTTTAAGCCTATGTTTTAATGATTTATCCATATGCTCCTTTATTTTTAGAAGTTCCTTACTCATATCTACTTTAACCCAATCAATTTTAATTGGATTAAAATAAGGTTTAACATCCACATCATCTTCAGTCTTTATCATTACTTCCTGGATAAAAAGATTTTCACAAACAATCTTAATTTTATCATTATCATGTCCTGGTGAAGCCGTAAGCCCCATTATTAAGTGATTTTTACTTTCCTGAATATATCTTGAAGCTAAATAAACATATGCATATGAACCAACAGCATGGTGACACTCATCAAAAACTAAAAGAGAAACATCTTCTAAGTCATATCGTTGATTTAGAAGGTCTGACTCAACAGTTTGAGGAGTTGCACAAATTATTTGAGATTCTTCCCAACGTTTACTCCTTTCATCCACTTTAACAGCACCAGTAATCGATGTTACCGAAACATTTAGGAAATTTCTGAAGTTTTCCTCATGTTGAATAGCTAATGGCTTACTTGGAGCTAATATAACAACTTTAGTTCCTTTATTCTTTTTGAGCCTCTCTGCCGCTACCAAAATAGCTACAAGAGTTTTACCCAATGCAGTTGGAGCTACAATCATCGAATTTCCTTTTTTAAGGACATTTGCCGCAAGTATTTGTTGGTAACTCCGTGCTTCAGCTTTATTTGCTTTAATAAGGAGGTGCTCAATGTATTTAACCATGACATTATCTTGTTAATTGAAGTTTAAATAGTTAATCATAGGGGAGCCTGAAAGTAATAGTAAAAATATCAAGTAAATTGTCAAAAAATAAAACTTATTAAAAAATAACTTCCTATTAACTATTAGTAAATAAATTACAAATAATACCAAAGTTAAATAGGAATGTTAATATATTTAGAATTATATATTATTAATCAAATTATAATTAAAAATAATATTTAAAAAATAATATTAAAAGTGTTATTAAATAATTAAATGTTAAAAAAATTATAATGTGATTTAAAAGGTGATTTAGTGGAAATGATTATATTAACTCTAGGAATAGTAATAATATTGGGAGTAATACTAACTAAATTGCTTGATAATTTTAGGCTTCCCGGGTTTATTGGTTTTTTAGCCCTTGGAATATTAATGGGCCCTTTTGCACTTAATATTATGGATAGTGCATTTTTAGGTCTTTCTCAGGAAATATCTACTTTTGCAATTGTAATATTGCTTATTAGGGCAGGGCTAAGTCTTAGTAGAGATTCCCTCCGTAAAGTAGGTAGACCTTCAATTGAAATGGGATTTGTACCATCTGTAATTGAAGGTGGATCCATAATAGTTATAGCTCCTTTTTTATTAGGAATTTCCCCTGTTGAAGCAGGTATGTTAGGATTTATTTTAGCTGCAGTTTCACCTGCAATTTTAGTCCCACAAATGCTTTCATATATAGAAAGGGGAATTGGGACAATAAAATCAATTCCCACATTAATCATGGCAGGTTCATCCACTGATGATGTTGTTGCAATAACTATTTTTTCATCATTTTTGGGAATATATCTTGGGGGAAAAATTGATATACTTTGGGAAATATTAGGAATTCCAATATCATTGATTTTAGGCCTTATTCTAGGACTTATAACTGCAATAATACTTTTAGCTGTTTTTAGAAAATGGGAATTCACAGACACTGAAAAATTATTTATAACTTTATCAACAGCAATTATTCTAAATTCTATTGGTACTGCCTTAGAAGATATTATTCCTGTTGCTGGGCTTTTAGGAGTAATGGTAATTGGATTTGTTATTCTTGACCGTTCACCTAAAATAGCTAATGTATTATCTCAAAAATTCTCTAAGTTATGGATATTAGCCGAAATAGTAGTTTTTGTAATGCTAGGAGCCCAATTAAATATTGTTTTAGCATTAAATATGTTAGGAATAGGATTATTAGTAATTTCATTAGGACTAGTTTTTAGATCAATTGGAGTTTATATTGCATTATTTGGAACAGATCTTACATTTAATGAAAAAGTATTTTGTATGCTTGCATACACCCCAAAAGCAACAGTACAGGCTACAATCGGAGCAGTCCCACTAGCAATGGGAGTTGCATCAGGAGAGATAATTCTAGCCATTACCGCAATTGCAATATTATTTACCGCACCATTAGGGGCAATATCACTTAAATTATTTGGTGAAAGGCTATTAACTGCAGATACTCCAATAGATACAAGTTTAGCCAATAGTATAGCTGCAAGAATTGCTTTAGAAAATGAAGAATAAATTGAGTAAAAGTTATTGAAAATAATTAAGAATTATCAAACTTCTAATTTAAATTAACTGAATTTTATTAAATCTTTAAAGTCCTGGTATATTACATCTAGACCGCACATCGTTGGTACATAGTTAGCGGCCTTAGCGGAATTTACACCGATTATATCATATCCTAACTCTTCAATAGGGGCAACCACCATACAAGTATCACAGTATATATGCCCTCCTGCTTTTTCTATAATTTTAGTATACCCCATTCTATCAGCAGCAGTTTTTACATTAATAGAAGTACATATCCAAAGATCATTTTTAATAGATTTACCATTTACAAAGTTAGATACTTCCTTAATTTCTTCTAGTGATGCATGTGGGCATCCAAGACAGACTAAATCAGCACAAACATTTTTATCAACTACAACAGTAGACATTTTTTCAGATGCTGCACTTAAATCATCCATACTAATAGAAATATATTCAACATTACTGATTTTTTTATTATTGATATCCCCATCTTTAGGATTTATTCCAAGAGCTTTTTGAACATCCTTATATTCAGGAGTTATATTTTGAATATGATATAATGCTACAGCTCCCGAAGAAGCTAAAGCAGCCCCCATAGTTTTTAAATCATTATTATCTGAAATAGCATTATTAAGAGTATTATGTCCAAATATAAAGTAAGGAATACCCCCTCCAACTTCTTTTCCTACAATATATCCAATAGTTCCATAATCAATGCCTGATAATGGAGTTTCGACATTAATTATATGAGTAGCTACCCTATTCTCACTAAGGTGAAATCCATAGCAGGGAGTTTTACCAGTAATAGCGGCAGCAAGTGCAGCAGGTCCCCCTTCACGGTTAGTTCTAGCACCAATAACTGAATTAACATAAGCCACAGCTGATGATTCTGCCCATGCAACATGATCCCCTAATCTAGGAACATTACCGATAAGGTATGGTGTACAAGTACATGTAGAGGAAATACCTATTTTTTCATAAGCTTCAATAATTTCTAACTGTTTACTACTAAATTCTTTACTAAAACCCATAGATTTCCAGTTATCTAAGTCAACACCAGCAGGATTTAAAGTAGAAGGAATTTTCAAGTTAATCTTGTTATTAATAGTACCTTTAGCTAAATCTTGTAAGTATTCTAATCCAGCATCCCCAATTGTTTTGTATGAAACACCAGATACTTGAGCCGAAGTAATATCTACTAATCTTTCAGCACCATAAATATTACCCAAGGCCACTAATATCTCCATTGACTTTTGAACGGTTTCCCCATATTCCCCATTATACATTTTATGTTCTTCTTTTTTAAGTTCCATAAAATAGCTCCTTTATCTCCAATTAGCTTATTAAATAGTTATTAAATGGTTATTAAATAGTCATTACCAGTATTATATAGTTAATATATTATAATATAAATATTGTTTTTAGTAGTATTAATAATATTGCTAATGAAACATGATAATAAACTCTAAAATATGGTAAATAACTCTAAAATCTAATAATAAACAATACAAAAATAATAAAATTAAATAATTAAGTAAAATATTAATAATAATTATGATAAAAAACATTACAAAAATTGGGAGAAATAAAAAATGTATAAATATTAGAAATAAAAAAAAGTGAGAGAAAGTTAAAAATAAGAGTTAAAATAATTTTTAATAAAAAAATATAATTTTAGATTCATTTAAGTTTTTAGAGTAAGTATTCTATTAAACAATAACTAATAAATTGAACCAAACTCAATAATCGTTATTAGAGCTATTACTTAAAATTTAGGCAAATTACATGTAATAACTACATAATAGGCCATATGATACCCATAATACTAATTAACCTAAAATTAACCTAAATCCAAAAGTATCCACTACCTAAAACATCAATTATATTAACATTATTACATGTAAAATTATCCTCATCACCATTATTACCCAAAATAACTAGAAATTGAGTAAAGTTACTTTAATAGTATTATAATTAACTAAAACATGAAAAACTTTGCCAATGTATTAAAACTATCTAAAGTACCAGTATTACATATGATAGTATTGTTATTAAAGACATTGATTGCAACTGTAAATTAGTAAAATTATTATTAATAATAATATTATTGCTTAAAGAATTACCTGCTACATCAATACAAAGACCTGCATTTCCAGTGTAAGCATTATTTGAAATATTTATTCAACTTAACATTAAACTAACAGAAAAAGTATATTAGTACTTAGTTTATTATTATACTTATTAACTTTTATACCAGTTTTATTCTTGCCAGTTACATTATTAATATACTTTATTCCAGTATTAGTATTATCACTAGTATCTAAATTAACAACATCCATGTTAACACATTTAGAATTTATAGTACTATTAGATACAACATTATTACTAGAATTATTAAAATTTACAGCCCATATAATTTTTAAACTTATTAATCTTGAGTTATTAATTCTCTTATTACTTCCAGTATGCTTGGAAATTTTTCATATATTAGAGTGTATAAATAATAAATAAAGAGTATGCTAATAAAGTAATTCATGGAACACTTAGGGATAATGATATTATTTTTAATAATAAATACCATAGCTATTTATATTTGGAGTAAACCCCTAAAAAAGTATTGGAGTGACTTGGAAAAATTAAAATCAGATGATACTTTATGAATGGACATGTTCAGGAGTTGAAGAAAGAACTGATATGGAATATTAGCAAATGAATTACTAAGACATATTAATGAATGACAACTCAAGAATATAAAAAGCAGGAATGAGTTAAAAAGGAAAATCTTAGAGATAATATAAATAATATTTGAAATTAAAAATTAAATAAAAATGCATATATAATTCATGAAAAATTTTAAAAAATTAATTACAACTACAATAATAATTGATATTGCCTGCATACTAACTCGTCTAGATCACAGGTAGAACAAACCCTTCCCTCCCAGAGCAACCCTCGAAGCAGGCAGCCTATCCAATGCTGGGTTTCTTAAAATCACAGCCAGGCCATAACCCCCA
>JBOFHT010000100.1:0-10665 GCA_051649785.1 Methanobacteriaceae archaeon
ATACTAGTTTTTATTGGAATAGCCTTTTTTCACAGATAAAGGATTATATTTATATACTAGAATTATCTAAATTAAGTATATTATTAATTAATACAATGTATTATCAGTTAAATAATTAAAAAATAATTATACTAGCATAAATATAGTATAATATAGTAAATAATAGAAAATATAGTTTATGAATAATTATTATTGTTTAATAAGGTTATATTCATATAATAATTTATTCTATTTCAGTACTATGCTATTATTAGAGCTATAATTACCATAATTACTTAAATTTGATAATATTAATAATTAGTAAAAAATAATAAATATGATTGTAATAGCTACATTTATTTAAATTAAATTTGTAAATTTTTAATTAAGAAATAGGTGATTAATATGAGCGGACAAAATGTTCAAAGACCACTAGATGCATTGGGAAAAGCAGTTGGAAATCCAATTTTAATTAAATTAAAGGGAGACAGAGAATTCCGAGGAATCCTTGTTAGCTTTGATTTACATATGAATTTAGTACTTAACGATGCAGAAGAACTAAAAAGCGGGGAAGTTTTAAGAAGACTCGGAACTGTTTTAATTAGAGGAGACAACATTGTTTATATTTCTCCGTAAATGGATTAAGATGGATTAATTAATGGATTAATGAAAAATAATTTAGATGTAGCTATTCTTATTTTAATCATATAACATTTATTATAGTATTAGCTTTAGCTATGATTATATTAACTTTAGTTTATTTAATATCTAGTATGTATTTTTATACTATTATTAAATATATTAATTTAACAATAATAACCAATCAAGAAAGGAGGAATTGGCAATGAAAGGAACACCTTCAAAAGGAAAGATGAATAAAAAAACCCATATTAGATGTAGAAGATGTGGGAGAAATGCTTATCATGTTCGTAAAAAAGCATGTGCTTCATGTGGTTTCGGCAGATCTAAAAGAATTAGAAGCTACAACTGGCAAAATAAAAAACCTACTACTGGCCAAAGATTAGTATAAGTTTTTTAAGCTTTTATTTTTTATTCTTTTTTATTATTTTTTTTAAATTATATTTAATAAGTTTTTATTTTTTTATTTAATAATTTTCACTGTTTTAACAGTTTATTTTATTTGTTTTTTGCAGTTTTATTTAATTATCTTCTTCTTCTTCTTCTTCTTCTTCTTTGATTATTATATTAAGTGCTTTGGTGAATTAATATGGAAGTAAAAATAATTGAAAATCATAAAAAAGATTTTTTAGATATCTTGTTATTAGCAGATGAAGAAGAAAACATGATTGATAAGTATTTAGATAGAGGTATATTGTTTGCTTTGTATGATAATGATTTAAAAAGTGTCTGTGTTGTTACTGATGACGGTAATGGTACTTATGAAATTCAAAATTTGGCTACATATGAACAATTTCAAAGAAAAGGATATGGTAGTTATTTAATTAATTATGTGTTTGAGTTTTTCAAATATAAAGCACTTTTGATGTATGTTGGAACTGGAGATAGTCCTCCTATCATTTCTTTTTATGAGAAATGTGGATTTTCTTTTTCCCATAGAATTGAAAATTATATTGTTGAACACTATGACAAGCCTATTTTTGAAAATGGTATTCAATTAAAGGATAAAATTTATTTGAAAAGAAAATTGTGTTCTAAATAAGTAATAATCAGTATATATAAATAGCATTGAAGACGATATATAAACTGTATGTTATCAAGGTAGATTATTATGAAATCTAAAGAATCTAAAGAATTTAAAGAGGATAATTCCTCAAACCGCCCTATGGATGTCCGTATAATTGTTGAAGGAGCTTCAGATGTTGAAAGTATTTCAAAAGCTATGAAAGGTATTTCATTAGGCTCAGATTTCCATATTACTATTTCATCTATAATTCCTACAGTTAATGTTCATGTTGCTAAAAAAGCAGCTGCAGGTGCAGATATTGTTTTAGTAGCTACTGACTTAGATTCAGCAGGTAAACGTTTAGCTAAAAGTTATGAAGAAGCACTTGAAGGTCTTGTGGGTCATGTTGAAAGGGTTAAATTCCCTAATAATCATGATGTTGAATATATTGACCCTAACTTAATTCAAGATGAAATTTGTAATGCAGTTATAAGGGCAGGACTTTCATTTGTTTTTAAAATTGGTGACTTTAACTCAATTAAGCATAGTTTAGCTACTGTGGATGAAAATGTTATCAGTATATCTAATGAAAATGAAGATTTAAAATCTGAAAATTATGCATTAACTAATAGATCTAGTGAACTTGAAGAAGAAAATTATAGTCTTAAAGAAAAAATAAATAACTTAAATCATGAATTGGATGATATTAAATCCCAATACTCTGATTTTAAATCTCGTTATTCTAATATTTATACTAAAAACTTAGTTGAAGTTTTCTCAATAAATGAGCTTTGGGAAATTACTTTTAATGAACACTTAGATGATGAAAACAAGGTTATTTTTGCTACTTCTAAATTCAAACCAGATAATATTATTACAGGGCAGGGTTGGATTTGTGCTGCCTCAAAGGAAGATGCTATAGAATGGCTTAAAATCATTAAAACTGCTTTAATTTTCACAGATTATAAAACTAATACTAGCAATAATTATAATGCCACTAAACTGAATAATTCTAATAATAATTCTAATAATATGGCTAATAGTAATGATATTGGTAGCAATGGGCTTAATAATAGAGTTAGTACTGAAAATAATAGTCCTAGCTACGATTATGATAATAGATATATTAATGATGATAATCACGATAATAACAATAATATTAATACTAATGATAATATTAATTTTAATAATAGTGACAATAATGGAACTAATTATGAAATAAATGATTATAATAATATTAATGGCAATGATAGAAATAATAATAATTATAATCCTAATTTTAATAATTATAATAATAACAATAATTCTATTGATAATGATTCCATTGGTAATGATTCTACTGTTGATAATTATAATAAAGATGATGATGTTGAAAATGCTGTTTCTAACTTTTTTAGCAGTGAATCTGCTGAAAATAAAGATAAAAATCAATTAAACAACTTTAAGAACTTTTGGGAACATTAAATTATTATAATTGCATAATTACTATAATTTATAACTAATATATGGTATATACGCAATAATCGTATTTGATTTTGTAGTGGGTATATCTGTATTATTTATATTAGAGTTTATTTTAGATATTTTTATGGTATAAATATATATAAAAATATTAATTCTAATAATATGTAATAGTGTTAGAGTATTACAATAAATATCCTTAAATATAATGCTTTTTATATTATTAATTATATTATTAAATTGAATACTGAGACTTTTAACTATTATGAACAATCATTATATAATTTTAATTATATTTTACTGGTGGGATCTTTGCAGGATAAGTGTGGTATTGTTGGAATTTGCTCCAATAACAAATCTCGAAACGTGGCTTCCTTTGTTTACTATGGACTTTATGCCTTACAACACAGAGGACAAGAGTCAGCTGGAATAGCTACTCATAATGGTAATAAAATAAGTTCTTTTTCTGAAATGGGCTTAGTAACTGATGCTTTTAATGGCTTTGATATTAATGAACTAAAAGGTAATGTGGGTATCGGTCATGTACGTTACTCAACTACAGGTTCTTCGGAACTCGAAAGTTGCCAACCTTTTATTGAAAATATTAATGATAAATCAATAGCTATTGCTCATAATGGAGATATTATTAATTCTAATTCTCTTAAAAAAGAACTTAGTGGTGAAGGGTTTAATTTTATTTCAGACACAGATTCTGAAGTTGTTTCTCATTTAATTAAGCGAGAATTTGAAAATTTAGGTTCTAGCTATGATTTTTCACATGAGAATGTTGTTAAAATTATTGAAAAAGTATCTAATATGCTTATTGGTTCTTATTCACTTGTTATTTTAATTAATGACCAACTTTACGCAGTTCGTGATCCAGCAGGTATGAAACCTTTATCTATTGGAAAAAGAGCTACTTCTTATATGGTTGCTTCTGAAACTGTTGCATTTGATGTTGTTGGTGCAGAATTTATTCGTGATTTAGTTCCCGGTGAAATTATATACTTTAACAATAATAAAAATGACATACATAGCTATATGATGGAATCAGCAACTACTACTTCTAATGCTCATTGTATGTTTGAATATGTTTACTTTGCTCGCCCAGATAGTACAATTGACTCTCAAAATGTTTATACTGTACGTAAGAAAATGGGTGAACATTTATTTAATGAATATCCTGTTGATGCTGATGTAGTTATGCCAGTTCCAGATTCTTCAATTCCTGCAGCTATTGGATTTGCAAATGCTTCAGGGATTCCTTATGCTGAAGGATTAATTAAAAACCGTTATGTAGGTCGTACTTTTATTATGCCTACACAGGAAGAACGTGAACTTGCTGTTAAACTTAAAATGAATCCTATTGCATCTGAACTTAAAGGAAAGAAAATTGTTCTTGTTGATGATAGTATTGTTCGTGGAACTACTTCAGAATCTTTAATTGGGATTTTAAGAAAAGCTGGAGCTAAGGAAATTCATATGCGTATTGGTTGTCCTCCGGTTATATCTCCATGTTATTATGGTGTAGCTATGGCAACAAAAAAAGAGTTAATTGCAGCTAATTTGACTGTTGATCAAATTAAAGATAAGTTAGGTGTTGATTCATTAGGATATTTGAGTATTGATTCCTTAATTGATTCAGTTAATATTCCTAAGGAAGACTTATGTCTAGGATGTGTTAATGAAGAATATCCAACTGAAATTCCAGAATGCTTAGAAGGAAAGACTTACTACAAGTTTTGAATTTAACGAAGCGTTTTTAATATTTTCTTTTAATTTTTTTACTTATATAATTATTTTTAATCTAATTTTTATTAATTTTCAATTGATATATTAATTTTTATTTAATTATAGTGTGAGACATTAAAAATTTAAATAATGGTTTTTATTATTTTAATTAAAATCCTTTATTTCTTAAAATAAGGATTTTATCTAAGAATATAATCAGAGTTTTATATAATAACATAAATAATATTATCATTAACATCCTAATTAACAATATTATTCTTAATATCCTAATCAATGATGGTATTAGTTATAATAGGGTTGCTAATATTAATAATACTTACAATAATCATAATACAAAGAATATTAATTTTAAAGGTGACTTAATGGTTGAATTACTAGCTCCAGCAAGAGATTTTGCTTCAATTAATGCTGCTATTAATAATGGTGCAGATTCTATTTATATTGGATTATCTGAGTTTAATATGCGTGAAAATTCAAGTAATTTTGATTTAAATGATATTTCCAAAGCATGTGATATTTGTCACAGTGCAGGTGTAAAACTTTATGTTTGTACTAATATAATTATGAAAGACTCAGATATTGAAAAACTGGATTCTATTTTCCCAGTTCTTAAAGATTCTGGTGTTGATGCCATAATTATCTCTGATTTAGGAACTTTAGCTATTGCAAAAAAATATGGTCTTGAAATTCATATGAGTGTTCAAGAAAATATTACTAATAGCTATTCTATTAATGCACTGGGTGATTTAGGTGTTAAAAGAGTTGTTCTTTCCCGTGAACTTAATATTAGTGAAATAGCTAATATTTGTAATAATTTTGCTGATTCAGATATGGAATTAGAGGTTTTTATTCATGGTGCAATGTGTATGGCTATTTCAGGGCGTTGTTTTTTAAGTTATGCTTTTTATAATCGTAGTGCTAATTGTGGCGAATGTTTACAACCTTGTAGAAAGGAATGGATTCTTAAAGCTTTAGATAGTGATGAAGAAGTGGTTTTAGGTACTACAGATAATTTTAGTAGTAGTGGTAATGGTAGTGGTGGTAATTGTGGCAATATGAATACTAATTGTATTGATTCCAATAATAATCAGGGTAGTAGTATTAATAATAATGGGGATAACAATAATCATAGTATTTCCAATAATCAAAAAATAGGGAATGAAAATGCTATTCGTTCTTATTTCTTTAGTCCTAATGATTTGGCTATGATTGAGCATATTGACAAGCTTATTGATGCTAATGTAGATGTATTTAAAATTGAAGGTCGTGCTAAGTCTGCTGATTATGTGTCTACTGTCACATCAGTTTATAGGGAAGCTATTGATGCTTATGATGATTCTGTTATTACAGAAACAGGATCTAAAGAATGGTTTAATTCAGAATGGCTTAAAAAGCTTAATAAGATTTTTAACCGTGGCTATGATAATGGGTTTTATTTTAATACGCCTTATAAAACAAGTTCTGGTAATCAATCTAAATTTATTAAAAAGGATATAGGTACAGTTTGTAATTATTACTCTAAAATTGGTGTAGCTGAGCTTAAATTAAGAGAAAACATAGCTACTGGGGATGAAATTATTATTCAAGGTTCTACTACAGGTTCTATTTCTAAAAATATTGGCTCTATGGAAATTAATGGTAAATCAATTAATTCAGCTATTTCAGGTCAAAGAGTAGCTATTTATATTGGTGAAAAAGTCCGTAAAAATGATTTTGTTTATAAATTAGTTGAAAGAGATTAATTTTATTAGTATATTATCATTACTATTATATTTTTTATTACTAGTATTATCATTAGTATCACTATTATCACTATTATCATTACCATTAGCATTGCTATTATTGTTATTATTAGTATTATTACTATTACATAGAAAACTATATTATAACTTAGACTCAAATATATTAACTATATAAGTCTAATAAATAGTTCTTAAATAGATTATAATTATTATAAAATATTTTTAAATGCAAATTCTAACTTAATAATTGAAGGTGTAGCTATGAAGACAGTTCAAGATGCAATGGAAAAAAATGTTATTGTTTTAAATAAATCTGATAAAATAAGTGATGCTAATAAGATTTTAGCTAAATTTGGTATTAGTGGGGTTCCTATTGTTGATGATGATGGCAATCTTGTAGGAATATTAAGTGAAGGGGATATTATGTCACTTATTGAAGTTCCAGAATTAGATATAAACCCTATTTTACCTTCTCCATTAGATGTTTTTGAACTTCCTATACGTATGAAGCATGACTTTGATTTAATTGAAGCTGCAATAAAAAAAGCATCTTCTGTAATTGTAGAAGAGATAATGACTAGTAATGTTATTACAATAAGCCCTGAAAACTCACTTTCAGATGCTGCTGAAATTATGGATAAAAAAAGTGTTAATAGGCTTCCAGTTTTAAATAAAAATAAGGAATTAATTGGAATTATTACTAGGGCAGATGTTATAGCTGCATTAGTTGAATAAACTTAATATTTTCAAGTTTTTTAAGTGAACTTTAATTTTATTAATTTATGTTTATTTTTATTAATTAATAAGTTATTTTTCACTACTTTTCAACTTATTATTTTTTAATTTTTTACTTCAAAAAGTTTTATTTTTAGAGGAACTATGAAAAAAATAGCTATTTATGGTAAAGGAGGCATTGGTAAATCTACAACTGTTTCTAACTTGGCTACTGCTTATGCTAGTCAAAATAAGAAAGTTATGGTTATTGGTTGTGATCCTAAAGCAGATACAACCCGTACAATTTGTGGAAAGCGTTTACCAACAATTTTGGATGTTTTAAGGGAAAATAAAGCTCCAAAAATTGAGGATATTATTTTTAAAGGATATAATGGAGTTATTTGCTGTGAAAGTGGTGGTCCGCAACCGGGTGTAGGTTGTGCAGGCCGTGGTGTAATAGTAGCTATGAATCTTTTAGAGAAATTAAATGCATTAGATGATGATTTAGATGTTATAATTTATGATGTTTTAGGGGATGTTGTTTGTGGTGGCTTTGCAGTTCCATTAAGGGAAGATTTTGCTGATGAAGTATTTATTGTTTCATCAGGAGAATACATGTCTCTTTATGCTGCTAATAATATCTCTAAAGGTATTAATAAATTAAATAGTAGTCTTTCAGCTATTATTTGTAATTGTAAAGGCATTGAAAATGAAGTAGATATTGTAAAATCATTTGCTGAAAAAATTGGCACTACTGTTATTGGTGTTGTTCCTCGATCAGAACTTGTTCAAAAAAGTGAAATTTTGGCTAAAACAGTTATTGAAGAATATTTTGATAGTGAACAAGCTAATATCTATAAGGAATTAGCTAATACTATTTTAAAAGATGAATGTATTGAATATAAATCTTCTATTCCAAAACCAATGTCTAATAATGATTTTGAAGATTTTTTTAAGAATTTATAAAAATAGGTTTTAGATAATTTTTTTGAAATATTCTAAATCATAATATTTTACATTAAGTTTTTCAAATGCAGAAATAGTTTTTTCTATTATTTCTTCCTTATTTTCAAAGTACATTAGGTGTGATTCACAATTACAGTCTGAACATCCAAAGTTAGATATTAAGTAATTATTATTTTTACTAATTTTACTAGCACTTTCTTTTATTAAACTAGCTAATTGACATTCGATTTTTTTTTCACTATCTGTAAATATTATTTCTTCAATATTAGAGTTCTCATTAAGTAAAATATAGTCTATATGCCAATGCAATTTTTTTTTATCACTTAAGTGCCTTTTAATTCTAGGAATTAGTGAGTTCATAGCTGATCCAGTATATACATAATATCCGGATTTAAAGTCAATTCCCGTTAATGCACCTACATCTATTCTAGTTTCTTGATTAATATGCACAATTAAACAATAAGTTCCTTTCATTATTATTACCTTTACTAATATTCATTCTATTTAGTTATAGCTACTATCAAATATCAGCTATCTTTTTACTTACTGATATATTTAATATATGGGTATCTTCTATTTAATTATTAATTATCTATAATTATAATTTCAATTTTCATAGTTCCTAAATTTTTCATATCTTTAATTACTTCAGGATTCAATTCACAAGAAGCTTTATCTGAATTAATCATTAATGTTCTATTACAAACATAGCTACTTTTTCTACAAACAATATCTGTGGGATGGCTTAAATCAAGATCATTATGCCCAAATCCTTTTATTTCATCCTTTCCATTTTCAGTAGCTATTTTAACAAGAATTTCTGTATTATTATTTCCTATTTTTTCTTTAAATTCTACTGGAAAGTCATTCATTGTTTTATCCATAGCTACTCCAATAATACAGTCTGCATTTGGCCCAATTTCACTATCTTTTGTAAATTCAAATGTAGTTTTATGCTTTGAACTAACATTTTTATGCCCTTTTGCTGTTAACTTAAAATTCATTAAAATTCCTTTTCTTATAATTTTCTAATCCTTAATTATTAATCATCAATTGTCAATCCTTTAATTTTCCAGGATTTCCCAATTCAAACTTTTTACCTGTAGCTATTTCAAAATGTAGCTTGCCAATCCCTAAATCAACTAAATCAAACAGGTAGCTATCTGGAATTGTAGCTGTTACTTCCCCATCACTATATTTAAATCTAAATTTTTGACTATTTATTGCAGTTGGTGCTTTTGAAACAGCAATAATTCCATTAATAAACCATTCAGGGAATTTCTCATTATCTGCACTATTATAAAGCTTTTCAATACTTTTTGAGTTAATATGTGTCATTTTTCTTATTATTCTTTCTTTTATTGTTTTACTATCTGAAACATTTCCAATTGGAATAACACAAACAAAATCCTGATTTCCAATATTTTTAAAAGCTTTATCTTTTCTATTAAATGTTCCACCAACCCAACAAGTTCCAAGACCTAGTTTAGTAGCTTCTAAAACAAGAATTTCTCCATAATATCCAATTTTCTCTTTTAAATGTATATCATTGTTAGTAATATCATTATCGGTATTACCATTATTTGGATTATCATTAGTATTACTATTCAAACTGTTAGATTTTAATATAATTATTGATTTAACACCACTAAACATTCCATAATTATTTTTAATTCCTTTAAATGCACTACTACCATCTTCTAAAAACTCAATAGCTAACCCTGATTCTTTATTAATCTCATTAATTTTGGATTTAATAATAGCTACTTTTTCATCGTCAATATGGGTTTTAATGTATTTGCGTCTTGATATTCTTTTGTTAACGGCTTCTAAATCATTCATTTTTACACTTCTTAACTTACTATAACTATTATTATTATTATTATTATTTGTATCTATATTATTACTATTACTATTATCTGTATCCGTATTAGTAGTATTTGTGGGGATAGTAGTAGTAATATTTTAATGGCAACTTAGTTATAACATATATTTAGATAATGCTCCTAATATATTTATTGGAGTTGTAAATAAAGTAATCAGATGATAATAACGTATTACTTAAAACATCAAATGAGATATAGGTAGATTATACTATTATGCAACATTTAGTTGTTGTTGTTTTTTTAGTTTTTTATTTTTTAGTTTTTATTTAGCTTTTTTTATTTCCTTGTGTATGTTTTTTTGAATTTATCTTCTTTTTAAGAAACACTTATATACAAATTATTGATATATAATGTAATAATAGTTAAAGATTGTGTTTTTTAGGCTTTGTAGAAACCCTTTTTTTATGGGATTTGTGTTGATCTGTAGATGTTGTATATTGTGTTTTTGAGTTTTGTTTCTTTGTTTGATGTTTTTTGTGTTTTGCTTTGGTTTGTTCCGTTGAATATTCTTTTTATTACG
>JBOFHT010000101.1:0-9041 GCA_051649785.1 Methanobacteriaceae archaeon
TACTATATCCACAAAAAATGCTAACAATATTGCAGTAATTATTAATAATAGTAATTCTTTAGTTTTTTCTCGAATATCTTTTATTGGACTATGCATTATTTTACATCCTTATGTTTAATATTTAGTATTTTTTCATTCATAACCATATAATTCCCATAGTTTTTATTTAGATAAAAATATAAGTCATAATCTATCTGATTTTGAAATTACATAGATTCATTCAAAAGGAATATGGATTAAATTATCATATTAATTATATAATATTTATGAGTTTTCATAGATTATATATTTATTGAAAATATGCAACACTATTAATTTAAGAAAGTATTATAAAAAAATAGGAAAAGAAAAAATTTAATAAGAAATAGTATGATTAGATTAATATACTTAGTTTTGCCATAATCATTATATTTCCCTAATATTCTATTCAATTAATTAAATAGTCCCTAATAACTTCAATCATATAATCAATCATTTCATTAGTCATTCCCGGATAAACTCCTAGCCAAAATGAATCATTCATAATTCTATTAGTGTTTTTCAAGTTACCAATAACTCTATAATCTACACCTTCTTTTAATTCACTAAAGCAAGGATGCTTAATAATATTACCTGAAAATAGCATTCTAGTTTGAATACCTTTATTTTCAAGTTCTTGGACTAATTTATTACGAGTAATCCTCTCTTTAATTCCCTTTTTACCAGTATAATCTGTATCTTTAACAGTAATCAAAAACCCAAACCAACAAGGTTTAGAATTAATAGTAGCCTCCGGCAAAATAAGTTTATCTTCTAAATCACTTAATCCTTTATAAAGTCGATTAAAATTTTCTATACGCTTTTCAATAAAATTAGGAAACTTTTTAAGCTGAGCAAGTCCAATAGCTGCTTGCATATCTGTAGCTTTGAGATTATATCCAAAATGAGAATAAACATATTTATGATCATAACCCTTTGGTAATTGACCATACTGCCCTTTAAATCTTTGACCACATGAATCATCTTCACCAGGATTACAAATACAATCTCTGCCCCAATCTCGGAATGATTTAACAATTTTATTTAATAATCCATTATCTGTATAAACAGCTCCACCTTCACCCATTGTCATATGATGAGGAGGATAAAAGCTTGAAGTCCCAATATCTCCAATAGTTCCAGTATACTTCTCTTCCCCATTAATTGTATATTTAGAACCTAATGCATCACAATTATCTTCAATAAGCCATAAATTATTATCATCACAGAATTTACGAACATTAGCTAAGTCAAAAGGATTACCTAATGTATGAGCCAACATAACTGCTTTTGTTTTATTAGAAAGTGCTTTTTCAAGGTCAATTGTCTTAATATTATATTGTGGAATATCTACATCAAGAAATACAGGAACTGCCCCATATTGAATTATAGGTGATACTGTAGTTGGAAATCCTGCAGCTACTGTTATTACTTCATCTCCTCGTTTAACAGCTTGCTCACCAAGAAGAGGAGATGTGAGTGCCATAAATGCAATTAAGTTAGCTGAAGAACCAGAATTTACTAAAGAACAAAAATTAACTCCTAAAAAATCAGCAAAAGCTTCTTCAAATTCCTCACTAAATCGACCTGAAGTTAGCCAAAAATCAAGTGAACTATCAACTAAATTCACCATCTCTTCAAAGTCATAAACTCGTGAAGCATAAGGTATTCTATCACCAATATTATATTCATTTTTATTATGATAATTTTCACAATATTCTTTAACAAGCCCTAAAATCTCATTACGTGCTTGTTCTTCACTTTTATCATTCATACAATTTCACCATATAAATTAGTTTAAAATTAACAAATAAGTATAAATTATTTATGTTAACATTATACTGTTAACTATATTATAATTAACTATCAAAATACTCTTTAATCTGAATATCCATACATTTAGACACATTTTCATTATCCAAATATATTTTAGTCCATTCAACAACTTTATCAACAGCTGTATCAATATTCCATTTAGGAATCCATTCTAAAGTAGATTTTGCCTTTGAACAGTCTAATTTTAAAAAGTTAGCTTCGTGAGGACCATTTTCATTAATAGATTTCCAAGAAATCCCTTCGCCCCATTTTTTACAGAAAATATCAACTAATTTTCCAGTAGAAACATTACTTTCTCCATTAGGCCCAAAATTATAAGAACCTTCAAAGCTTTTATCATTATACTGCTTTTGAACAAGTAATAAATAACCTGACAAACATTCTAAAACATGTTGATAAGGACGAGTTGAATTAGGGTTTCTAATTTCAACATAAGTATCTTTATTTAATCTATTTTCCTCAGCAGTTCTTACACAATCTGGAATAATTCTATCTTTAGCAAAGTCTCCACCACCAATAACATTGCCTGAACGAGCAGTAGAAATAGCTATATCACTATCACTATTAAAGAAACTATTTTTATAAGAATAAGTAACCAATTCACTGCAAGATTTACTATTAGAGTAAGGATCATAACCACAAAGGTTTTCATTTTCTCTATAAGGCCAAAGCCATTCTTTATTTTCATAAACCTTATCTGTTGTAACATTTAAAAAGGATTTAGCATTAGAATCCTTTACACATTCTAAAATATTAACTGTACCCATTACATTAGTTTCATAGGTATAGGCAGGATTTTCATAGCTATCTCTAACTAATGGTTGAGCGGCCATATGAATAACAATTTCAGGATTAAATTGATTAAAAACAGATTTAAGATTATTTAAATCCCTAATATCACCTATAACGGAATTCATATTTTTTTTAAGAGAAATTAATTCAAATAAATTAGGTTCAGTAAGTGCTTCAAGAGAATAACCTAATACATTAGCTCCCCAATTAATTAAAATTTTAGAAAGCCATGCCCCTTTAAAACCCGTATGCCCTGTTATAAGAACTTTTTTATCTTTGTAAAAATTTTTCAATTCATCACCTGAAATATTAAAAGTATTTTGAAAGTATTAAATTTATCTAATTTATTACCATCGCTTCCAAGGAGGTTTTTTATTCCACAACTCTTCTAAAAGTTCTTTATCTCTTTGAGTATCCATACATTGCCAAAAACCTTCATGTTTAAATGCTTTTAACTCTTGATCTTTTGCAAGGTTTTCAAGAGGATCTTTTTCAAAAATAGTTGAATCATCATCAATATAATTAATAATTTCAGGATTTAAAACCATGTATCCTCCATTTATCCAACCACCTGCTTCTTTAGACTTTTCAGCAAATCCTGAAATAGAATTATCTTCTTCTAAATCTATAACACCAAATCTACCACCTAAATGGATAGCAGTCATAGTAGCTAATTTACCATGACTTTTATGAAAATCAACAAGTTCTTTGATATTAACATCACAAACACCATCCCCATAAGTTAGCATAAACGGTTCATCCCCAATATATTCAGAAACACGTTTGATACGCCCTCCAGTCATAGTATTTAAACCAGTATCAACTAAAGTAACTTTCCAAGGTTCAGAATAGCTGTTATGAACAGTCATTTCATTTTTTGATAAATCAAAAGTAACATCAGAAGTATGTAAATAATAATCTGCAAAAAACTCTTTAATTGCATATGCTTTATATCCTAAACAAATTATAAACTCATTAAATCCAAAATGAGAATATATTTTCATTATATGCCATAAAATAGGTCTTTCACCAATTTCAATCATTGGTTTTGGTCTAAGGTGAGATTCTTCAGAAATACGAGTTCCAAATCCCCCTGCTAAAATTACAACTTTCATTTTATCCCTTAATTAGTATTCATTTAATAATATTATATGATTAACACAAATTAAACATCAATCAAATTAAAATAAGAAAGATTATAATTAATAGCTATAAAAATAAATTATAACTATTTAATTAATATAAATTAATATAAATATAACTAGATAAATAATAGTATAAACAATAGTTATAGATGATATATATTAATATAAATAATATGTAATTTATGATATTTATATTTAATCTATATGTTAATCATATGAAATAAGTGAGATTATGATAGAAGAAAAAATGGAAATTGTCTTAATAACATTTAATAGAGATAAATACTTGGAAAAAACACTTTCCCAATTACTTGAAAGTCCATTTAAAGATTGTAAAATAACCATATTAGATAATTGTTCTGATGATAAAACCCCTGAGATTTGTGAAAAATATAAGAATTTATTTGTTGATTTTAGTATAATAAGGCATAATAAAAATATTGGAGGCAACCCTAATATTTTAAGAGCTATTGAAACATCAACATCATTATATACATGGGTTTTATGTGATGATGATGAACTTGATTTTTCTGATTGTGATGATATTATTGGAGCTATTAATAGTGAAGAATTTGATATTATAATCAATTACTCACTTGATTTTAAAAATAAAGAAAGAAAAACTATTAATGAAATCTTAAAACAAAAAAAGAAAGATAAAAATTTATTAAAAAATGAATACAAATTTAACAAGTACCTCCAAACATCAGGAAAAGAGCTATTTAGTATTTTAGAGCAGTATTATTACAGCATAATGACATTTATACCTGCTACAATATTTAAAACTGAAATATACGATTCAGAATGCTTTATTGCAGGATATGATAATGTTCCTAATATGTACCCTCATTATAAATATATAACAAAATCAATTGAAGAAGATTTGAAGATATATAAGTCTGAAAAGGATATCATTATAAGGGGAGAAGAAACAGGACCAACATATAGTGTTTTAAAGTGGTTAATTTCATGGTTAGAGTCTAGTTTAATTATAAAAGACAAAGAAGTTCGTAATATAGTAACTAGTAAATATTACAATAATTATTCATTAATACATATGGTTATATACAGTATAATTCAAGGAAGAGCTAGAAAAGATAATAATCTAAAGAATAAATCTATTACATTAATTTCTTCAATATATAAAGTTAAAGGAATTATAAAAGGATTTTTTTACTTGATTCTAATAGTTTTACTTGTATTAATTCCAAGAAAATTATCCACATTAATGAATAGAAAAATAGAAAGTGTTAAAAAAGAATTAAAAGAAGAAATAGAAGAAAATAGAAAAAAATAAGGAATATTCTAATAAAAATTTAGAAAATTCGAATTAAAACATCATATAAATTATATTATTTAACTATTATCTCCAGATTTATGTTTTTTATCAAAAACAGCAGAAATATAATATGTTAAATAATATTTAACTAATTTAATTCCCATAAATCCATGATAAAGTATATTTGTAACTTTCCCATACATAGTTTTAGCCATGAACAACCTTAATTTTAACATCGCATAATTAATATAAAAATAATTAATACCCTTAATCTTTGGAATACCAGGACTTGGATCAGAATAAGGAGAATTAGGAAATATTAATCCCTTTTCTTTGTATTCTCTAAAAAAATGAGTACTAGGATATAAACAAAGAGCCCCACAACCACATACTTCAGGTTTAATTCTTTTAATAAAATTAATAGATTCATTAATTTCGTCTTTTGTTTCACCTAAAACACCAAATAACAGATTTGCCTGTATGCTAATATTATTTTCATTTAAAACATTAGCTGCTTTTTCATTCATTTCAGCTGTATTACCTTTTCTTATCATTTTTAAAATTCTATTAGAAGCAGATTCAAATCCTACAGAAACCATACTTAAACCTAATTCCTTAAGTTTAGGAACTAAGTCTCTATTTTTATAAATATTATCACTACGACCGGACATCATAAATTTAGCTGTTATTCCACTTTCAGCATAATTTTTTATAAATCCTTCAAGCCATTCTCTATTTTGAAAGGCATTGTCATCAAGAATAATAAATGAATTAAGACCCTTAGTATTTTTAATTTCTAAAAGTTCTGTAACAACATTTTCAGGAGAACGAAACCTCTCTTTAAATCCAAAAACTTCTTTAGGACCAGGTTGACAAAATTTACAATTATATTTACAAAATCTACTTATTAAAATACTTGAAAAAGGTTCTTTAGACCATTCATAATTAACTTCAAGTTCATTATCCCATAAATCACGATTAATAAAATTAATAGAATCTAAATCATCAATTTTTTCACCATCAATGACTTTTTCAATATAACCATTTTTAATAACACCCTCATTTGCTTCAATCTGATTAATAAGATTACAAAAAGAAATTTCACCTTCCCCTCGGATTACATAATCTACTAAATCACTATTAACATATTTATCATACTCAGTAGTAGGATCCATACCCCCCACAATAGTAATAACATCCTTATTAACCGTTTTATTAACAGATAAAGCTTTAAATATATTATCAACATCAAAAGACATTATACTATATCCTACTACATCATAGTCCTTCACAATTTCTTCAAATCTTCCCCATGAAGAAATTTTCCTCAAATCAATTAAATCAACATCTTGACCATTTTGTTCACAATAAGCTATTATTAAAGCAATTCCATGTATAATAGATGCTTTATTTTTGTAAAATGGCATATTAAAACTAGGATTTACAATAGCTACTTTCATTTAATCATCCGTTATAATACTAAAAATCTAACATAAACTACTCTCTTTTTTAATATTAGAATATCTCATAAATCTAACTCTTTTAATACCTTCAGCAGCATTTTGGATCTCAAGTAAAGCTGAACTAATAACTCTATTACAAATTGCTTGATAATCCTCTTGATTAATATTATCTAAAGCAACTATTTCTTCAGCCATATCTATTTTAAGCTTTTTAATATCAACAACTAAAAATTTATAAGGTTCATCTTCATAACCATTAGCATCTAAATAAACACAGTCATCTATGTCTAAATCAATTTTATCAACATTAATCTTTTCATCGCCAATTATAATGTAAACAAAGTCATTAAACGTACTGTTATCTTCATAATCCCTAATAGTAATATTTACATTAGTAGTATTCCCTAAACACTCAATTGTAGCTTTTTTCAAATCATCAAAACTTATTTCTTTAATCATAAAAATCCTCACTAAATTAATGATTTATAAATTAGATTAATAGTTAATATTATGTTAATAGTTATATTTATACACAAGCTTTTTTTAGAAAAAAACCTTGACCAAAAAACTAATTTAGTATTTAATATATTTAATAAAAATAGTTAGAAAATTCAATACATCTATAAAACAATAATCATATAAATGTTATAATAAGTTTAAATACTGGAAGTTTATTCTATAAACAATAGCATATAGTAATTGAATATCTTAAAAGTTAAAGTAATATTTAAGCTATCTAGAATATCTAATAAATTATAGAAATAGTCAATAAGTTTTTAGGAAAAACAGAAAATGTTTTATTTGAATAATTGGCTACCCTCATATCGTTTAGCATAAAGTTCTTTTACTAATTCAGGGTTAGCTTTTCTAAATTCTTCAATTTCTTTTTCCATTTTTTCCTTTTTATCTAAGTTTTCCTCAAAAATCTTTTGAGCAGAAATTTTTCGGTATTCTTTTATATTTTTTATCATTATTAACACCTTCAAATATATTTATAAATATGTTCCTAATTGCATAAATAATTATTCTATTTTACAAAATACTTCTTTCTGCAATTTATTAATAGCATATACTACTAATTTATATTTCCTATGAATCAACCACTCCATATGTTCCAAATACTGTGAAGATTGTCTTAAATAAGCACCAACATCACCTTTTCTTGCATTAATTATTAAAATAACTCCATTTTTTGAGTAAGACTTAGCTATATCTTTGTCAAATGTAGATGACATAAAAGCTTTTTCAGGAATGATTTCACCTAATTTAAAATTATTTATCTTAATATTTTTAAGTCCCCTATATAGATTTGTATTCGAAGTTAGGGATTTAATATAAATCAGTACAAAAATATAGGGTTTCTACAGAGTTCATATTTTAATTATTAATAAATTGTGTTTTAATATTATATTCATATTACAACATCCATTATAATTCATAAACTATAAATAATATTAATATATAATAAGATATTACTTAAAAATTTAATGTAAAATAATCAACCTCATATAAAATAGTATAATGATTTTATGATAGAATTACAACAAACATGGTATCATATTTTTGATAACTTTAAAGAAAATGAAAGAGAAATACATCAAGTTCTAGACTTTTTTACTAATGAGCAATTTATTTACTTAAATGTTATAACTACAGAATTCACTCAACTTAAAATTTTTGGAAGGAATTTAAATAGAGAAATGGGATTCATTGAGGAGGAAGGCATTATTGTAATAAATTTAGGAAATCTTGAAGATTTTCCACTTATAGAAAAAAATACATTGGATCATGCACATCATGTTAGAATTCAAATTAATTATATTGATAATAATGCTCAATTTAATAAGTTTAAATTTTTTAAAACAGGCTATTCTAGCTCTTTTCTAATTGTTGGAAAAATGCAACCAGAATTCACAATAAATATTCAAAAAGGATTATTCATAAAAGGTGAAAGAATTGAAAATGAAAATATTAAATTACGGTCAAATATATATACTCAATCTGAAATATGTTTAGGAATTATAAAAAATAATTCATATTCTCCTTTTTTTGATATTTATAAATATGAAGAATGGAAGGATATTAATATATTTTCAATACAAGTAGATGAAATATTTTATATAAAACTTTCTAAATCTTACTATAATAATAAAGAATATAAATTGTCTTTGGGGTTAATATTAGATATAACTCCTTTAAATTTTGATTATTCTTACTTTAATGGTTCACATGAATCATATAAATTTATTATTGATAAAAAAAGTTATAAATTAATTTCTAAAACTCCAGAACTTTGCTTTAATATAATAGATTTTGGATATACTGTAAAAAATAAAAAAAGCTATTTAATTTTTCCTATTTCATTATTAGCATTGAATGTTATTTTCATTATTTTTATTATTATAAGTGATTTTAATACTATGAACTATAATATGAGTATTCCACTTAGTTGTTTAATTACAAGCATATCATTTTTAACATTATTCATTGAGTTTTCTTTATTTAAAA
>JBOFHT010000102.1:0-30810 GCA_051649785.1 Methanobacteriaceae archaeon
CTAATTTTTCATCAAGTGAATTTCCTAAAAATTCATCTGTAAAATTCAATAAAAAACGAGAAACATGATCACTTGGAATATCACTAAAACGATTACCCACAACCCATTTTGTCTGACACACATCTGACTTAACTAAAACCATAAATAACACCAACAAAAATTACTAATAACCTAATTAATTATTGTACAGCATTATATATAAAATTAACGAAAAATAAGACTTATGACCACGACTCAGTGTATTCTATTTATGTCTTCAAATATATCAAAATATTTATCAAAGCTTGCTATTTTATTTATTCCTTTATTTTTCATATGAATATAGTGCAAATTATCGAAAAAACCAACTTGGTTATTTAAGCAATATTCTAAAGCTTTTTGGTGATATTGTGTATCATCTAATACAACTAAGCTAATTAAGTTATTATAATATTTTTTAATATCTTCTGTTTTAACATTTTTCTTTCTTAAAACAGTTAAAACTTCATATATAACCATTTTATTTATAATTTTTTTCTCCTCTCTTATTTCTTTTGCTATTTCTATTGCTTGTTTGTGGTGTTTATCTTTTTTAACATATAGTCCAATTAAAAAGCTTGTTTCTAAAAAAATCATAGATAATCAGAATCCTGCTTTATTTAAATGAATGCTGTTTTTTAGTTCCACAGCATCTGTTTCTTCATTGAAATCTATTGTTCCTGCTAATCTTCAAGGGATGTTTTTTCAAGGTCAACTTGTGGTAATGTATCAGATATATTTTCACTTAATACTTTATCCTCATTAGTCATAGTTTCTTTTACTAAATCTGAGATTATTTTAGACTTACTTTTACCTGTAATGTCTTTTAATTTTGATATTTGATTAACTACACCTATTGGCAACACATAAGTTACTTTTTTAGTTTTCATTAAATATTCCTCCATACTATCTTATAATACCATAATAAATGATGCCATATTAATAAATATGGTTTTTACAATATTTATGTTTGTGAAATATCTAATCATTAAAAATCAAGTAATTTTATACATGAAACAACTCAAGTAGAAATAATTTATACATCAAATTCAGAAGAATATTAGAAAAAATAGAAATAGTTAAAAAAAGTAGTTATCTAAATCAAAAAATAGGATGATATTAAAAAATAAATAGTTATTTATGCAATTAAAAAAGTTTAGTTTCTAACTAAAAGAATACTTTATATCATGAATTAATTAATTTATTTAATTATTTTATTTATTTTTTCTATATTATTCTATCTTTTTAAGTTTAGAAAACTTAACAGCATTGTTGTAAATTTCATCAATTGTTTGATTATTGTATAAATCTCTTCTCCACTCAGTATAATCAAAATTATCTTTTTTCATGGCCGCTATAAATCTTTTAGCATCAACTAAACCTAATCCTTTAACTAAAATGTCCATAGCTTCTGTCCTAAGTACTATTTCGGATTTCATTGTTATTCCTCCATTATTTTTATAAAATCTAGGGGGTTTATTATTTCAATTCCGTCTACTCTTTTAGAGGTTAATTTATAATCAGTAGTTATAAAATAAGAACATTTGCTAAATAATGCACATGCAATATGTAGAGCATCTTTTTCACTTATATTTAGTTTTTTTAATTCTTTTCCAGTATTCAATATTTCTTTATCAAAATCACAAAATTCTGTTGCTATGTTTTCCCATTTTTGTATATTTTTTCTTTTATCCTCATATGGATTATCTTTATTTTCATAGTCTAACATAAATGACCAAATCAAATCATAATTACCTTTATGAACTTCATTTTGAATATGTAATTTAGCAATACTTTCTAATTCAATTTTTATCTGATTTTGATTATCAAAAGGTCTATTGTAGCAACAAGTATCTAAATATATTTTCATTTCATCACATACCAATATTGTTTAATCCTTGTTTAATCCAATTTAAATTTTTACTATAATTTATTATATAATTTGCAATATTTATATTTTTCTTCCATAATCATTATTATTTATAATTTTTCTATTTATTAATCTATTATTTTAAATAAAAAGTTTTATAATTAATGATAAATAGTATAGTTAATAATAACTAATTAAAGTTATAATTAGTACCAATTATTATAAATAACAATGTAGTGATAATTTTGATTCTTAAAGTTAAAAAAACATCTTCAAATGTCAATGATGAGGTTCATGCTCCCCCATCTAAGAGTTATACTCATAGAGCTATTATTATGGCTTCAATAGCTAATGAAAAATCCACTATTCATGATCCACTTTTAGCTGAAGATACTTTATCTACTCTTGAAGCTTGTAAATCATTTGGAGCTAAAATTGATGTTATTGATGACACTCATCTTGAAATAACTGGTTTTTCTGGGAAATTATCTAATTCTAAGAAAGTAATTGACTTAGGTAACTCTGGAACTACTCTTCGTATTATGACTTCTCTAGCTGGGCTTTCATACAATGAAACGATCTTCACTGGGGATGATTCACTTAAAACTCGTCCAATGAAACCACTTCTAGATGCATTAGCTAATTTAGGACTTAATGCTTATTCTGTTAATATTATTAATAATGTTAATGACAGTATTAATGTAATTAAAAATTATACTAATAAAGCCCCAATTCTTGTTGAAAATGGATTTGTAGGAGGAAAAACTAGTATTTCTGGAGATATTAGTTCTCAATTTATTTCTTCTATTCTTATTGCTGGAGCTTTAGCTTTAAAAGGTGTAGAACTTCATGTTACTGGAGAATTCCTTTCAAAACCTTATGTGGATATGACAATTGATATTATGGAAAAATTTGGAGTTAATGTAACTCAAGAAACTCTTAAAAAACATGATATTTGTAAATCTCCTGGTAGTGAGGGTGAAAAATGTGCTACTACTTTATTTAAAGTTAAAAAACAAGAATATAATGGCATTAGTTACACAGTAGAAGGTGATTATTCATCAGCTTCATATATTTTATCTGCTACTGCAATTTTAGGTGGAAAAGTTAAAATTAACAATCTTTTTAAAGATTCTAAACAAGGTGATAAATTAATTTTGAACATCCTTGAAAAAATGGGTGCTAAAATTACTAGAAACTATGATAATGTTATTTTAGAATCCGATGGTAAATTAGATGGAATAGATATTGATTTACATAATTCTCCTGACCTTCTTCCAACAGTTGCAGTTTTAGGGGCATTAGCTACTGGTAAAACTACTATAACTGGTGTAAAACACGCTCGTCTTAAAGAAACTGATAGAATAGCTACTTGTGCAAGTGAATTAATTAAACTTGGCTTTGATGTAGTTGAAAATGATGATGGTATGGTTATTGGTGATTTAAAAGATAATATAAGTAAAAGTGAGAAAATAGCTAATAAAGTCACTTCTCATAAAGATCACAGATTAGCTATGTCTTTTAGTTTAATTGGTCTTAAATATGGTATTGAAATTGAAGATGGGGAAGTTTTTAGTATTTCTTTTCCTAATTATATTCAGTTAGTTTGTAGTATGGGTTTAGATATGGGGTTAGTTTAGTTTGATTGTTTATTATTCTTTTCGTGGATTAAAAGATTTTTTGATCAAACTTTTTTCTAAAAAGTTTGGGGAAGTTTTTAGTATTTCTTTTCCTAATTATATTGAAATGGCTAATATTATGGGTTTAGATATGGTTTTAGTTTAATTTTGAGGTTATGGTATGGTTAAAATTAATTCAAAAAGTCCTGAAGATATTCAAAGTATTATTAAATGCCTTCATTCTTTGTACAATATTCGTGTTTTTGAAGATAGAGATCCTTATCGTGTTTTAGTCCGTACAATTTTATCGCAACGTACACGTGACCCAAATACAGATAAAGCTACTGCTACTTTGTTTTCTAAATATAAAACTATGGAAGAAATAGCTAATGCTCCTACAGAAGATGTTGAAAAGCTGATTAAGAGTGCTGGTTTTTATAGGGTTAAATCTCGCCGTGTTCAAGAGGTTTCCCAAATTCTAATTGACCAGTTTGGTGGTATCGTCCCAAACAACATTAATGAGCTTCTTGAGCTTCCTGGTGTTGGCAGAAAAACAGCTAATTGTGTTTTAGTCTTCGCATTCCAAAAACCAGCTATTCCCGTTGATACTCATGTTCATAGAATCTCTAATCGTTGGGGGTTAGCTAATACTAAATCCCCTGAAGACACAGAACAAGTTCTTTTAAAAGAAATTCCCAAAGAAGATTGGATTGACTTGAATGATTTAATGGTTCAATTTGGTCAAGATATTTGTCGTCCTATCCATCCACAATGTGAAAAATGCCCAATTACTGATTTTTGTGATTATTATTCAGTTAATTTTGATTAGCTTAATAATATTTTAAACAAATTAAATTTATAGCTATTTAATTATTCTCTCTAATATTTCTATTATTATATTAGAATTATTCTTATTAGTGTTATTTTTATTATTTTTAATACTACTTTCATTATTACCATTTTTATTCTTATTATTTCTATTTCTATTATTATTTTCCAATTAAAAACTTTTATTAATGGTAATGTTATTATTATTTATATTATTTCTATTAATATTCTTATTAACTGTGTTTTTTATAATATTAGCCTTTTTATTATTTATTTTAACTTTCCTACTTTTATAACTGCTTTAATTAATTATAATTCTTAATCCTTAATTTATTATAATAATTCAACGCTGTCAACTTAAGCAATTAAATACTAAATCTTAAATAAATTTAATAAATTACTTATAAAGATTCTAAATAATTTTTTGAATTTTTATAAAAATTTACTTTAAAAAATCCTTAAATTGACAGAAGTGATAATAATTCCAAAAATTTAAATAACTCTTATAACATAAATACATAAATGTCGTTTTTAAAGCTAATTTTCAAAAATCCTTTTAGGAATAAAAGCAGGGCTATACTGGCTATTGTGGGGATAGCTATTGGAATAGCTACTATTGTGGCTCTTGGTGGAATAACTGAGGGTTTAAAAGTATCAGTTGAAGATACTCTCAAAGCTGGTGGGGCTGATTTTACTATTGTATCTAATACATCCCAAGCAGGGGGTGGTTTCACTAAAGCTGAGATTAATCAAAGTTATATTGACAAAATCAATGCTGTTGATGGTGTTAAAAGTGCAGTAGGCATTGTTATGGGTAACTTTATGATAGATCAGTCGAATATGCTAACTGTCATTGGAATGGATAATACAGACTTTGAACTAGCCAAAATAACAATTACTAGTGGAAAAGAATATTCTAGCAATGGTACTGAGTTAATGTTAGGTAAAATAGCTTCAGAATCTCTTAATAAAACTGTTGGGGATGAAATTACTATTAATGATAAAACATTCAAAGTTACAGGAATTTATGAAACTGGTGATGTTAATCAAGATAATGGGGCATACACATCTATTGCTAATACTCAGGATTTAGTTGATGCAGAAGATAAAATTTCTATGATTTATGTTAAAATTGAAAATAATGCTAATGTTGATACTGTAACTGCAGATATTGAAGCTAAATACGGCGAAGATTTAACTACTGTAAGTTCTATTGAAGATTTAGGCAGTATAGCTAGTGGTTTAGACATGATTGATACTGCTTCATGGGCAATTTCACTTTTAGCTATTGTAATTGGTGGTATTGGTGTTATTAATACTATGATTATGTCTGTATTTGAAAGAACTCGTGAAATTGGTGTTTTAAAAGCTGTTGGTTGGAAAAACCGACGTATTCTTGGAATGATTCTTGGAGAATCTCTTGTTTTAACTATAGTTGCAGGAATTGTTGGTTCTGTTGTTGGGGCTGTTGGTATTTATGGAATCTGTGTATTTTTACTTGATGGTGCAATAATGCCAATATTTGCTGTTGAAACATTTGCTAAGGCATTTGCAGTAGCTATATCTGTTGGTTTAATTGGAGGATTTTATCCTGCATGGAGAGCAAGTAAATTACCACCTACAGAAGCTTTAAGGTATGAATAATTAATAGATACAGGTTTAGGATTGATTTAAATGGTAAACAACAAAAACAATTCAGAAAATATTATTTCAATTAAAAATCTCAAAAAAGGATTTGAAAATGGTAAAATTAAAGCTTTAAAAGGGATTGATTTAGAAGTAACAAAAGGAGAATTTGTATCTATTATTGGGCCGTCTGGTTCAGGCAAATCTACACTTTTAAACATGATTGGTGCATTAGATACTCCCGATGAAGGTGAAATTGAAATAGCTGGATATAATCTCAATAGTAACAAAGGTTTAAGTAACTTTAGATCTAAAGAAATAGGTTTCATATTCCAACTTCATAATTTAATTCCTAATTTAAATGTAGTTGAAAATATTGAAATCCCAATGTTTGAAAACGATTTATCATCAAAAGATGGTAGAAAAAGAGCTTTAAAATTATTAGATATGGTTGGTCTTTTAGATAAACAAGAGAGAAAGCCAACAGAACTATCTGGTGGTGAAAGGCAAAGAGTAGCTATTGCACGAGCTTTAGCTAATGAACCTTCTATTATTCTTGCAGATGAACCAACGGGTTCACTAGATTCTAAGACAGGTGCTAAGATATTAGATGTTTTAAATGATTTACATAGAAATCATAATGTTACATTAATTATTGTAACCCATGATTTAAATGTAGCTTCAATGGCAGACCGTATTATTGAAGTTTTAGATGGGGAAATTAAGGGTTAATTAATACCTTAATTCTTTATATTTTTTATTTATTTAAATTCCCCTATTTCTTATTATTTTTTTATATTCTTTTCTTCTTTTTATATCTTTTTTATATTTTTTATTTATTTAAATTCCCATATTTCTCATTATTTTTTTATCTTAAGTTCTTTTTTATTCCTTTTTTAAGTATTATTTTTTACCAACTAATTCTTTTATTATTGAAATATCAGTTTCATCTAGGGTTTTTGTTAAGATTATTCCTATAAAGTACACTATTAATGATATTGGTATAGCTAAAAATAGTGAAACTTTAGGTATTCCTTCTATTATGCCACTGTTTAATACATATAATACAATTAAAAGGATTAATGAAGATATAATAATTTTAACTATATCGGATATTATCCTTTTATGGGGATGATAATTTTCTCTTAAAATAATATAATTCATTAAAATACAAATTAGAATTCCTGTAAAAACAGTAGCTATACTTGCACCTATATAACTTAAATATGGGATCATAATTAAATTAACTACTACATTAAATGTAGCTGCAATTCCATTGATTTTAGCTACTATTAATTCCTTTCCTGATGCATTTAATAACATTGCTGCTGCACCATTTACAAATAAGAATACTATATTCCATATTAAAATCTGTAAAACAGAACTAGCAAGTATAAATGATTTTCCATATATTAATAGAATAATATCAGTTGAGTAAATACTTATAAAAATAGCTGCAGGTATTATAAAAAGAAGTAAATACTTCAAAGATTTCTCATAACTAATTTTTAAAAGTTCTGTTGAGTTTTTATATAATTTACTCATATATGGGAACACTACAAACATATATACATTGTATATAGTCAATAAAACAATAACAAACTTATAAGCAGAACTATAAACTCCTACAGCAAAATCTCCTTTAAGAAATGAAAGCATAACCGAATCTATCCAAAAATAAATATTTGTAAAAAGATTTATAATTCCAAAGGATAATGATGCTTTAAATGTTTTTTTCCAAAATGGAATATCTATTTCTAATTTAGGAATTTTCAGTTGTTTATTTAATGTTAAATATAGATATATTAACGTTGCTAAGCTTCCTAACAAATATGTAATAGCTATTGCCACTAAACCCAAATTTAAGTATATTGCTAGTAGAAAACACCCTAACATTAGACAACTATTAATAATAATCCCAATGGATTGATATTTCATTTTTTCAAATGCTTGGAAAACTCCATTAAATAAGTAGGCCATTGAGCTAAAAAGTACTTGTAGTGAAAGAATTAGAATAATACTAACTTTAAGTAATGTATAACCCATAAATACAGACATTATAGCTAATATTATTAATATTACTATAAATGATAAAAGTGATATAAATAATTTTAAAGGTATTGTATTAGCTATATATTTATTAAAAGAATCGTAATCCCTTGATATTTCCCGTGTTAAGTAGGTACTAATTCCAACGTCCATAAATATTGAAAGTATTCCTGTAAATGAGATTGCAAAAGTTAATACCCCCCAATCCTCAACCCCTAAATATCTAGCTATTAGGATTGTCCAAATAAAACCAAAAAGACTAGTTATTACTTGGGCAAGAAGTAGCCATCCAGTATTCTTAAAAATAGATTTTACCATACTCATTTTAGTCACTTTATTGTATAATTTGATATAATTGTTATTTTAGGTAATTTTAGGTAATTGTGTTTGATTATATTATATATTATTTTATATGTTGATTTGTATTGTTAGGGAGTAATTTGTTAGTTGAATTGTGGTGTATATGTTATTAATATAGGATTTTAAACTTATAATTTATTAATATAAATGTATTAACAAATTTATTAATTAAATTTATTAATTAGTATTGGGTCTATAACCAATTTTTTATAATCCATTTAGTTATTTCAATGATTTAAACCAATTTACAGTTTCTTTTAACTGTTTTTCAAAGTTTAAATCGGCTTTAAAAGTAATATTCTCTAACTTATCTATATTTGCAGAGGAGTGTTTAATGTCACCTGCTCTCTCTTTTTCGTAATTTGGTTCAATATCGCTACCTATAATATCTCTAATTATATAAAAAAGTTCATTAATACTTATTGTTTTCCCAGTAGCTAAATTTAAAACACCATTATACTCAGACTCACATGCAAGAATATTTGCTTTAACAACGTCTTTAACATAAATAAAGTCTCTGCTTTGTTCACCATCACCATAAATTGTAGGTGCTTTATTATTTAATAAAGAATGAATAAACTGGGGGATTACAGCAGCATATGCTGAATTAACATCTTGATTAGGTCCAAAAACATTAAAATATCTAAAACAAACGCTATTAAAATCATAGCTATTTTTAAATGATTGGCAATATAATTCACAACTTGCCTTAGTTGAAGCATAGGGAGATAAAACATTAAAATTTTCACTTTCTTTTAGTGGCATATTAGTATTTTCACCATAAACAGCAGAGGAAGATGCAAAAATTAGTTTTTTAACATTACTATTTTTTGAGGCAATAAGTAATTTAATTGTTGCATCTATATTATTTTCATGGCACTTTATGGGATTTTCAATACTTAATGGAACACTTGCCATTGCAGAATGATGGAAAACATAATCTACATCATTTAGAATTTTTTCAAGTGAATTATTATTGGTGAATGTGTTAATATCTTCAAGTATTAATTCTAAGTTTTCATGTTTAGGGTTGGCTAGATTTTGGATTTTACCAGTTGATTCATTATCAATAACTATCACTTCATTATTTTCAACTAGTTGATTAACAATATGAGATCCAATAAACCCTAAACCCCCTGTAACAAGTACTTTTTTGTTTTTCATAGATATAACCACTTAGTATTAGTTAGTAATTGTTAAATTTTAATTTAATTAATTTTTAATATATTTAATTTCCAGTAAATTTAATGAGTTATAATATTTTTATTAAATTTTTTATTTTATTTTAGTTATTTTATATCATTAATAATTATCCTAATTAATACCACTATAAATTAATATCATTATAATATATTCGACATAACTTATATTATTTTTGTTTTATATAGCTAAAATTTTAATTATCTTAATTATTTTGACTTAAATTTATTTTAATTATATTAAATTTCCTAGACTAAAGTAAAAACATTTATATATTTTAATATTAAGACTATTTATCATGATTATTCATGTTAATGAAATGTACTTATTAATAAATTATATTGTAGTTATAATAGTAGCTATTCTTATAGCTCTAATATTGAAAGTACCAATTCTTCCAGAAAAACCAAGAAGGTTTTCAAATACAGCTTCAGCAATATTCCCAACTCCCATAATTGGAATTGGATTACTAGCTGTGCTATTTTCACTTGGATTTTACTGGTTATATGATGGTTTAGTTCTAGCTATTATAATTGGTGCTTTTTCAGCAATATTTGTTAAGTTTGGATTTAAATATATATTTCCGGCAATGGAATCCAGTAATTAAATTAGATTCAGATTTAAAAAACAATAATTAATAATGTATAAGCTTAATAATTAGATTATATAATATAATTATATAAAAATTTAGTTAAATAAATATTAATTAAATTAGTAAAAATAGATTAAGCAATTTAATTTATTAATTCCTTCAATTTATTAACTCATTAAATTTATTAATTCCTTCCATTTATTAACTAATTCAATTTAAAACCAATAAAAACTAATTGTGATATTATGAATGAAATATTAGGAATAATTATAGCTGCTGTAATTGCTTGGCTTAATTTTGTACTAATTGACACTTATTTTGGACTTCCCGAAGTTCCAGGTGTTAAAGGTGCTGAAAATATTGGCCGTGCTGTTAAAAGGCGTGGTGGTAATTTAGCAGGTGGATTTTTCCAAGGAAATATTGTTTGTTCTCCGGATGCATCTGCAGGAACTCTTCTAGCAGGAATTGGAGTAATGCTTATAGGATTTGAAGGTGGGCTTATTGCAGCTCTACTTGTTTACATTGGAAACAGATTATGTGCCGATCCCGGGTATGCAGGTACTACTGGTGCATTAACTGCTACAATATTAGCTGTTCTTTTATCAACAATTGGAATATCTCCTGAATTTTTTGTAGTAGGTATGGTAATAGCTATTTTAACAATACAAGGTATAGCTCAACCAGCAGCTTCAAGATTTCTAGGTAAAATAGCTAAAAAGATGAATCGCCATACAGAAATTGAATAATTAAATTATATTATATTTTAAAGTATAACACATTATAATTTTAAAGTATATTAAATTAAAATTATATTTATATTATATTTTGAAGTATAACATATTATAATAAATAAGTAATTATAATATAATTAAATAATAATATATTTCAATAAGTTTATTACGGAAAGGTACAATGTTAACAGTAAATCTAATCCTTGGAATAATAATTATTTTCATGGCAATAAGAACTCTTTTAGCTAGAGATAATGCTGAAAAATTATTATATATTAATGTAATTGGATTTGCATCCTCTGCATTAATAGCATTGTATATTGCAACACCATTTGGGTTTGTAGTAGCTTCAACTTTCTTTATTTGCTCAACATTAAGTTCTAATGCTATTGCATATACTTTAAATAAGGTAGAGGACTAATAGAATATTAATTAAAATTTAACTCAAATTATTAGTATATTATTTGGTGAAAAAATGAATCCTTGGGATATTATTGATATCAACATAATTGCAGCTGTTTTAATTATAATAGGTGCATTTGGACTTATATGGTTAGTTAAACCATTGGATAAAGTCATAATGCTTAACTTAATGGAAGTTGGATTTCTTTTAACAGTTGTATCTGCTAAATACTTAGATGTTGCATTTGCAATAGCTATTTTCACACCAATTTCAACTATGATAATTTTATTTGCAATTATAAAAATCAATACAATTAGAAAAGAGAATTCTAACACTAACTTAAATGATAATAATGGTTCTGATGATAATATGGAGGTTAAAAATGCTTGATTTCCAAATATGGTTTTATTTAGGTTGCTTTATTACTATTCTCGGTGCAATGGCAACTGTTTTTGGTCCAGGTGTTAAAGATCCTATTGTCAGAACTATAAACACAGAAGTAGCTGCAATTGGTATTTCACTAATATTCCTTACATATAATCATACTTTGGCTCTACTTACATTTGTAGCAGCTACTGTATTTATCACACTTATATTATTACGTGCAATAATGCGTCTAGAAGAAATGGGGGCTGATGTATGAAAATAGCTGATTTTTGGAACTCTTTAGCTAACCCTAAACAGATTCCCAAGTTATTTGCCATTATACTAGCTATTGTATTAATAGTTGGATTCACTATTCCATTTGCATTAAATGTAGATCAAATTTATCCACGACCTGCTCCTCAAGAGCAAATAAATGCTGGTGATAGGGTAGCTCCTTATGATAGGGGTGGCGAAGTTTTAGTATCTCCCGGAATTACTGATGCCCAATATCCTAATAATTCCAAAGCTTTAGGTTGGATTAATAGTTATATGTCTCCTATTGCCATAGCTGTTAAAGATTCAAGCCCATATTTTGGTACTTCAATTTACTCCTCTCCTGGTGGTTTAATTGATGAGATACTTTATTATACTCGTGGTTTCGATACTATTTTAGAGTCTACTATACTTATGATGTCCTTTATTATTGCATCTTGGTTATTTATTAATTTCACTGCTAATACTAAAGCTATTAACAGTTATTCCAATAATATAAATAAAAATAATAAAAATAATAAAATTAGTAAAAGTAAAATTAATAGAATTAATAAAAAAGCCAGTAATAATATAGGCAAAAACACTAATAATTCTAATAATGATGAGAAGGATTATGATGCCGATACTCATAATAAAGACAATAAGGGAGATAATTAGATGATTACTTTGGTTCCACCTTTTGTTCCAGCTGTTACAGCATCACTTTATCTTCCTGCAATTTATACTGCACTTATTGTAGGATTCATTGGTTTGATTGGAATAGCTATGGCTAAAAAAGACTTACAACTATTAATTATAACTGATATTGTAGGGTTGGCTATGCTTATTATTGTAGCTGCGGTTGGAACTGATTTAGCCGAAGCATTAATTTTACCAGGGCTTGTTGTTGAATTAGCTGAAATTATGGCTATTTCTGAGATTTTAATGGCAAAAGAAATGCGAAAAATCTCTAAAAAGCGAGCTGAAACTCCTGATTATGGGTCTATTACAGGTGTAGTTGTTAAAAAACCTTCTATTTATCCAACTCCATTTTTATTTGATATGGAAATTCTTCGAACTGCTCCTAACTTTTTAGCACTTGTATTCCTTGCTTATGGTATATTCTTAAGTGGATTTACAGGTGGGGCAGTAGCTGGTGCTGGAATATTATTCTATGTATTATCTAGAAAAGCAAGTGGTCTCCCAATATTTGTTTTAGATGGTGTTGGGGCAGTTTCAGGTCTTGCTTGGTGTTTATGGATTATAGGTTTCTTAGTATTCTTCTTAAATCCTTCATTATGGTTATTAGGTCTTTTCATGGCGGCATTTGGTCTTTTATTAAAAGTAGCTTCTAAAATGGGATTAATTGCTTTAATGATGCGAGAAGAAATTAAAAGAGAATAATTAAATCAAATTATTAAATTATAACTGATTATAATCCTAATCATAGAATAATCATATCAATTGTAATTTATCAAACTTAATAAGTACATTACTAATAAGTACATTAATATAAATATTAATTTAATTAAATAATACAAATTAAATATAATATTATCGAAAACTATAAAAACTATAATGAGGACTACTATGGATATTTCAACTTTAGGTGGGGGATTATTAGGTCAAATACCTCTGGGGGATATTGTATTATATGTTACACCGTTCCACCTCTTTGCATTTATAGCAGTTTTAGTATTTACAGCTTTAATAGCTATGAGTAAAACCGAAACTCAAGTAGAAGCAGAATTAGGTACTTTAAATAATATTCGGCAAAGTGTTGGATTAGAAGAGTTTAAAGTTCGAAGATTATTGGCTATTGTTTGTGGTTTAGCTACAGCAGGAGCTATGATTACTGGTGATTTATTTAATCTCACTCTCTTAATTGCTTTAACTGGTATTGTTAATATTGGTATTGTTGCAGCTGTTAAACAAATCGATGTTCTTGAAGCTGCTTATAATTATGGTATAATAGCTATGCTTGCAAGTTTACCTCTTTTTGGGGGAGCAGCTATAATTTTAGCTTCAACTGGAACTTTAAGTTTATTTGTTTTATCATCAATGACCGTTTCATCACCTATGGTTATATTTGGTGCAATATTGCTTCTTATTGGTGTTGCAGGTGAAACTGGTGTAGCTCCATTTTTTGCAACAAAAGCTGAGATGTTTAGGACTCCTGGTTCTCCTTTTATATTGATTATACATTTAAGTTCATTAATGATTATTGTAAGAATTGTAGAAGTTTTATTAATATTAATTAAGCCATTTTAGGCATTTTTTATAATTAATTCATTGTATGGTGTAAAAATGAAAAGATTCAAATTACTTAGCTATTTGATTTTAATTATCTCAATTCTATCTATTGGTACTTGTATTCTATTTTCAGTTGCTAATTGGATAGTTTATGGAGTAGCTATAGTTTTCATTCCATTATTCATATTATCTCTTGGTTTAGTAACTATGGGTGTACCTAAAAAAGATGAGGAGGATGAAAGAAGAGAAGAACCATTTATTGGATACTAGAATCATTAGTTACTAGAATCTATAAATATCTAATTAAATAATATTCTGTCTTCTTCATTTTATGTGATATTATGAATTTAATGCTTGAAATTATAGTAAATGTTATTATTGCTTTTCTAATGGGTAGCTTACTTACAGGTTTCCATAGAAAGATAATGGCAAGAATTCAGCAAAGACCAGGTCCTCCTATTGTACAGCATATTTTACACTCTTTAAAATTCTTTTTTAAAGAAACAACTTATCCTAAAACAGCTGCAATGCCATTTTATGTAAGTATTACAGTTATTTTATGTGCAATTTGGATTACAGGTATAATTATAGGTCCAGTTAGCCAAGGTTCATTATTTGTACTATTTGCAATTTATGCTATTCATAAAATTGTTGAGCATAACTCAGGATCTAGTTCAGGTTCTCCTTATGGTAAATTAAGCTGTGTAAGGGCAGTCTTTTCAGCAGCTTCAGAATTACCATTATTTGCAGTTTTAGCCTTTGTTTACTTACAAACAGGGTCTATGATTATTAGTGATATTGTAGCTTATCAAACAGCCAATGGACCGCTTTTCTACTCACTTCCATTAGTAGCTTTAGTATTCTTTGTATTATTAATAGCTAAATCTCCTTATTCTCCATTTTCAATTACTAAAGGTAAGGATATTATTTCTGGATTTGAAACTGAGCATTTTGGTCTTCTTAGAGGATTTATAATGTTTTCAGAGTCTATAGCATGGTATGTTTTACTATGGATTTTCTTAACAGTATTCTTTAGTCCGTTACCTCTTATTGCTTATGTATTGGGAATGATTATTATTACAGGGATAATAGCAGTAATTAATGCCTTAACACCTATTTTAAATCCTAATCATTCAGTTATGAATCAAATAACTATAGCTATTATTGGATTTACAGGTACAATTATTTTGATGTTAGTATTTTAGATATTATAATTATTGGGAAGTTTTCACATGAAAAATCACACAAATGATAAAGGAATAATTATTTTAAGTTCTCTAGTAGCTATGGGTATGGTAATAGCTAGTTTTTTAGCTTCCTCACTACAACAAATGATTATTATTCCTGTTACAATTGTAAGCATAGTATTTTTAATACTTTTAATTGCTCAAAATCCAAAAATAGCTCATTTAACTGAAAAGTTAGAGCAAATTGTATTTATTATTACTTTACTAATAATTGCAATATCTTTTGCACTATTATATAAACCTATGTAGGATATAATTTAATAAATAACTTTGATTTAACATATAATTTTAATAATAATTATATCTACAATTACAAATCTAATAATACTAATAATAAGGATAATACAAATAATATTATTATTAATAATTCTAATAATAATTATATCCCTAGTTACAAATCTAATAATATTTATATTAATAATAATAAATCTAATAATAATTATAGTAACAATTATAATAAATTTAATAGCAGATAAATTTTATAAAAACCCAAATAATGATGATATTATGAGCGAACTAGCATATCTACTATATTTAATAATTTTTGTAGTTGGATCAATATTAGGTCTTTTATTTAGCTATAAAAAGCACTCCGAAGCATTTATATTTAACAATATCGATATATCTGCTGTAGTGATAGCTATTATTGGGTGGGTTCTGCTAATAAATTATAGTCTAATTTCATCTCTTTTAGCTAATCTAGCTATTCCTATTGAATTAATTATCTCAATTGCAGTATTATGTATTTCATTTGTAATTGGAATGAGACCAGGATATGGTAGAAAAGAAACAGCAATAGCTATTTTAATAAGTGTTATTATTTGGCTAATTACAATTTTATTTAAAAATTTGTTAATTTAACATATTTCTTAATTTGGTGTAAAAATGGATATTACTGGCAAAAATAATTTAGATGATTCTGTTGATGATTCAAAATCAGATTTACTTAAAACAATGAAGCTCAGAATTCTTAAAAGCTTTCGTTGGAAAGCAGATGTAGTTGATCCATTATCTAGTGAACTTGAAATAGATAGTGAGCTATTTGAAGAAATTCTTATGTCTAAATTAGATATGTCTAGTATTGATGCTTTACATTCAACATTTGAATCTGCTAAACCCCAATGTTTAGCCCATAGATTCCACGCTGATTTAAAATTATGTTGGTTAGTTGATGTTTTAGAACTCCTACCTAAAGAACAAACAGAAATATTAAAAATGCACCTAGTTAAAGAAGTTATTGATGGTTCAAAGTATGAAGACATTTTAGAAAAAGGTAAAAAGCAAATTATTGAAATGTTAATGTTATAGTATTTATTATCCATTAGTACTTGGTTTAGCTATTATCCATTATCTATTATCCATTATTTATTATCTATTATTCTTTAATTGTTAAATCCAAATATTACTTTTGATATGCTCTAGGATTAATGTATTATATTATAAAAAACATAGTAAATATTATAAAAAACATAGTAAATTAGAAAGTTTATAAGTTTAATAAAATTAAATATAAATCAATAATATAAATTAATATATAATTCAAATTAAATCAACTCAAAATACTTAAATTAATTCAATTAATAGATTAATTCAACTCAAACTAATACATAATCATAAACTACTAGATTTCATTAAATTCACAATTAATAACTATAATAAGAGGTAAGTACATAATGATAAAAACTCTTAGAGATATTGTCCGAAAAAGTTCAATTCATGTTTGTTTAATCAACTGTGGAGGTTGTAATGGCTGTGATGTAGAAGTAGTAGCTATGCTTTCTCCTAGATATGATCTTGAACAATATGGAATTTATGTTCACAATAATCCTCGTGAAGCAGATGTTATTCTTATAACTGGTCCTGTGACGGATCACTGGGAGAAACATGTTCGCCAGATTTATACAAAGACTCCTGAGCCTAAAGTAGTTGTAACTTTAGGTAATTGCCCTAGTTCTGGGGATGTTTTTGCTCAAGAAGGTGGGAGAATTCATGCTCCAGTCTCAGACTTTATTCCCGTAGCTGCTGAAGTGCCAGGTTGCCCTCCACGTCCAAGTGAAATTATTGAAGCTATTCTAGCTGTAGGTCCTGGTGCTATAGTTGCAAGAGGAAGGGAGGAAGTGGAATGATTTTACCTATTGGTCCAATACACCCAAGTTTAAAAGAGCCTTTAAGATTAAAACTTCATACTAACGGTGAAAAGGTCATTAAAGCTGAAATTGATTATGGTTATGTTCACAGAGGAATTGAAAAAATTATGGAAGGTAAATCCTGGCAGAAATGCATTTACCTTGCTGAAAGAGTTTGTGGGATTTGTTCCTATGAACACACTCAAACATTTGCTGAAACAATAGAAAAGATTTCGGATGTTAGAGCTCCTATTCGTGCACAACTACTTAGAGTTATTACTAATGAATTAGATAGAATTCAAAGCCATTATTTAGCTAATTCTACATTTTTTAAAGCATTAGAGCATGAAACTTTATTTATGCATATGCTTAACTTAAGAGAACCTATAATGGATGCTATTGAATTATTAACAGGTAATAGGGTTAATATGGGATGGAATGTTGTGGGTGGTGTCCGTATGGATGCTAAAGAAACTCATATTAAACAAATTCTTGAAAAAATGGCTATTGTTGAAGAAGCTCATTACCGTGTTATGGAACTTTTTGAAGAAGGTCCAATGCTAGCTCTTAGGACTAAAGGTGTAGGGGTTATGACTAAAGAAGAAGCTTTAAAAGGTCGTGCTGTAGGCCCTATTGGTAGGGCATCTGGATTAAAACATGATTTAAGGGAATATCATCATACTTACAGGGAACTTGAATTTAAACCTATTTGGAGAAAAGAAGGAGATAACTTTGCAAGAACTATGAATAGGTTTCATGAAATTCCTCAATCTATTGATTTAATTAAGCAGGCTATTAATAATTTAGAAGAAGGTCCAATTAGGACTGAAGTAAAATTAGGTTCTGGATATGGGGAATGGAGAAATGAAGCTCCTCGTGGTGAAGTAGCTTATATGATGGAAACTAATGGTAATTTAATTAAGCATATTTCTATTAGAACTCCTAGTATAATGAATATAGACTCCTGTGCTAAATACATGATTCGTGATATTCCTACTGTAGCTGATGCAATAGCTACTTATGCTTCAGCAGACCCTTGTTTAGCTTGTGCTGAGCGAGCCATGATAATTGATAAAGAAAAAGGAGTATATGTTAGAGATATATTTAACTTAAAGTGATTTTTATTGTATTATCTATTTAATAAATATTTAATTAAAAATAGTAATATTTTCTTGATTAAAAAATATTTAGTTAGTATTTAGTATATTTATATTTAGTATATTTACAATTATGTGATATTATGTCTTCTGTAATATGGTATTTGTATGATTTTGCAAGAAAAGCATGGGTTAAAGGTTTTGCTGATGCTAAATCTGCACAATCCAGCTTTGAAAAACCAGATAGGTTTAGAGACTTCCCTGAAGTATATAAAGAGTACTGTATTAGTTGTGGTGCTTGTACCTCAGCTTGTCCTTCTCCTAATGCAATTAAATTAGTTAGTGGCTATAATGAGTCTGATGCTGATGATTGTGCTAGTCTAATTGAAAGTGAATTAAATAATAATCTAGCTACTGGAAGTAATGGTGAAACAGATACTGTAGATGAAATCAAACCATATCCAGTTATTAACAAAAGTGCATGTATTCGTTGTGGATTTTGTGCAGAAGTTTGTCCAACAGATCCTAAAACTCTTACATGTGGTGAAAATCACTTTATTAGAGAAGAATTCACAATTTTACCCCACAAACGCAAATATGTTATTGATGATTTTTTATGTATTAAATGTAAAAAATGTTTAAAAGAGTGTCCAGTTGACGGTGCTATTGAATTAGATGCTAATAAAGTTCATGTTAATCAGAATCTTTGTATAGCTTGTGGAAAATGTTTTGATGTTTGTCCTGTAAAAGGAGCTCTTAAAAGTATTTACATTGATTATTTGGAAGAACAGAAGAAAGTTATTAGAATTACTGTTGATACTTTAGAAGAATTTATTACTTCTAAAGAAGAAGATTTACGAGATTTATCTGATAGAAAAATTATGCAATTGGAACTCCCATTTTATGAGGTATGGGATAAGGTTTCTAATATTTTAGATGATAAAGAACTTATTTTAGAAATTATTGATAATGCAATTTCTCGTTTAAAGCTTAGAATTATACTATGGGATACTGATAAATGTAATAAATGCCGATTATGTGTAGATGAATGTCCTACAAATGCTATTGATTATAATAAAGATAAAAATGAAGTTATTAGAAATGAAGATAAATGTTTAAGATGTAGTACATGTTATCAAACCTGTCCTTTTGGTGTAGTTAGCTATTTCCTAGCTAAATTTATTATTATTGATTCTGATAATAGTAACAGCAACAACAATTCTAATAATAATCAAAATACTGGCATTCAAAATGGTAAAATTGAAGATAAAATTATTAAAATCACGGTTAATGCTTCACAATTAGCTAATTCAATAAAATAACTTAACTTAATAACATAGTATTTAATTTAATGTATCATAGTTTACTTTATTATTATAGGAGATGATTATATTCACATTTCTACTGAAAAATCCATTAAACCATTAAGAGACGTTGAAGTGGATTATGAGATTGACAATAGTAAGTGTTTAACTTGTAAAGATAAGCCTTGTATTAATTCCTGCCCTGTTGAAGCTATTTCAAAGTCTATTGACTCAACTAATGTTATAGAAATCAATGAAAAGTGTTTTGGTTGTGTTATATGTAGGGAAACTTGTCCTTATGATGCAATAAAGATGAATACTACACTTTCAAATCCTATTCGTGAAAATGTTCCTAATATTAACTCTAAACTTTGTCGTCACTGTGGAGCATGTGTTCAAGCTTGTAGAACGGGGGCTATTCACTTAGTTTCCTCTGGTAATGAAGAAGCACATAGTGAAATTGATGAAGATAAATGTATTCGATGCGGGTACTGTTTTAGATCTTGCCCAACTGATGCAATTAAGTATGGGGAAATACTTCCAAAGGCAGTTTCTGGTGGAAAAGCTATTGTAATTAGACACAAAGACTGTATTGGATGTATGACTTGTAATAGAATTTGCCCTGCAAAAGGAGCCATTGAAGTTGGAAAAGTAGGTAAATTACCTTATATTAACCCTTCATATTGTGCAAGATGTGAAGATTGTATGGATGTTTGTCCTACATCAGCTATTAAGTATTCTTCTCGTAAAAAAGCATATAAAATGTTTAGTGAAATAAAATCCTTAGAAATAGCTTCTGGAATTGTTGAAAAAGATATTAAACGTTTATCTAATAATATTGTTAAGGTTGACACTATTTTAATGGATATAGCTGATGACTTAAGACTTAATGCTTCTAATATTGGTCATTTGGATATTGATGGGGATGATAAAGAGTATTCTAGCCTTAAATCTAATGATTTGGCTATTAGTTCTGATAACATTAAAAATGAATATAATGAGTTAGAAGTTGATGTAAGCTTTGTTATAATGGAAGGTCTTGATTTAATTACTCATGAAGATATTGCTGTAGCTAAAGTTAGAGATATTTTAAATTTCTTCCCTCCAAAGCGTTCTATTTGTGTAATTGAAGACATTTGTATTGGATGTGGTGCTTGTATTGAAACTTGTCCTGTTAATTGTATAACTCTTCAAATGCCATCTCCAGTTAAAATTGGAAGCTCTTGTATTTACTGTGGTAAATGTAGTGAAAAATGCCCAGTATCTGCCATTAAACTTAAAGAAGAATATTTTGAAACTAAAGGAGATAAAATATTTTTCATTAGAACTAATATAAATGGCTTACGTGATGGTAAAGTTATTATTAATAATGATTCTTGCCAATCTTGTGGTATTTGTACAAATAAATGTCCAGTTGATGCTTTAAGATTGGATAATGACCAAATTAAAGTAAAACAAGGAAAATGTATTAAATGTAGGGAATGTGAGGCAATTTGTCCAGTTAATGCAATAAAAGTTGAATTAATTTAATCAAGTACTTAATTTATATTTGAGGTAAGTTTATTATTTTAAGTTCATTATCTCTGTTTTAGTAGTATATAATCATTTTACATTTGTGTGATTAGTACCGTATCAAACCATTTTATACATAGTTTTAGTAGTATATAATCATTTTACATTAATATAATATGATTATTTTTTATATTTTGTATTATTTTTACCTTTATATTTGCTGGAGGATTTAATTTGGTTAAAAAATCATTTATAACAGATTGTGAAGGCCCTTTATCTTTAAATGATAATGCTTATGAATTATGTGCTCATTTTATTAGTAAAGGAGATATTTTATTTAAGATACTGAGTAAATTTGATGATTATCTTATTGAAATAGCTAAACGTCCTAATTATAATGCAGGAGATACTCTTAAATTTTTAGCTCTATTTTTAAAAGCTTATGGCTTAACTAATAATGATTTAATTAAATTTTCAGAAGATAATATAGCTATGGTTCCTGGGGCTGTTGATACCTTAGAATTAGCTAACTTTTCTCTTGATTCTTATATTGTTAGTACTAGCTATGGTCAATATATTGAGGCCTTATCCAATGTAGTCAATTTCCCTTATGAAAATACATATCACACAGTTCTGGACTTAGATGGAATTGGTGATATTTCGGATAATGAAAAAGACATGATTATTGGATTTAAAGAAGAAATTATTAATAATTATTCTGGTATTTTAAATAAAGACTCTAAAAATATTGATGATTCCTTAGAATTTTTAAAAGCTTATGATTTTACAGAAATTGAGTCAATTCTTTTTAATAAAGTAGAAGAACTTAAAATAGGAACTTTAATTGAAAATACTAAAACTGTTGGTGGGCAAGGTAAAAAACTGGCTGTTGATGATATTGTTTCAAAGCTTAATTTAGATTTAAATGGGATTATGTATGTTGGGGATAGTATAACTGATGTAGAGCCTCTTGAATTTGTAAAAAAAAATAAAGGTATCTCGGTATCGTTTAATGGTAATGATTTTGCTATTAATGCTGCTGAAGTAGCTATTATTAGTGATAATACTATTTTAACTTCTATGTTAATTGATTTACACTCTCATTTTAATACGGATTATGTTTTAAACTTTGTTAAAGCTTATAATAACAATCCTAAAAGTGCATTAGAGAATTACCGTATTAAATTTCACTTAATTGATAAATTTGCTGAGCTTTACAAAGGTAAAGATAAACCGATTATGACTATTATTACCGATGAAAATAAAGAAGAACTTCTTGAAAAGAGCTTAACTATGCGTAAAAATATTCGTGGAGATTCTATTGGAGCTTTAGGTTAATTTAAAATATTATATATAGATCTAATTAGATTGGAGATAATGGAGATTATAAAAATGGATATTATTGATAATACTTACTTTGAAGCTTTTGATGGGATTTACATAAGGGCTATTATCACAGCTGAAGATGAAAAAACTCTTTATCGTGCTGCCTATGACTCTACTTCAACTCCTGGTGCTGTAATTGGTCGTGTTGAAGGGGGAGTTGAAAAATTCATTGATAAATCTAAAACTCCTGATGGTAGAATGGGAGTTATTGTCCAGTACTGGTTTGGTTTAGATGATTTAGATAAATTTGAGTTAGAATTATCTTATAGAATTCGCCAAGATGTTTTAACTAAACCTTTTACTTCTTTTTTTGCAGCTAATGACTTAAACCTAGATATTAACAATACTAATGTTAATGATACTAACAATAACACTACTACTACTACTACTACTACTACTGACAATAAATTGAATGATAATAATAAAAACCCTTTAAAATTATTTAATACTCCTCAGGGCTACATAAGTATGATGAAGCAAGTTGGTCACTGTGGGGATGGTTATGAATGGAAAGAAGACTTAAATGGCCGTGAATTAATTAATGTTCCTATTGCAGTTCCAGACTTTAAAATTGAATCTCAACTCCCATATTATAATGGAATAATGGGTGCAAACTTTTGGTATATGTGTAAAAGTAAAGAGTCAGTAATTGAAGCAGGAAATGCTGCTATTGATGCTATTAACGAAGTTGATGGAGTCATATGTCCTTTTGATATTTGTTCTGCTGCTTCTAAAGTCGAAACAAACTATTCTTGGATTGGTCCAACAACTAATCACCCTTATTGCCCTTCTCTTAAACCAAAACTAGCTAATGAATCTAAAGTTCCAGAAAATGCTAATTATATTCCTGAAATTGTTATTAATGGTGTTGATATATCTGTAATTGAAACAGCTATGAAAGTAGGTATTGAAGCTTGTTTGGAGTTTGATGATGTTATTAAAATTTCAGCAGGTAATTATAATGGTGTTTTAGGCAACTATAAAATTAATTTAAAAGATATTCTATAAACCACAAACAAAACTAATAATAATACTAATAAAATCCCTAATAAAACTTATAGGCATAATAAAATCTTTAATAAAACTTATAATAACATTTATAACATTTCTACTAATAATATATGCAAAAATAAATAAAATAATAAAAGGAGTTAGCTAATGGATAGTCCAGATTCTAAATTTGATGCAATAGGTTTTGGGGCATTAAATGTTGATAAAATGTTTTATGTTGATTCTATTGCAGAAATTGATGGTGAAAGTTTCATTAAAGATAGTGTAATTGAATGTGGCGGTTCTGCTGCAAATACTATTATTGGATTATCTAGATTAGGTCTTAAAACTAGTTATATTGGAAAAATAGCTGAAGATGATGATGGGGAGCTATTAGAATTTAATTTAGTTAGTGAGGGTGTCTTTTTAGAAGACTTAATTTATGATGAAATAGGAAAGACTGGCAATGTTTTAGGGTTTATTGATACTGAAGGCAACCGTGAGCTATATGTTAATCCTGGTGTAAATGATAAAATAGCTATTGGTGAAATAAATAAAAATAATCTTAAAAATACTAAAATAATCCATTATTCTGGATTTGTTGGTGATTCTTTTAATACTCAAATTGAACTATTAAATTATTTATCTGATGATATTATTCTTAGTTTTGATCCTGGAGCATTATATGCTAAAAAAGGATTTGATGCAATTAAACCTATTCTTTTAAGAACTAATATTCTTTTAATTAATGAAATTGAGTTATATACACTTTTTAATAGCTTAATAAATGGTAATATTAATAATAGTGCTAGTAATAATAGTAATGTTAAGGAGGATAATGATAATAATAGCGATATTAATGATAACCTCTTTAATGACTTCACTTTTAGAGATAAAGCATTATATCTTTTAAATTTAGGTATTGATACAGTTATTATTAAAAGAGGGGAAAAAGGGGCTTATGGAATCAACTCAAAAGAAGAAGTTAAAATACCTGCTTTTAAATCTAATTTAGTTGATACAACTGGTGCTGGTGACTCTTTTAATGCAGGATTTTTATATTCTTATATTAATAATTATTCTCTTGAAAAATCATGTATTATTGGTAATTATTTAGCTTCAAAAGCAATTGAATCTACTGGAATTACTAATTTGCCAAATATTAAAGAAGTTAAGAACTTTGAATATGAAATTGATAAAGGAAATATTAGTGATTTATTTATATTTTAAGTTATTGAAAATCTTATTTTCATTAATAATTATAATAGAAATTCAGTTTCAGGAAAAATACTTAGCTCCAATTAAAATTGTATTTTCTTAAAGTATTAATATTATAAAATAGATATAGTTATTTAATTAATTAAATTACCTAAATTAGCTAAAATTAGAACATATTGCAAAATAATATAAATTATAAATAATTTATTAATTTATGATATAAAGTGGGCTGGAGATGTAGATATGGAAATTACTTTCAAAAAAGATAAAGAAGACTTATTGAGAGAAGTATTACTTAAATCAGCAGATTTAGATGAAGACATTAGTGATTCTAATATTGAAATTGGAGAATATTTTGTAGAAGACAAGTTTATAGCTATTTCTCCACGTTGTGTTAGATGTGATTTATGTGTTAAAGAATGCCCAGTTAATGCTATAACTACATCTTCATTTGTTAAAAGGTCTAGGATTAAAGATAATTGTGTTAAATGTGAAATTTGCCCTCAAACTTGCCCAGTATCTTGTATATATGTTTTAGAAACAGAAGCTACTATTAGTGATAATGTAGTAGATAATATAGCTGATGAAAATCCTGATTCTACAGATAAAGCTAGTTTAATCACCAATTCAGTTGAATACAAGCTTAAAGAAAAGAAAATCCCCCATAGAGTTCTAAGAATGGAAGATATTTCTATTGATTTAAATACTTGTGATTCTTGTGGCAATTGTATTAAGTTCTGTCCAACTAAAGCAATTTCAATGGAAAGCACTGAAAATGGACCAATTATTGACAAAGAACTATGTATTGGTTGTGGAGCTTGTTCTAATTTATGTCCATTAGATGCAATTAATTTAAAACAGTTTTTAGGACCCGTTATAGAAACTAAGGAGCTTCTAATTAATCAAGATGCTTGTGTTGAATGCTATCTTTGTGAAGAATCTTGTCCAGTTGAAGCAATTAGTTTAGTTAATGGTGAAGTCGTTTTAGATAATAATAAGTGCATTAAATGTAATGTTTGTTCTACACGTTGTCCTGTTTCAGCTTTAACACTTAATAACTTAGAAAAGTAATTTAGGAAAATAATTCTATACATAAGTTAATAAGAATAAGTTTAATGAATAATGTTAATAATAACCATAAAATAACAACCATAACCTAATAATCATAATAATTTATATTAATCAATTAAATTTAGGTATTTAAATATATTTAACCAATTTATATTAATATTTCAGTTATAGGAGTTAATTAAATGAAAGTTCAAGAAATGATGGATAATGACTTTGTTTTTGTAACTAAAGAGGATAGTATCCACGATGTTTCTATACAAATGGAGGAAAGTAAAAAATTTACTACCCCTGTTTTAGATGAGAAAAAACGCCTTGTAGGATGGGTTACATCTTTAGATATTACTCGAGGGTTGCGTGAGAATAAAAAGATAATTGGGGAAATTATGCATTCTAAAGATGCAATTTCTACTGTTCACAAAGATGATCCTGCCAGTTTAGCGGTTTTAGATACTGCTAATAACAAATTAATTAGTATGCCTGTTTTAGACAAAGATGATATTGTTATTGGTGTTGTACGTTCTTTTGATATTGTTAAAACTCTCTCTTCACTTTATGATATTAAAGTAGCTAAAATTTATAAAGCAATGGAAGATGAACTTAAAGGAATTAGCTGGGATGAACTAATGGAAGCTTCTGCTATTATTAGTCGTCGTAGAACTGGTGAGAGAATTACTGCTGAGGAATATGAACATCGTATCCAAAAATCTACTTTTGGTGAAGCTATTTGGGCAACTGGTGGTCTTGAAAAGTTCTTTGTTGGTTTGATAGCTGTAGGTGAACTAGTTATTGCACGTAAAGTATCTAGGGCACGCAAATAATTAAATAAAATTACTTAAATATAATATGGGACTTCCATAGTTTTTATATTAACTGTCATGATTATGGAGATTATTATTACATTAATATATTAATTAATATTTATAATTATATATTCATGTTTAACTTTGACTTTTATATTTTATAATGGGGAATTTTAATGGATTTAATGAAAAAACTTATTTTAGCACCAGGAATATCTGGTTTTGAAGGCGAAATTGTTGATTTAATCAAAAATGAGTTAGAAAATCATGTTGATGAAATTGAAGAAGATTTAATGGGTAATATAATAGCTATTAAAAATGGAAAAACTAATAAAAATAAATCTAACGCTACTAAAGTCATGCTTGCTGCCCATATGGATGAAATTGGCTTAATGGTTCGCCATGTAAATAAGAAAGGTTTTATTAGCTTTTCTAAAATTGGTGGAATTAATGATCAAATGATTTTAAATCAAGTTGTAACTATTCACGCTTCTAATGGTCCAGTTAAAGGAGTTATTGGGTCCAAACCTCCTCATAGAATGAAAGCTACTGAGAGAAAAAAAGTCATTGACTATGAAAACATGTTTATTGACATTGGTGCTAACGATAATGATGAAGCTCTTGATATGGTATCTATTGGTGACCCAATTACATTTAATAGTGAATTCATTCAATTTCCAAATAATTTAATAATGGGTAAAGCTTTAGATAACCGTATTGGTTGTTATGTTATGATCGAAGTTTTAAAAAGAGTTAATTCTAATGCTACTGTATGTGGTGTTGGAACTGTCCAAGAAGAAGTTGGTTTAAAAGGTGCTAAAACTTCTGCTTTTAAAATTGACCCTGATATGGCATTTGCTCTTGATGTTACAATAGCAGGTGATCACCCTGGAATTAAAGAAGATGAAGCACCAGCAAAGCTTGGTAAAGGCCCAGCTATTATTTTAACTGATGCTAGTGGCCGTGGAATTATTACTCCTGAAAAGATTAAAAATATATTAATTAATGCAGCAGAAGATGCTGAAATTCCATACCAACTTGAAGTTAGTGAAGGTGGAACTACTGACGCAACTGCAATCCATTTAACTCGTGAAGGAATCCCTACAGGTGTTGTTTCAGTCCCAACTCGTTATATTCATACTACTGTTAGTGTAGCCAGTATGGATGATGTTGAGCAAACTATTGAGCTTTTAGTTCAAGCTATTAATGGGATTGAATAAAATAATTAATCCTAAATTACTTAATAATAAACTTAATATTATGGTGAAAATATGACTAATTTTAATGAATATGACGGAAAAACTGTTTTAGTTACTGGTGGAGCAGGATGTGTTGGAAGTAACTTATCTCGTAAGTTAGCTGAACTTGGGGCTAATGTGACAGTTTTAGATAATATGTCTTCTGCTTATGAATGGAATATTCCCCAAATGGACAATGTTAGTTTTATTAAAGGAGATATTCTTGATGATGCTGTTTTAAAAAGAACTTTTAAAGAAAATCCTGACTATGTTTTTCACTTAGCAGCACATTTTGCTAACCAAAATAGTGTAGATAATCCTGAAAAGGATTTAATGGTTAATGGTATAGGTATTTTAAAAGTTTTACAATATGCTCAGCTTACTGGTGTAGATCGTTTTATTTACTCTTCTTCTGGCTGTGGGGTTTATGGACTTGACTCCCAACTTCCTTTTAAAGAGCATGATATCTCTATTTCTCTCCATACTCCTTATCAAGTAACTAAACTTCTTGGTGAGTTATATACTAATTATTTCAACAACCTCTACGATATGCCTATTGTAAATGCAAGATTTTTCAATGTTTTTGGTCCAGGGGAAATTCCTGGAAAGTATAGAAATGTTATTCCTAACTTTTTTTACTGGTCTATGACTAAACAAGCTTTACCTATTACAGGGGATGGTTCTGAAACTCGTGATTGGACTTTTGTAGGAGATATTGTAAATGGTTTAGTAGCTATGGGAATAGAAGAATCTGCAATTGGTGAAGCTATTAATTTAGGTTCAGGGAATGATAATAAAGTTATTGATATGGCAAATATTGTAAATGATTTAACTGGTAATACAGAAGGAATAGCTTATATGCCACGTCGTGATTGGGATGCAAAAACTAAGCTTTTATCCTCAATTGATAAAGCAAAAGATATTTTAGGTTATAGTCCTACTGTTTCATTTGAAGATGGGTTAAAAAAAACTTATAACTGGTTTGATACAAATTGGGATAAAATTGAAGAATCTGCTGAATTTGACTATTAAATATTTTAATTAACTAAGGTGATAGCTATGGATAAAAACATGAGGTTATTTTTAGTTATATTTGGTTTAATTATTTGCTTTTTAATAATTACTCCTTTTTTATTAGCTGGATTTTTAGTTGGCTTAGTTGCTTTTAATATTAGTTTTCTTTCATCATTTTTAGTTACTTTTGGATATTTAGGATGGATTTTAGGATCAATTGCTGTTTTTATTTTTATAGCGATTGTCTTTATTTTATTTTTCCTATTAATAAATGAACTAAGACAGTATTGATTTAACTATTAATTCAAAGGTATTCTTTAATTTAAAATTATTTTTCATAATTTTTAATATATTATTTTTATATTTTTATATTCTTATATTTTCATTATTATTAATTATTCTCACCATTAACCTCACTATTATTATTCTTATTAGTTTTATTATTACTATTATTCTCATTATTATTATCATTACCATTACTATTACTATCACTATTATTCTCATTATTATTACTATTATTATTCTTAATATCTGCATTGTTATTAGTTTATTACTTATTATAGGTGTAAAACATGAAAATACTAGTTGTTCAAGAATCAGACTGGCTTAAGCGTAACCCTCATCAACAACATCACTTAATGGATAGACTTTCTATTCGAGGCCATGAAATTCGTGTAATTGATTATCCGATTGATTGGAATAATAAAAAGCTTGATGAAAAAGAAAGAGCTGAAATTAATGGTTCAAATACAAATTCATTATTTTATGGTAAAAAAACATATACAAATATTCATAAAATCAACAAAAAAGCTAATATTGATGTTATTCGCCCTAATTTTATTAAGTTGCCTGTTTTAAACTATATATCTCTTGCTTATTATCATAAAAGAGAAATTAATAAGCAAATTAAAGAATTTAAACCGGATGTTATTGTTTCACTTGGACTTATGAATGCTATGATTGCATCTAATGCCGCTAAAAAGAATAATATTCCTCATGTCTATTATCTTATTGATGTTCTTTATAGTTTGATTCCCGAAAAGTCTCTTCAGTCTTTTGGTAAGAAAGTTAATGAAAAAGCAATAAGTAACTCTGACCTTGTAATAACCATTAATCAAAAATTAAAAGAACTTGCTATTAAACTTGGTGCAAATTCAGAAAGTACTATAATTATTGATGCTGGTATTGACCTTGATGAGTTTAATCCAAAACTTGATGATTCGAACATACGATATGAATATAACATAGCTAAAGATGACCAAGTTCTCTTTTTTATGGGTTGGATTTATACTTTTTCAGGAATGGTTGAATTAGCTAGAACATTAGGTAAAGCTAAAAAAGCAAGAACTGAAAATCTAGAAAATATTGATAATATAGATAATGAAAATAATGATTACTCAAAGTTAAAGCTACTTATTGTTGGAGATGGGGATGATTATCAAAATCTTAAAAATATTCAAGAGGAATATGGTATTCATGACCAATTAATTCTTACAGGAAAACAACCATATGAAAGAATTCCTGAGTTTTTAGCTGCTGCTGACTTTTGCTTACTTCCAGCACATAAAGATGAAGAAATTATGCAAGATATTGTACCAATCAAACTTTACGAATACCTAGCTATGGAAAAAGTAGTAATA
>JBOFHT010000103.1:0-6994 GCA_051649785.1 Methanobacteriaceae archaeon
TTAATATTATTGAAATATATAATGGAAATGCTTTTTGTATTATTTCAAAGAAATTAGATAATTAATTATCCTAATTAGCTACTTTTAAAATTTTTATACTTTTTCTATTTGTTTCCTGTTAGTGTAACTTTTATTATTTATAAATACAATAATTAATAAATATGATTGTAAATTTTGCTAATTATTTTTGACATTTTTCAACTTTTTGCTCTGAAAATGGTAAAATTTATATAATTGTTTAACATATATAATAATATTATGTATGTGAATACTACTTTAATTTTTAATATCATCTATTTTTGAATATAAAGAATATAAATAGCCACATAAACTATAATAATAACTATAAAAATGCTTATAACAATAATTATGGCACAATTAATAATCACAATTTAACAAATGATTTAATTATAGTATAAGACATTAAAAATTTAAATGATGATTTTTATTATTTTAATTAAAGTTCTTTATTTCTTAAAATAAAGAATTTATTTAAGGATAATTTTTTAAACATTATAAACTTTAATGTCGTGAATTATAACTAATCAAATTAAGTAAATCAAGCAAATAAAGGAGGGATTAAAATAACAGATAAATTAGAAAGTAATAGTGCTACAAAAGTTGTAAATAATGACACTAATAACAATAGTAATGCTAATAATGATAATTTAGGTGAAGATACTCTAAACAATACTACTAATTATAACATAGCAATGGTTGGAACTCCTTGTCAGATATTAGCAGCTACTAAACTTAATAATTACGCTGATCTAACTGGTGGATCTCCAATTGATTTTAAAATTGGTTTATTCTGCATGGAGAACTTTTCTTATGAATATCTTAAGAAGTTTTTATATAATAATGGGATTAATATATCTGATGTAATTAATTCTAGAATTGATAAAGGTAAGTTTAAATTTTATTTAAAAGATGGTGAGATTTTTTCTACTTCATTAGCTAATGCTCAAAGTTTTACTCGTAAAAATTGTAACATCTGTACTGATTTTAGCTCTGATTTTTCAGATATTTCTATTGGTTCTGTTGGTTCTCCAGAAGGTTATTCTACTGTTATTATTCGAACTGAAAAAGGAAAAGAGATTTTTGAAGGTGCAGAGAAACAAGGATTTTTAGTAAGTGAAGACTTAAATGACAAAGAAAAATCAATTTTATCTAATATTTCTACTAAAAAAATTAAAGAGAACACAGCTGAAATCATTAAGAGAGAAAGTGTAGCTCATCCTGTTATTTATAAAAGAAATGTAAGTGAAGGTGAATTTTTGGATTTAGCTAAAGAATGTCAATTTGATAACTTAAATTCGGATGTAATTAAAGAAGGAGCTTGTGTACTTTGTGGAGCTTGTGAATTTGTTTGCCCAACAGATCTTATTGAAATTAATGAAAAAAAACCAGTTAAGAATGGAAAATGTGAAGAAGGCTGTAATTCATGTTATATAACTTGTCCACGTACGTATATGGATGATAAGTTCACTGGTTTAAGTTCCAGTATAAATAATCCATTAGGCAAATATATTTATATTAAAAAAGCTAAAACAGATTCTAATGCAATTATAGGTCAAGATGGTGGTGTTGTTTCAGCAATATTAGTTTACCTTTTAGAGAATAATATTATGGATAAAGCATTTGTAGTAATGGAATCTGAAAATAAACCTAATAAACCAGTTCCTCAATTAGCAGATAATATTTTAGATGTTTTAAAAGCTACTGGAACTAAATATTCTGTAGCTCCAATTGCATTTAAGGCATTAAAAAAGATTAAATGATTTTAGATTTTTTTAAATTATTTTGAATACAATTTTGCATCGAAAAGTATTTATATTATAATTTACAATATAAATTAATTAACGGAGTCTGTAAAGACCCTACGGGTAAAGCCTGAAATATCTGGTGCACCTGTGGTGCCATTTTGTAGATTTTCAGGTTCCGGCCTTTTTAGGTTATATTATTGGAAATCAACATTTCTTTTTCTAAAATATATTTTTCATATGTGATGAATTAATTATATGTACTTTGGTTTTTATTTTAATTTTAGAAACATAGTCATGATTTTTATCTTCAAAACTCTTAAAATATGACCATGCAATTAAATCAACTATTTGTAATCCTTTCTTTTCATGAGAATAATCATGAAAGATTTTTAACTTGTTTATAGCAGAATTAAATAAATTATTTTCAAAGCAATTATTAAAATCTTCTTGAAACTCTTGTTTCCCAGTTAATTTATCGGTGCTAATTATTAAATTTCCTTTTATATTTATATTATTTGCAATTGTCCCTGCAACAAAATTATAAAGCCCTTTTTTCATTTTTTTCTTTTGTCTAAAATAAGTATTACTAATTAATTTTTTATCTAAAACACTTACAAATATTTGTGTATTATGCATTTTATTTAGCTTTTTAAGTGTATATAATGTAATGTGTTTAGGTGCTTTATTTCCTTTAAGTTCTGAAAAAGAGGATAATTCTTTTTTAAACTTGTTACGTCTCATTTTTTTGATAATAGCTTCTAATTTTCTTTCATCTTTTACTAAAAGACCTGCCATAATAAAATATTTAGATCCATTAATGCCTAGATCACCGCTTTAGAAAATCGGAGATTTTCTGAGGTTGAAAAATCTTCGATTTTTCTCACTTTCATCTATAAATAAATAATTCAAAATAATAACTCCAAATCCAATATTATAATTTATATAATAATATATTATTTTTTTGTATTAAGAACTATTAATAGTTTTTTATAGTGTGCAATTGGGTATAATGTTATTATGGATTCATATCATGCTTTTCTAAAAAGATTGTAGAAAATTATTTAAATAAATAAAACAATATTATTAATTATGAAATTCGAACTATTAATGAAAGAATGTCCTAAATGCGGCTCTAAAGATAAAACTGTTCAGCGTCAAATGACTGATCAACACAAAGCCCATGCAAAGCTTAAAGCTGTTGTATGTGAAAATTGTGACTATGTTTTTGAAACTGGTGAAGATAATAGCCAATAGCTTTTTAATCTAACTTTTCACCCTATTTTTGGTGCTTTTATGACTTTCCATGTTATGATAATTCCTACTCTTGATTGCCAATCTAATTGTAAATACTGTTGGGGTTCTGAGAAAGGCTCTGAAATAATGGATATTTCAATTATTGAGTCAACAGTTAAATGGTTAGCTGATTTTCGAGATGAACCTGTTCACTTTACTTTTCATGGTGGTGAGCCACTTTTAGCAGGATATGATTTTTATAAAAAAGTACTCCCTATTCTTAAAAATACTAAAACTCATATGGAAGCAGGATTTTCTCTTCAAAGTAATATTTGGCTACTTACAGAAGAGCTAGCTACTTTATTTTCTGAATATGGTGTTTCTATAAGTACTAGTATTGATGGGCCTCCTAAAATCAATGATTATCAACGTGGTGAAGGCTATTTTAATAAAACAATGGCTTCTTATAAATTAGCTAAAGAAAAAGGCATTAATGTTAGTTTTGTCTGTACTTTCACTGATTATTCTAAAGATAAAAAAGATGAAGTTTATGAATTCTTTAGAGACAATGGATTTAATATAAAACTTCATGGAGCATTACCATCTCTTAGGAGTGACAATGCAGACCCTTGGGCTTTAGATAGTATTGACCATGGAAATCTTCTAGTTGCACTTTTAGATAGATATTTGGAAGACTTAGATAAGTTTGAAATCAAAGATTTTGACCATCTTTGTAAAAGCTCTTTTATTCGACGTGGCACTCTATGTACTTTTGCAGATTGTATGGGGGATACTTTAGCTATTGGACATAATGGTGATATTTATCCTTGTTACAGGTTTGTAGGTATGAAAGAATATGTTATGGGCAATGTAAAAGATGCTCCTTCTATGGAAGAACTTAAACAATCTTCAGCATGGGAAAAGTTAGAGGACTTTAGAACTTTTGTTGATAATAATTGTAATGATTGTAACTATATTAAGTTCTGCCGTGGGGGATGTCCGTATAATGCTATTGTAGCTAATAATGGAGATTCTAAATCTGTTGACCCACAATGTGAAGCTTATAAAATTATTTTTTCAGATATTTCAAAAAGAGCTAATAAGGACTTTTTATCTTCTTCTATTCCTTTTTTAAGTACTAATGATTCTAATAACTCTGCTAATAATAAAAAGAACTATACGGTTATGGATTTAATGCTTAAGAAATAAAAGTTATAACAATGTCAAGATTATATCAGTTAACTCCAAAAGCTAATGAATTGTTACAATATTTGTATTAATGGCTAATATATTGGAGAATAGTTCATTATCCCAACTATACACTTCAAATAAAGTATAAATAATATTAAACAATGAAATATTATGGTGTGGATAATTTAAGTTGATTTAAGGTTTATTAAATAACAGAGATGTTGGTAAATATGATACTAATTAATTGGGAATTGGAGTATTAGTGGGTTTGATAGTATGAAAAGTTTAAATGAAATTATAAATGATATAATAATTTTTTTTTATAGGTCTTGGTATTGGTTGTTTATAATAATTATAGTTAGTGTTATTATGGGTATATTAACTGAAGGAGATATAAATTCTGGAGCATATGCTATATTGACCGCATCAACATTATCAATGCTAATCACAATTTATGAATCAAAAAAAGATTCTATTGAACAAATGAAAAAAACTGAAGAGGATATTATTATTCAAACAACATATATGCCAATGAGAAATGCTTTAATTGATTTAAATACTTGTATTACAAAAAAAGCAAAAAATAACTATAATATTGGCGATGCATGGACATTTACAAAAATATTTGAGTCATTATTAGATGAAAAATTCTACAAACAACTACCTGAAGAAATTAGAAAAAATGTAATAACAAATATTGTGAATATAAATGAAAAATATAAAATTGAATATGTAGGATATATACACAAAAATTCAGTTTGGGCAGCCAGTTTTAGTAGAGATTATAATGATATGGAAACTATAAAAAATGGATTGAAAGAAAGAGTAGGAATTGAAGATGTTGATAATAATTGGGGGTATGGAGTGTTTTATTTCATATCTCCAGAAGGTTCCAAAGAATTTGACTTAAATGTAACAAAAGATTCTTCAAATTATGATATCATAAGTCAACTACTGCGAAATGCTGTAACTGAAAAGGATTTTGATAAATTACCAAAGATTCAAAAACAAATTGTAGTTTATAATTTTAAAAATGATCAAAAAGTTAAGGAAGAGATTTTTAATCCAGTTCTTGAAATAATAAATGATTTTTTAGAAAGTATTAGTATTGAAAAAATAAGAGATTTGATTTTAGAGGATGTTAAAAAACTCAATCAAGATTAAAATTTCATCTTTGAATTTATATTCAATAAATTTAACTTGTATAATCTTTTATTAATTTCAATAATAAATATTACTACTATTAACAAGATAAAAGGAAAAGAAGTTTTTGAAATATGGGGATATAATTATTACTTTTCATGAGATTTAAAACTATTATTAATAATCACTATAAACATAATTTTTTGTCTAAATCATCAATATTTATAAATATATACAAACTATATATTATATATGAGCAAATAAAATATTATCAATGAATTTTTTTTATTGTATATTAATTAATAAGTTATAAAACACTAAAAAAAATGAATGATTCATTATATGAGGACCTAGCTTCAAGAAAAAATATAACTAAAATCTAATAGATTTAAAGACTTAATTAAATACAAAGGTGAAAAAAATGGCATCTACTGATTATTTTGGAATTTTTTTTAATATAGTCCAATATGCTATATTAATTGTAGGTATTATTCAGATAGTAAGTTATGTTTTTTCATTACTGGGACTTGATAGAAATAAGTATTTTATGAAAATCAGGTTATTTTTTAGAAAAATTAGGTTAAGTAGAAAAGAATTTGAAATAAGTGTTGCTAAATCATTTGATATTAAAAAAACAGAAAATATAAATAATTTTATAATTGAATTCATTGATGATAAATTTAAAGAATATAATCCGAATAGTCAGGAAAAATCTAATTCCAAAATTGAAACGAGAATTAATAGATATAATTTTGATATAACCCTTTTTATTCATATTAATCCCGATGATGATGAAAAATATTGGATTAATATTAATCAAAGAAGTAAGGTTAAGTTTAAAGATATATCTAATTATTTAAATACAACTTTTTATAATTTTCAATTATTTAACTTTATTGAATTTAATGCGACAACAAATAATGTTGATGTTACGATAAATATAGAAGGTATAGAAATGTTTGAAGTACTTTTTGAAAACGTAGGAGAAACTATAATTGGTAATATTTCACTAATTAAAAATGGAGATAAGGCCAGTATGGTAAAAGTATCTGGAGTTCCTCAAATAGAGATTATACCAAAAGTAGAAAAGATAATTGAATTTGGATCATTATAATAAAGGAATAATAATCTCACTAAAATAGCTTAAAAGTGTTTCTGAGCTACATTCTTTATTTCGAGAGCTAATAATTCCTTTTGAGTTTAATGTAATGATATATCCAAGATTATTTGAGGAATATTTAACTGAAGTTATTTCCCCTGCTTTTTCGATCACATGTTTATAAAGTTCATGGATTTTTTCTTCATCTTTTAATTGACCCGATAAATAAACGGATCTCATATTTTCATCTAATTCTTTAAACCAAGAAGAATGAATGGTGGAAGCATCATTAGTTGTTATATCTATTAAATTTTCTGTTTTAATTGCTAATTTATTTATTTCAAAATCTACAAATTCAATGCTCATAAAGATATCTTTTAAATTTGGTATTGCTGCATTTATTGTCCCTTCTTCTCCTTGAATAAAAAGATAAGTGTCTTCATTTTTTGTGGATATCCACATTTCTAATTTATGGGATCTGGGAAAATGAACCATGCTTCCTCTATGAGCATAAGAATTTTTAAAATCGTGCTGAAATTCAAAATAAAATAAATTTTCTTCT
>JBOFHT010000104.1:0-4067 GCA_051649785.1 Methanobacteriaceae archaeon
TCTGAAAGCCCATTGTTCCTACAAGTATTCCTATCGCAACAATAACCTTTGAAAATCCGTCAAAAAACACACCAAGCATTGCATCAAAATCTTTTTTTACCCAAAAATTTAACTTATCTTTCATTCCTCTCTCCACTTTTAATATGTCATTGTAACCGTTTACATTTCATTTACAATACTAGTATAATGGTTTTTTTATATATTTCAAATTTATACTTAGGGTATTTTTTAACCTATTCTGGTTACTTTTTGAGTATAACAATACTTTTAAATAATGTTATAATATTCACAAAAAGTATTTGGGGGATTATTCATGGTTACACAAAGAGATATTGCAAAAGCTTTAAACATCTCTAATGCGACAGTTTCAAGAGCTTTTAACAATGGTAAAATAACTGAAGCTACAAAAGAGATGATATTAAAAGCAGCAAAAGATATGGGATATAGTGAAGATAGTAATGCTAAGTTTTTGGCTTTAAAAAAACCAGCAATTTTAGAAGTATTTATTTTTGACTCTTTAGTTGAAAACTATACAAAAGAAGTGGTAAAAGGATTCGAAAGTTTTAAAAAATCTACAAACAACAATAAATTTAAAGTTAACATCAACGTTATCGAAGCTGAATTCAATTTGGAAAAGCGTATTGAACTACAAAAATATCATATTTTAAAAGCACTCGATTCTGAATTTGTAAAAGGGGTTGTATTCAGCAATATACATAATGAAACTACCGACGAAATAATTCAGGCTGCAAATAGTAAAAATATTCTCGTTGGAACTTTCGATATGGTTGAACAAAATAAGAATGCTATCTTCCATGTTGCTCCTGATTATAATAGACTAGGACGTGTTGCAGGTGAGCTTTTAAGTAAATTCATCGGACGAAAAGGTGAAGTTTTGGTTCTTGATTTTAATGAGGGATATAATTTAGGAAATACTCGTTTAAATGGATTTTTAAGTTGTATTGAAAAATTTAAAGATATAACCGTTTTAACTCCTAAAAAGCTAGATTCTTTAAAAGAAGAGGAGTTTTTCTCTTTTTTAGACCAATATTTAAATAATGATAATATCGTAGGTATCTATCCTATCTATCGTGCTGAATATGTTGCAAAATATATCCTTAAAAATGGTTTAGAAAATAGAAATTTAAAAATTATATCAAATGATATGAACGAAAGTATTGAGAGCTACTTGAAAAAAGATATTATAGATGGAGTCATCTATCAAAATCCATTCAATATAGGCTATACATCTTGTGACCTTATGTATAACGCTATTTTTTTCAATCAAAAACCGAGTAAAACTATAACTATAAAAGAGAGCATAATAATAAAAGAAACACTGTGAAAAAATAAAAAAAGCAAGGAATTTTTTTTAAGACCCCCTTGCTTTTATTACGTTTATAGGTGTTTCCGACCGTCGGAAAAACTTTTTTCAGTTTATAAAGTTTCAATTCCGTAACAGAATTTATGTCTGAAGAATAGCATATGTGGTGAATGCATTCCAATAGAAAGAACTTCTGTATGTGGATGATATGTTGCTGAGAATGGTTTATCAAATTTTCCAAGTGATACTGCATTTCCACCGATATACACACATGACATATTGAAGAACCCTTCATCAAACATCTCTTCTTTTATCAAAAGATGAGCATAAGTAGGTGATTCTATTAATAGCTTTTCAATATTAGCAATTTTCAATATTTTCATTAAAGAAGGGATATTAGGTGTATTTCCACTTCCTGTTAATATTACTATTGTTTTTCCATTCTCAATCTCTCCAAAAGATTTTTTTACCTTTTCAATATCGATTGAATGAATATCATTAACAGGTCCTATTATCTCTATATCACTCATAGATTCCTTTAAATATTCGTATGCACTTTCTGCTGCAGAGATTACAGATGGGATATCTTTTCTAGTGAAAATAATATGATTTAAAGGGATATCTTTGGCATCTGTTGAAACAACTATGTTTACAGGTATTTTTCTCTCTCCTTTTTCAACTCTATAATCTTCTAAATCCTGATCCCAACAATGACCAGTGTAATCTTCCTCTATTGTTATAGATTTTGCTCCAAGAATAACAGCATCAGATGCTCCTCTTAAAACCTGTAACCACCAAAAATCTGTTAATCCTCCTGCTCCAGCAAAATGATTTCTTCCAGCTACTTCAAATGCTCCTGGATAATCTTCATAAGCTAATTTTCCATCAACTGTTGTTACAAAAGACCCAAATATATATGGTCTATCTTCTGGTACTGTTGGGAAATTTAAAGTTGTCCCGTAAACCTCTTTTACTTTTGGACTATCTATTCCAACTGTTGTAAAACTGTTTAACTTCTCATTTGAATATATATTAGTTAATTTCATTATATCTTTATTGAACTCTTTTTTTATCAACATCTACTTTACCTCGCTTTTGTGTGTGAAATTCAAAACTGCTAAAATTACTGCTATTATAATATAGATAATAGTGTACTGTACATTTGCAAATAACATTATATTTCCAGAATGAATCAATCCTATAAAACTTGCTAATGCAGCTGTTAAAAATACTGAACTTGAAGCTAACCATTTATTATCTATTATGAACACTAATCCTGCTGTCCAAAGAATCGCTGTTATCGTTGATCCTTGAGCTAAAGGTAGTAAATTTGGTGCTAAATTTAAAACCTCTTTTCCCATCATATTTGAAATAACTTCAAATACAGGTATAATCAATGCCATTGAAAGTGCAGAATAATACTTTGTATCACTACTTGCAAAAGTTTGAGCTATTGAAACCAAAGCTATAAATACTAAAATTCCACCAACAGAAGCTATTGGTATTAAACTACTAATTACTGCAAATGAACCAGTTAACCCTAGCACTAAATATATCATTCCTGTTGCTAAAGAGTATCCTGTTCCTGCATCTATCTCTTTCCAAGTGTTATACCCAAAGAAAATTGTGAATGGGAATGGATTTCCTAAGAAAGATGATAGTAATGAGAATATTCCTGTTCCTATTATAACTTTTTTCTCACTATAATTATGACCCACTGCTTTTGCTTGACCTAATCCCAATATAACATTAACAACATCTCCAATACCAAAAGCTATTATAACTGGTAAGAATGGTAATGTTTTTTTGAATATCTCAACATTTAAAAAATCTATTGCTATACTAGGTAGATATATAGATATTGTGTTAAATGAATCTGTTAATGCCTTTACTGATAGTACACTTTCTGGTGTAAATCCTGCAAAAACTCCTATCCATCCTAAAATTGTTCCAAATGTTATTGCAATCAATACCGCTGGTAATTTTGTTTTTATGTTTCCAAGGTATATTATAAATATAATAAATGATGAAACTATTCCTATTAGTGGCATAGTTACAACCGAACCATTAATAACATTTATTCCTAAAAAAGCTAATGCTGCTCCTGCTAGAGCTCCAAAAATAGATTCTCCTGGTAGTATTTTCATTAAAAATGGTACTATCCAAGCTCCAAATATAAATACTATTGAACCTAAAAAGTTAGCCATTACTGTTACTTTCAATGCTGTTTCTGGAGTATCATTTCCTAAAACTACAAAGAATATTGCAAACAAATATATAAAGAAACGATAAGCTGAAACTCCTCCAGGAATAGCAACATAGCTTTCATCACCAGTTTCTTTTTTCATTTTTTCACCTAAATACCAATAATAGATATGTAATCCTAAAACCGAAACTCCTAGACCACTCATTACTTTACCAAAGATTATCTCTTTCGGTAATAGTGAAAGTAATACTCCTACAGCTATTACAATTTTTGTAAAACCATCAAAAAACACACCCATAGTTGCATCAAAATCAGATTTTTTCCAAACTAATCTCATAAACCCCTCCTCTAAATATATTGAAATAAAAAAAACCACCTTATCAAAATAAAGTGGTAAAAAAAAATACCTCTTATCCTTTACTTTGACAAGAGATACTTTCAGATCAATACAAATTAATGTAAGGGGTAACAGTATCTATAAATTTATATTACCAAAAATTCGTTTTTAAGTCAAATGTTTTTTAAAAAATACATTTT
>JBOFHT010000105.1:0-18872 GCA_051649785.1 Methanobacteriaceae archaeon
TATTATTATGATTATATGATAATGAATTATAAGATTAGTATAATTGAATTAGTTAAGAATTAACTGATTGCAATGGATATGCATTAATATCAAATAATATTTTAACTTTAGCTAAGATTTCAGCTAAATTCTTATTTAAATAAGTACTTATACAATGGTAGTGATAAAATGGCAGGTATTGTAGGATATGGTGTTTATGTGCCTTCATATAGAATTAAAGTGGAGGAAATTGCTCGTGTTTGGGGAGATAATCCTCAAGCTATTTCAAGAGGACTTATTGTAACTGAAAAATCTGTTCCAGCTCCTGATGAGGATACAGCAACAATTTCGGTTGAAGCAGCTAGGAACTCACTTCTAAGGGCTCAAATTAGTCCTAAAGAGATTTCTGCAGTTTATGTAGGTTCTGAATCTCATCCTTATGCAGTTAAACCAACAGCAACAATAGTGGCTGAGGCAATTGAAGCTACTCCTGAATTAACAGCAGTAGATATGGAATTTGCATGTAAAGCAGGAACTGCTGGAATGCAGGCTGTAATGGGATTAGTTGATTCTAATATGGTTGACTATGGTCTTGCAGTCGGAGCTGACACTGCTCAAGGAGCTCCGGGGGATGCTCTTGAATACACAGCTTCTGCTGGTGGGGCTGCTTATATTATTGGTAAAAAAAACACAATAGCTAACTTTGAAGATACTTATAGTTTCACAACTGATACCCCTGATTTTTACAGACGTGAAGGTATGCCTTACCCAAGCCATGGTGGAAGATTTACAGGTGAACCGGCTTTCTTTAAGCATGTTCAAGGTGCAGCTAAAGGTTTGTTTGAGAAAACTGGTACTACGGCTGAAGATTATGATTATGGTGTTTTCCATCAACCTAATGGTAAATTCTATTTAAAAGTAGCTAAAAAATTAGGGTTTAATAAAGAACAAGTTGAGGATGGTCTTTTAACGCCGTTTATTGGTAATACTTATTCTGGAGCTACTCCACTGGGTCTAGCTGCTGTTTTAGATAAAGCAAAAGCGGGAGATAAGATTTTTGCTGTTTCTTATGGTTCAGGTTCTGGTAGTGATGCTTTTAGTATTACTGTAACTGATAATATTGACGAGAAACGTGATTTGGCCCCTAAACTTATGGATATGATTGAAAATAAGACTTATGTTGATTATGCATTATATGCTAAGTATAAAGGAAAATTAAGAATGGCTTAGGAAAAATTACTTAGATAAATAATATTTTAGTAAATAATAACTATTTTAGTGGAAGAAGTCTAATCTTTAGAGATAGATAAAATAATCAAATTTAATGGTATATAATTTTCATGAGGAGATTTTATGAGAGATGTTGCAATTATTGGAGTTTCACAAACAAATTTTGGTGAATTGTGGGATTCTTCATTTAGAGAATTAATAGCAGAAGCAGGAATATCTGCTATAAAAGATTCAAATATATCTGGGGATGATTTAGAAGCAATGTATGTTGGGAATATGTCTGCAGGTCTTTTTATCCAACAAGAACATATTGCTTCTTTAATTGCTGACCATACTGGACTTAATCCAATTCCTTGTGCTCGTGTAGAAGCTGCTTGTGCTTCTGGAGGATTAGCTCTTAGACAAGGAATTATGGCAGTAGCTTCAGGATATCATGATATAGTAATTTCTGCAGGTGTAGAAAAAATGACTGATACTGTAGATGCTACTCCTGCTATAGCTACTGCATCTGATCAAGAATGGGAAGCTCAACAAGGAGCTACTTTCCCATCACTTTATGCAATGATAGCTAAAAGGCATATGTATGAATATGGAACTACTAGGGAACAATTAGCTATGTTTTCATCTATTAATCATAAAAATGCAGCTAAAAATCCAAGAGCTCAATTCCCATTTGAAGTAAGTGTTGATCAAGTTCTTAACTCTACTATGGTAGCTGACCCATTAACATTACTAGATTGTTCTCCTGTTACAGATGGTGCTGCAGCTATTGTTTTATGCCCCGCTGAAGATGCAAAAAAGTACACAGATACTCCTATTTATGTAAAAGCTTCTGCTCAAGCATCAGGAACTATTGCATTACATGACAGAACAGATATTACTACAATTGAATCTACTAAAGTAGCTTCTAGAAAAGCATTAGAAATGGCTAAAATGAGTGTAAAAGATATTGATACTGTTGAAGTACATGATTGTTTCTCAATTAATGGGCTTTTAGCTATTGAAGATATTGGGTTTGTTAAAAAAGGAGAAGCTGGTAAAGCTGTTGAAGATGGTTTTACTGAAATTGATGGGAATATTGCAGTTAATCCTTCTGGAGGTCTTAAAGCTAGGGGTCACCCTCTTGGAGCTACTGGTATTGCTCAAGCTACTGAAATTGTATGGCAACTTAGGGGAGATGCAGGTAAGCGTCAAGTTGAAGGTGCTGAAGTAGGTATGACTCACAATATTGGTGGAACTGGTGGAACTGCAGCAGTTCATATACTTTCTAGATAAATTTACAGATGAATTGGAATTGACTTTAGAATTAATTTGTATAATACTTCAATGAACTTTAAATGTGGGATTTTTATATCTAAAAAGCATTTATTAATTCCCCCTAAAAAAATTGAATATTATCAAATAAAGATATGTCTTTTGATTATTTAGGAGAATGAAAAACCTTAAATTCCAGTTCTTCTAATAATCCTAATTCTTTTCAATCTTTATTATCAATGCCAAAGCAATAATAATATATTCAGGGTTCAAGTTCAAGATAATATTACAGAATCACTTATTTCTCAAACAATGCTAACATTTAGCCAAGTTTAAATCAAAATATTACTAATTTAGAACAAGTTAATCATTTAAACTATTTCTGATTTTAAATTTAGTTAAAGTTTATTATTTATTTGCTTAAGTTGATAGAGTTGAATTTATATCGTAAGCTTTATATATAATAAAGTACAACTTTAGTAATGTTGAATTAAAAATTACTCATTAAAATAAGTAATTTTAGACAAAACTTAACTAAGATTATTTAATATATTTTTTTATATATTTCATTTGTTCTTTTGCGGTGTTAGTCCAGCCTGGTTAAGACTCTGGCCTGCCACGTCAGTGACCCGGGTTCAAATCCCGGACGCCGCATCAATTTTATTAAAAATAATTAATTAAAACATATTAATAATATAATCAATAAAATAATGAAAATAATCATTGATATTAAATTTTAGTATTATTTTAATAAAATTACTATTTTAATTCTTTAGCGGCTGTAGTATAGTCTGGTTAGTACTTGGGCCTTCCAAGCCTACAGCCCGGGTTCAAATCCCGGCAGCCGCATAACCATTACAAACTTTTTTATTTTACTACATTTCCTCAAACATTTTCTAAAAATTATATCCTACTTTTTCTAATATAAAATATTAATTTTTATAATAAATTCTTTCTTTTTTAATAAAGTTTTTATAGTATTAAGTACAACCTTAATAAGTGAATAATAATTTTAATTTTATTATATTTTTAAAAATTTTTATTCAATGTTTTCCAGTGTTTTTTTCACTATTCAATATTATTATTTCTACTTAGATTAATTATTATTAGTTAATTTTATAATTTAATTAGTTTTTAATATTGATCATAGGTAATATTAATATTGTTTTGTAAAATAAACTTACTAATAATAATATTTTCTAAAAATGAAATATTTTTGTCATTATTTTAAGGTATCATTATTAGTAATCTTTATTAAGTTAATTATCTTATTTAATATTGAAAATACACTTAAAACACCTTATATTTTATAGTATTGGGTTATAGATTAATTTATTAAAAAATTATATTAATTTAATGATTTAAGAGATGTTTTAAATGGATCTAAAAAAATTTGGAATACCTATTGCAATTATTGCTTCTATTATTATAATGCTTATTCCAACTCCAGGGCTTGGCTCTTCAGGGCACATGGCTTTAGCATTACTTGTTTTTGCTATTATTATGTGGTCAAGTGAAGCTACTCACTTAGCTGTAACCTCAATAATAATTCTGTTTATACAACCAATTATTGGTGTAGCTAGTTTTGAAGGAGCAGTCATTGGATTTGCAAACCCAATCCTATTTTTGATGATTGGTGGATTCATAATAGCGGAAGCAATACGCAAAGTGGGACTTGCTCAAAGATTAACGTATTATCTTTTGCATAAAGTAGGAACAACTTCGAATAAAGCTTTATTTGTCAGTGTTTTCTCAACAGGAATACTTTCAGCATGGATTGAAAATGTAGTTGCTTTTGCTCTTTTACTTCCAATTATTAAGGAAGTTACAGAACTTATGGGATGTAAAAACTCAAAAAAAGGTAAAAGTAACTTTGCAAAAGCTATGATTTTAGGTGCTTCATTTGCTTCCCTTGCTGGAGGTTTAGCTACTGAAATTGGTACTGCTCCTAATTTAATGGCTGCAGCATATACTAATATTCCTTTTGCTAATTGGATGGTATTTGGTGTTCCATTAGCTATTATAATGCTATTTGTAATTTGGAAGGTATTAGGATTTATTTTCCCTTCTGAAGTTAAAGGTATTGTTGGAGGTAGAGATACTTTAGCTAAAAAATTAGATGAAATTGGTAAAATATCAAGAAAAGAAAAGCTTTCTATTGTAATACTTCTGTTTACAATAAGTTTATGGCTCACAACTTCAATATCTGGATTAAATAGTTATTCTGTTGCTTTAATTGGTGCTGCACTATTCTTTTTATTTGGAGTATTGGAGTGGAGGGATGCTCAGAAAAACATTGACTGGGGATTAATTATCTTCTTTGGTGGTGCATTATCTCTTGGTGCTGCATTACTCACAACTGGTGCTGCTGAATGGTTAATAACTGGTATTGTTTCATTATTTGGACAAGATCCTTCTGTACTTTTAATTGTAATTGTTTTAATGATTATTGCAGTTATAATAACTCAAGTAATGTCTAATATTGCTCTTGCAGCTATTTTAGTCCCATTATCAGTTACCTTAGCTCAATCACAATCATTACCTATTGGAACCTTTGCAGTTCCTGTAGCTATTGCATGTTCTTTATCTTTCACACTACCTATGGCAGATCCCACGGTAGCTATGGCTTATGGTTCAGGTTTTGTGAAAATAAAAGATATTTTAAAAGCAGGAATTCCTATTATGATTATAGGGATTATTTTAACTATTGTAGTAATGTTTACAATAGCTAAGCCATTTTTAGGGTAAAATAACTTTTTACCTTTTTTTATTATTTTTATTTTTATTCTAACTATTATCTTCTAAGAGTTTATCAATAAATGACATATCAATATTTTCTTCTACAATTTTAGCTAATTGTTCTAATGAGTAGTTCTTTTTAGATTCATAAGGGTCTTCACCATATTTTGGCTCTAATCCTTTTTTAACTCTTAAATAATTTATAAATTCATTTCTAAAATTATAGTTATGGAATATTCCATGGAAATAAGTCCCAATAATATGGCCTTCAATAGCACCATCTAATCCTAATTCTTCTTTATTCCCACAACCTTTTTTAATTTCAAAAAGAGCTTCAGATCCTGTTGATATTGTTCTACCTTCATGAATTTCATATCCTTTAACAGTTTCATTTATTATGTTTTTAAATATATTTGATGTTGTACTGTCTTTTAATGTAGCTATACTTTGCTCAACAATTTTATTTTCCTTATCAAATTTTGTTTCTACTTTAAGAAGTCCTAAACCATTTATAGTCCCATAATCAGATTCTTTTTTATATTCATCCAATATTTTTTCACCTAGAATCTGATATCCTCCACATATTCCAATTATGGGAATATCAGTAGATAATTCCCTTAATTTTCTAGCAATGCCTGTTTTTTCAAGTTCTACCATATCTTCAATTGTATTTCTTGTTCCAGGGATAATTATTCCGTCAACAGTGCTTAATTCTTCTTTTGCACTTTTATTATAGATATTAATCATATTTAATCCTACATCTTCTTCAAACTCAAATGGATCAATATCTGTAAAATTTGATATTTTAGGGAGTTTCAAAACACCAATAGTAATTTCACGGTCTGAATTAAATTTATGGTCTTCTAAGGAAGCTGAATCTTCTTCAGGCAGTTTTAAACTTTCATCATATGGAATAACACCTAAAACCGTAGTATTTACAATTTCTTCTATTTTATCAATTCCAGGTTGTAATATGTCTAAACTCCCTCTAAACTTGTTTATAATAACTGCTTTTAGCCTTTCTCGATCATAATCATCAAGAAGTATGAATGTTCCTGCTATTGATGCAAATACTCCTCCTTTATCAATATCTGCTACAAGTAGGACATCCGCATCTGCTAAGTGAGCTATTTCCATATTAGCCATATCTTCTTTACGCATATTTATTTCAGCTGGTGATCCTGCCCCTTCAATTATAATAATATCATAATCTTTTTTCAGCTGATTTAATGACTCATTAATGGCATTTAATGCTGTATCTCGAAATTTATTTTGATAATCATAAAAATTCATATCTCCTATGGATTTTCCTTGAACTATAACTTGGGATATGAAATTTCCTTTTGGTTTTAAGAGAATAGGATTCATATCTACATGAGGTTCAATTCTAGCTGCTTCTGCTTGTAATACTTGTGCAATAGCTATTTCCCCACCTTCTTGGGTTGTATATGAATTTAAGGACATATTTTGTGATTTAAATGGAGCTACTTTATATCCTCTATCTGCAAATATTCTACATAATGCAGCTACCATAACACTTTTTCCAGAATTTGAAGAGGTTCCTTGAATCATTATGCATTTTGCCATTTTATCTTCTCTTTTTATATTTTAATAAAATAGAAGTATTAATATGGATTTATTAATAACTCTATTATTTTAACCTAATTTTAAATTTTATTCTTTATCTTTAATTATTTATAGTTCTCGACATTAGAAATTATAATATTAAAAAACTTATTCTTAAATAAAATCCTTATTTTAAGAAATAAATGATTTTAATTAAAATAATATTTTATCTTTTATATTAAGTATTTTTTAGTTTATAATAACTCTTTTCTTAGCTCTGAGCTGGATTTGGACGAAAGCATAGCTAAAGGAACATCAAATACAGTTAAGCAACCTTTTTTACCTTCTTTTGCCAATCTATTAACAGCTCTTGCATATGCGACTAATACACTCGCAGTAAACTCTGGATTACTTTCAAGCTCTAAACTAAATTCCATTCTCTGTTTTGATATTTTTTCAGCTTTTCCAGTCTTTCCAGACCTAATCACATGCCCACCATGGGGCATTCCGCTATGATTTTTATCTAATTCTTCTTGACTTATAAACTCTATAGTAGTATCATAATCATCAAAATAGTTTTTCATAGATTTAATTTCATTTTCAATAGCTACTTTATCAACACCTTCTTTAACAACTACATAACAACTTCTTAAATGCTTTTCCCTTGTTGTGAGTTTTGGACTTTCTTCAGCTCTTATTCTTTCAAGTGCAGCTTCTATTGGGATAGTGTATTGTTTGGCATCTAAAACCCCATCTATTCTCCTAATTGCATCAGAATGCCCTTGGCTAACTCCTTCTCCCCAGAAAGTATGAGTATCTCCAACAGGAAGCATAGATTCTCCTATAATTCTATATATTGAAAATAATCCAGGATCCCAACCCGTTGAAATAATTGTTAATGTATTATTATCTTTTCCAACTCTATTTAATTTATCATAGTGTGTGGGTATGTTTGCATGTGTATCAAAACTATCAACAGTATTAAATTTTTTAGCTAATTCTGGGGTTTGTTCTGGTAAATCAGTTGCAGACCCTCCACATAATATCATAACATCAATTTTCTCTTTATAGTTTTCAACTTCACTTATGTTTACAATTTTTGGATTATTTAGTGTTGAGGGGTCTCTTCTAGTAAAAATAGCTACTAATTCCATATCTTCATTTTGTTCAATAGCTAATTCAACACCTTTTCCTAAATTACCATATCCTACAACTCCAATTTTAGTTATATTACTCATTTTTTCACTCCTTTTTACTTTTTATATTTTTTCATTATTAAGGTTAACCAATATTTTAATTACCAAAATTTACTAAAATACAAAAGTTTATATATTGTAATTAATATAATATAGTATAGCTATATTTACATAAATAATATTTGTATAAATAATAGTTACATAACTCATATTTACATAATTTATATTCCTATAATTCTTTATATAATGACTTATATCCATATAATTTATATTACATATGATTCATATTTAGATGAATACCATCATAAATTATAATTTTTGCAATAAATTAAATAAAGTAATATGGATGAATATAAACTATTATACTAATTGTTTTTACTAGTATTTATATTTTAATAGTGTTATTGGTCTCAATATCTTTAATAATGCTGTTAAAACTACTAATACTATTAATACTAATAATCTAGCTAATAATAAAAATGGTGATACTATTAATGATAAAGACAATAATAATATAGATGATGTCACTAATACTACTGACGATAATAAAGATAATGATGTTGTAGGTAGTAATGCAGATAATAATCATAATGATGCTAAAGCAGTTGTTAATGATGATGCTATAGCTAATCCTAATTCTGCAGATACTAGTGATGTTATTGTTGATAATAAGGGAACTACTGATGCTGTTGATACTAATAGTACTGATGTTGGTGATAATAATGGTATTAGTAATTTAGATGAAAATAAAGATGTTACTGAAAATCAGACAGTTATTGGTGCAACAATGCCTCCTAAAACTGATTTTTCTATTATAAAATCAACTGAGGATGTTAAAGTTCCTTCACTTCTTATTGATCAAGTTATTGGTCATGAGGAATCTGTTGAGACAATTAAAAAAGCAGCTAAACAAAGACGTAATGTTCTTTTAATTGGTGAACCTGGTGTAGGTAAATCTATGTTAGCTAAAGGAATGGCTGAAATGCTTCCTCCTGAGCTTTTAACAGATGTTCTTGTTTATCCTAATCAAGAGGATTCTAATAATCCTCTTGTTCGAATGGTTCCTTCAGGCGAAGGTAAAAAAATTGTAATGTCCAGTAAAACTAGTTTACGTGGTTATGAAGAGAAGAAAACTCTTGTTACTATGATAGCTATTGGTATTGTATTGGCTATTGGGTTTGCTTATGGTAAGTTATTGGAATCTATTATTGCAGCTGCATTAGTCTTCTTAATTTCTATGCAAATACGTCCTAAAAACAACTCTGTTTCCCCTAAACTCTTGGTTTCTAATGGTGAGAAAAAATTTGCTCCTTTTATTGAAGCTACTGGTGCTCACGCAGGTGCATTATTAGGTGATGTTCGTCACGACCCTTATCAATCTGGAGGTCTTGGAACTCCTGCTCACGAACGTGTTGAGCCAGGAATGATTCACAGAGCAGATAAAGGTGTTCTTTACATTGATGAAATTGGTACATTGTCAATGAAGACTCAACAAGAGCTTTTATCAGCTATGCAAGAGAAGAAATACTCGATTACTGGTCAAAGTGAAAACAGTAGTGGGGCAATGGTACGTTCTGAAGCAGTCCCTTGTGACTTTGTATTAGTAGCTTCTGGTAATATTCAAGTTCTTGAAGGAATGCACATAGCTATGCGTTCAAGAATCCGTGGTTATGGTTATGAAGTATTTATGAAAGATAATATGCCTGATACTGAAGAAAACCAAAACAAAATTATTCAATTTGTAGCTCAAGAAGTTAAAAAAGATGGTAGAATTCCTCATTTTTCTGTTGAAGCATTAGATGAAATTATTCTTGAAGCTAAGCGTCGTTCTGGTAAAAAAGATACTTTAACTTTAAGATTAAGAGATTTAGGTGGTCTTGTACGTGCTGCAGGTGATATAGCTAAAGAAGAAAATTCAGATATTGTTAAAGCCAAACATGTTGTTACAGCTAAAAAATACTCAAGAACTTTAGAACAGCAAATAGCTGATAGATCTATTATTCAAAGAAAAGAATATAGTGTATTTGATCCTAAAGGTGGAAAAATTGGTTTTGTTAATGGTTTATCAGTTATTGGTGATAGAAGTGGATTAGTTTTACCAATTGCTGCTGAAGCAGTTCCTGCTCAAAGTAGAAGAGAAGGTAAAATCATTGCTACGGGTAAATTAGGGGAAATAGCTAAAGAATCTGTTCAAAACGTAAGTGCACTTATTAAAAAACACACCGGAACTGATATATCTAAGTATGATATTCATATACAATTTTTACAAACTTATGATGGTGTAGAAGGTGACAGTGCAAGTGTTTCAATTGCAGCAGCAGTTATTTCTGCTTTAGAAAATCTTCCTATTGATCAATCAACTGCTTTAACAGGTTCTCTAAGTGTTCGTGGGGATGTTCTTCCTGTTGGTGGAGTTACAGGTAAAATAGAAGCAGCAGCTGAAGCAGGTATTACTAAAGTTCTTATTCCAGCATCTAATTTGAAAGATGTTTTAATTGAGAAAAGATATGAAGAAAAAGTTGAGATTATACCAGTTGAAACTCTTGGGGATGTTTTAGAGAATATCTTAATAAGTGGTAATAAGAAAAATAGCTTAGTTGAAAAAATGAAGAAGATTGGGGATGTTGTAGTTAATAAAGTTCCTGAAGGTACTTTAACTAGTCCTAGCAAATCTAATTAAACTCTTCTTTTTTTATTATTTATTTTTATTGATTTTTTATATATTTTTTAAATATTATTTATTTTATTTATTCTACTTTTTTATTTTTTTATTTTATTTTTTATATATTTTTTTAAATCTATTTTTCAATTAAAGACTTTTCAAAGAGTTAGCTATTAATTTAGCTACGGAAATACAACTTGTATCTGATATTAGTGTATCTGTACTTGCAATATTTCTAATTCCCGCTGCTGACATTTTTAGTACTGCATCCCCTACTAGACATCCATGTACGCAACAAACATCAACAGATTTAGCACCATGTTCATTTAAAATTTGTGTTGCATTAACTATTGTTCCACCTGTTGATATAATATCATCAATAATAACAGCTTCTTTGTTTTTAACAGCAGTTATATTGGTTTGCTTTTCTCCTATATCACACTTTGATAATTCAGATTCTGGTGGGAAATCACATCTTATTTCAGCTATTTTAGTTTCTACTTTTTCAGGTGATAATCGTATTTTTTCCATATATGTGCATTCACAGTTTAATATGGTTGCCAATTCTTCTGCAAATCCTAATGCTCCTTTATCAGGAGCTATAATGATAGGGTCAGTTGTTATTGTAGCTATATACTCAGCTATTGGTGGCATTGCTGATACATTAACTGTAGGAATATTAAAGAAATCTGTAACACTTTCTTCATGAAGTGTAATTGATAATACTTTTGTAGCTCCTGCATTCTCAATAAGGTTAGCTACAATTTCAGCTGAAACTACTTCACCGGACTTAAATCGTTTTTCTTGTCTCCCATATCCAAATTGTGGAATAATAACAGTTATATCTTTAGCCCCTAGTTCTTTAGCAGTTTTTATTAAAAATATTAATTCCATTATATTTTCATCTTGTGGATAACCCGTTGATTGTATAATAGCTACTTTTTCAGGGATTTCACTTTTTAATCTTATGTATTTCTCGCCATCTGGAAATTTACGAATTTCTAATGAACATAATTCCCAATTTAATTCCTTTGCTATCTTTGCTGCTAAATTTTGTGAAGCTGAACCACCAATTATCAATTTACCACCTATTAATTTTATTATTTTGAGTTTTATAAGTTTTATTAATATAATTTTATTGATTATAACTTTTATAATTTTTTCTAGTTTTTATAATTTTTTTGTTTTATACAATTTTTAATTATTACTTTAATATTATTTAAATTATTATATGATATTTCATAAATTTTTTTATTAAAGTAGATATTTGATATTTTATATTAGGGTTCATTAAATATTTTATTTTTAATTTCACTAATTTCATTAATTTTAAGCAAATTATAAATATTTCTTTAAATATAAGTTAAATTATATTATTTATAATATTTCCTAGAAATGATTTTTAAGTAGTAATAATATTATTTATTTATATTGAGGATATGGATTTTAATAATATGCCTAACATTAATTTTTATAATAATTATAATAGCAACTTTATTAACTAATTTAATATAGACTTTAATAATATTAATTCTAATGTAGATTCTAATAATTATAATAGTAACTTTATTAACTAATTTAATATAGACTTTAATAATATTAACTCTAATAATGTAGGTGAATTAATGCACGAATTATCAATGGCTGATGGAATTTTAAAAGCTAGTTTAAAGACGGCAGAAGAAAATGATGCTACTGAAATACTTGAAGTAACAATTGAACTTGGAAAAATGACTTTACTTAACCCTGAGCAATTAACATTTCTTTTAAGTGTTTTATGTGAAGATACAATAGCTAAAAATGCTAAATTTAATATTGTTGAAATTCCTATTGAAATTGAATGTAAAGATTGCGATTTTACAGGTGATATAAATTCGGATGATTTGGATCATTATATTCCTATTATTGAATGTCCTAATTGTTCAAGCAAAAGATTAAATGTTCTCAATGGTAAAGAATGTTCTGTTAAAAATGTTATTATTGAAAAACCTGATGATTAGATAGGTTAATCTATTTAATATACTTAATTTATTTAATACATAATCTTTATTTAATATATAATTTTAATTTAGGGTATGATTTCTATTTAAGATATAATTTTAATTTTCTTAATTTGTTAAAATAACCGATTTATTAAATGTATAGGATGATGGGGGAATAATATGCATAAAATAGCTGAAATTGAAGTACAACATGATATAATGAAAGCTAATAAGAAGTTAGCTAAACGAAATCAAGATATTCTTGATGAAAGTAATGTATTTTCTGTAGATTTTTTAGGTGCAATTGGATCTGGTAAAACTTCTCTCATTGAAGAGCTTATTCAAAATATGGATGAAAAAATAGGTGTTATTGCAGGAGATGTTATTAGTAAATTTGATGCGGGTAGATTTGAACAGTATAATGTTCCAGTTGTTGGTTTAAATACTGGTCGTGAATGCCATCTTGATGCTCATTTAGTAGAACATGCTTTTGGTGATATGCCAATGGATGATATTGATTATCTTTTTATTGAGAATGTAGGCAACTTAATTTGTCCAGTTGACTTTGATTTAGGTTCTCACATCAGAATTGTTGTTATTAGTGTTAGTGAAGGCGACGATACTGTTGAAAAACACCCTTTAATATTTAAAGAAGCGGATTTAGTTATTATAAATAAAATTGATATTGCTGAAGCTGTTGGGGCTAGTGACGAAAAGATGGCCACTGATGTTAAAGATCTCAATCCCGATGTTCAAGTTATTAAAACAAGTTTAAAACAAGGTAAAGGCCTTGAAGAAGTTATTAGTGCTATTAGGGATTTTAATAGTTAGTTATTTATTATTGCTAGTAGTATTGCTATTATTATCACGATTAAATTATTATTATTTATTTAGAATGTAATTGATAATTATAATTAATCAAATTAGATTTTTACAGTATTTTTTGATCAAACTTTTTTTTAAAGTTTGGGGGTGATTAATATGAAGATATGGATTGATATAACAAATGCTCCGCATGTACTCTTTTTTAAAGATGTAATTAAATACTTTAAAGAAGAAGGGGATGATGTTATTGTAACAAGTCGTGATTTTGGAGATATTCATAAATTAATGGATATGTATAATATTGATTTCATATCTATTGGTAAACATGGCGTTAGTCTCGATGCTAAGCTTAAAGAAAGCACTTCCCGGATGGATGAGTTAGCTGATGTTATTATTAGTGAAAATATTGATATAGCTTTAGCTAAACACTCTATTGAATTGCCTCGTATTGCTTTTGGTTTAGGAATACCTAGCTTATTTGTTTTAGACAATGAACATGCTGTAGCTGCCAATAAATTAACTATTCCTTTATGTAATCGAATAATAGCTCCTAAAAGAATTGATATCTGGAAATTATTGGGTTATGGTGCTGATCCTAACAATATTGTCAGATATGATGGAACATCGGAGATTATGCACTTTAAGAACTTTAAATATAATTCTAATATTTTCAATGACTTAGGTCTTGAATTAACTAAAGAAAAAACAATTCTTATGCGTCCTGAACCTTCGTTAGCTTCTTATTTGCAAACTGACTGTCGTGAATCGGTTCTTTCACCAATTGTAGATGTTTTAAAAGATTATGCTAATATTCTAATTTTACCTAGATTTAAAGAACAATCTAATATTTTTAATGGTATTAAAAATGTTCATATTTTAAAACCACCTATTGATACACCTAGTTTAATTAAACGTTGTGATTTAGTTATTGGTGCAGGGGGTACAATGAATCGTGAGTCTGCAATTTTACAAACTCCAGTTGTATCATGTTATCCAGGGGATACTTTATCTGTAGATAGATATTACATTGATAAAAAGCTTATGTACCGTTTTAGAGAAGTAAATGAAGTTATAAACAAATCCCTTAGTCTACTTGTAAATCATCCTCCAGTTGATGAATTAAAAAATGATGATTTATTTTCTATTATCATTGAAAATGTTTATGATTTAGCTAAAAACAATGCAAAATAAGAAGTATTAAAAACTTTGTATATATAAGAAAAAGTTATATTTATTAAAAATAAAAATAATGGACTGACCGGGATTTGAACCCGGGGCCTCCGCCATGCCAAGGCGACGATCTACCGACTGAGCTACCAGCCCTTATAAATTAATTGTATTAGTATAAACTATTTATTATTATCTACTATTATCTAGATTATTAATTGTTATAATATTATTTTTATATTTATTTTAGGTTGAAAATTAAATAATTAATTTTCTCTATTTAAAATTAATGTTAGTTAGATTTATATTATAAATTATTTTAGTATTTAAATTTTTTTATTAGTAGCTTTCATAAGAACAACTTTTTCGTTCATTTTTATTTTTTTAATAATAAAATTTATTGTTGGATAATTATTTAGAAATGCATATAAATTATTCTCTTTAATTTTCACATAAATTAAAAAAGTTTTTATAGTATTTTGTATAATATTATATATATAATAAATAATTAAGTTTTATAATGTAAGTTTAATTATATTAAAATAAATTTTAATAAAAACAGATAAAATAAATAACATATAACATTAATATATGTAATATAATATTTAATAGCACATAATAGCTGTCATGTAACTGCATAATATTTTTTAATAACTAAATAAGTAATTCAAAGGAATATTCAATTAAAAATTTAATTAATTAATTTAATAAATAAATTTAATAATTTCACTAAAGTTTATTTTATAGAGGTTTTCATCTTGGCTTTAATTTCACAAAATCATTTTCAGTTTATTATAGAAATTGGTTTAATAATCTTATCAATTATGATATTTGCACTTAACTTAGCTCCAATTTCTCTTAGTATAGTTACGTTTTTAGCTCTTTTTGTTGGAGGGGCATTAACACTACTTTTTGGTGTAGATATGTTAATGTTAATCTTCTCATTTGGGCAAAATGAGTTTACCCATCCATTTGGGCCAATTGCACTTCTTTGTGTTATAACTTCTCTAGCGGCTTTAAAAGTAATGGAATCATCTGGTGTTAATACTGTAGGATTAAAAAAAATTGTTTATCTTCTTATTATACTTATAACTATTTTTGGTGGATTAATGCACCGTTCATTCCTTTTATTATGGTTAGTTGGATTATTTGTTGGTTATTTTATACTATCAAAATCATTCCGTGAAAAATCAGTTTTAACTGTAAAAAAAATACTTATGTTTGTTGGTGTAGGTTTAGCTGGTTTTGGTTTGTTGGAATTAGTATCTATTATTACAAATATGTCTGTTTTCAGCCCCCTCTTACGTATTGGGCGTATTGAAACTTTTTCATACTCTAGTTTAAAAATGGTTATTAATAATACTCAACTGATTGGACATATTGAAGGAGCCTGCTTTTGGGGTAAAGAATGTTTAACATTTTCCGATGGTTATATTGGGTTGCCAATTTCATTAATTCTATTATTTGGACTCCCTTACCCTTTATTTTCAGGACTTCTTGTTTCAAAAAAGGACGTTATTGATTACATGCTTCCGGGAATATTTGGATATGCTTTTGATTTTGGTTATATAGGTTTATTAGGGTTAGGGGCATTTGTTTTAGGTACAATTTTTATTGGGTTTAAACTTTTAAGTATTTACAGAGAAAAACGTGAAAAAGGTAATAAAAAATATTTAGGTCGTGAAGTTTTACTTATTGGGTCATTAACTGCATTTATTGCTCAAGCAATGATTGGGCTATTTATTATGACTCGTGCAATTAATGGTTTAGCACTTATAACCTTTATTATATTAGGTTCTTTAGTTTTAGCAAATGCTGTTTCACTAAAAAAGGATGATATACTTTCAAGTAGAGTATTTGGTTAAAAATATAATGTTTATTATAGTTTTGATATATACTAATCTTTTTTAGATTATATATTAATATATTAATATTGTTTTAGTATGTACTAATGTTACATAAATTGTTTAAATTCTATTATTAAGTTTAAGGAAGTTTAATATGAAAGCACTAATACTTTTAGGATGTCCAGAATCACCTTCTCAGACTCCTTTAGCACTTTACGCATCTAATAAATTAGTTAAGCTTGGATATGATGTTACAGTAGCAAGTAACCCTGCATCTTCAAAGCTTTTAGAAGTTTCAGATCCAGATTCTCACTATATTCAAAATAAAATTGACATTGAAAAGTGTTTGGATAATCTAAATCTTGGAGATTACGACTTATTGTTGGGATTTGTTCATAAAGATGCAGCTGCATCATTCTTTATCACATTTTATCATATACTTCAAACTAAATCAATAGCTGTTATATTTGAAAAAGATATGGCTTTATTAGAAGAATTTGAAGCTATGGTTAGTGAAAATACTGATGCTGAAATTGTTATGGCTCGTGCTTATCACAACCCTACTCCAATTCGTGTTCGTCTTGATAAGGCATTAAATAGTTTAGGTAATTAATAATGAGTTATATTTTGAGCTATATTTCTATTTTGAGGTTTTCCAATGTCTTTTTGTTTAGATACTTATTTACAACAGTCTGATGACTATGAGATTTTATTAAAAAATGCCGGTTTTAAAGACTGTGCTAAAATCATTGAAAAAAATGCTGAAGAAGTTATTCATGTTAATCCTGGTGAAAAGATTTTAGGAGCTAGAATTATTGGTATTCCTCCAATTCCTATTGGTATTAATAAAAATAAAGGTACTATTATTCTTTCTTATACAAAACCTTGTCACGGGACTGCTGCTATTGAATTGCCAGTTAGTAATAATGAAATTAATGAAATTAAAGATGTATCTATTGATTAAATAATTTGCATAATAATTGGTATGATTTATATTGGTATGATTTATAATCTATTGTTTATAATTTATTTATCTTATTTTAAGTTAACTAAGGTCTTATTATGATTAGTACTGTTGTTGGTAGTTTTCCTGCTAATATTAAACCCCCTAAAACCATTATTGGCAAAATTAAAAATGCTTTGGGTAGCTTTGATTCTTACAAAATTGCTATTAAAGAGGCAGTCGAAGCTCAAGTAGGTGCAGGTATTGATATAATTTCTGATGGTCAAGTAAGAGGGGATATGGTTACTGTAACAGCTTCTAACACTATTGGTTTTTCTGTTGAAGGTAATAGTTCTAAAATAGTTTCTAAAATAATGCCTAATACTAATTCTACTGGTTTTAACTCTAATTTTCAAAGTGTCATTGATTTAAAATATGCTAAATCTATTATGGATAATTTGATTAATGATATGGGTGGTTCTGGGAAAATAGATGTTGTAAATTTAAAAAATAAGGGGGATAATAACCCTAAATATCATAATGGTGTTAAAGGAATTTTAACAGGTCCATCTACTATGATTTTTTCTTCTTTCATTGAATCTTATTATAATAAAGGTTCTTTAAATAAGAATTCAGCTATTCTGGATATGGCTAAAGTTCTTAAAGTTGAGGCAATTGCACTTGAAGATGCTGGAGCTACCTTAATTCAAATTGATGAGCCATTTTTATCTACAGGAATGGTTGATATGGATGTAGCTAAAAAAGCTATTAATATTATTAGCTCTGAACTATCTATTCCAGTTTCTATTCACTGTTGTGGGGATATATCTGATGTATTCCAAAATTTACTTGATTTTAATGTTGATATTATTGATTGTGAGTTCGCTGGCTTTGAATCTAATGTTGATGTATTGGATAGTTATTCTAATAATTTAAATGGTAAGAAAATTGGTTTTGGTTGTATTGATACTAAGCGAAAAGAAATTGAAACAGTTGATGAAGTAGCTAGGTTGATTAAACGTGGAATTGATATTGTTGGTTTTAATAACTTGTATATTGACCCTGATTGTGGGATGCGTCTTTTTAGTAAAGAGGTTGCTGTTTCTAAACTTAATAATATGGTTCAAGCTATGAATTCATTAGATAATTTGGACTAATGTAACTTTATAAATAGGGATAATCTTATTGTAGGTAATACTAATATTAATAATAAAATTAATACTAATAAAATTAATAATACTGATAATAACCATAATTATACTAATAATAGTTTTAATGCTATCAATATTAATAATGAAATTAATACTGATAATAACAGTAATAATGCTGTTTAATAGTTTTAATGGCTCTGTAGAAACCCTATATTTTTGCACTAGTTTATATCAAAATCCGCTATTTCAAAAATTAAAACAACTTAAAATGCTTTGGCTTAGCAAATTAAGGAAATTTCTTTTTGAAAAAAATATTTTTGACTATAAATTA
>JBOFHT010000106.1:0-33271 GCA_051649785.1 Methanobacteriaceae archaeon
ATAAAATAAAATAAAATAAAAAATAATAAATATAATATAAATAATAGCTAAATCTATCTACTACCTCTAACTCCTACTAATGAAGCAAAAATAGCTATTACACACAATACTGTAGAAATCATAGCCATTATTTGACAACTTTGAGTGAGAAGAGGATAATATTCAGGAATTATTGGAACAGCACCCATTATTAAAGCCAAAATCATAGTTAAAAGACCAATACTTAATGTTTGACCTACAACACGCATAGTTGAAACAATAGCTGAAGCAGAAGATGCAAATTTACGCTCTACAGAACTCATAATAGCATTTGTATTTGGAGAAGAGAACAATCCATAACCAATTCCCTGTAAAAACATAGCAAGAGCAATATATTCAATAGTTGTTGATTTATCTAAGAAGATAAGCATAAAAAGAGCTATTGAAACAAATCCCATACCTAATGCAGATAATTTTTGAGGTTTTATTTTATCAGAAAGTTTTCCAGATACAGGAGCTAAAATAGCCATCATTATAGGAGTTATAATTAAAATCATACCAGTTAGCTGAGAGTTTAAATCAAGAATATACTGGAAATGATAATTAAGCATATAAGTAACAGCAAAAGTAGCCAAATAACTAATAAGAGCTGCAATAGTCGAAGATGCAAATGTAAAGTTTTTAAATAAAGAAACATTAAAAACAGGATCACTTACTCGAAGTTCCCAGAAAGTGAATATAATAAATAGAATTATACCTAAAACTGTTAAAATTTGCCCAAATAGCTGATTTAAAATAGTAAAACCATAAACAAGAGCTAACATAGCTAACCCGAATATAAAAGAGCCTATATAATCAAATTTACCTTTAGAATTATGAACCCACTCATCTTTAATTTTAAATATTACAATAGCAAGTGGAATGAATGCAAAAGGAACAGCGAAAAGGAAAACACTTGACCAACCAAAGTTATAGTTTAAAATACCACCAATAACAGGAGCTATAGCAAGACCAATGTAAACACTGGAAATGTTCATACCAATACCTTTTCCACGTTCATTAGGAGGTAATGCTTCACTTACCATAGCTAAAGATGTTACACTTAATGTAGCACCAGCAATTCCTTGAATAATACGAGCCCCCATAAGCAATGATGTACTATTTGCCATTGCAGAAATAATTGAAGCAATAATGAAAACTACTATACCTGCAATAAATGATTTTTTAAGACCATATATATTAGCTATTTTACCAATAGGAATAGATGCAATAGCTATTGTTAATAAGAATGAAACCATAACCCAATTTTGAGTTACAACATCCATAGAAAACTGTTTAGCAATAGAAGGTAAAGCTACAACAACAGAAGATGTTGCAAATGCTGAAAGAAAGCTAGCTACACAAGCTGCAAGTAAAACATAATTCTTTTTAGAAACCATCAATTTATCTCCCGTTAATTATCCCAATTCTATTATAATAGTTGAATAAATATTTTAATAAATATTTTAATGATTATATTAATGATTATATTAATTATATATTTAATTAGTATTTTAATAAGCATTTTAATAATATGGAATAGTTCATATATCCCTAAAATTAATTTTAGTGATTATTAAATATATAATTTTATATTGTCATACTTTATTTATCATAGCATAATACAATAATCCACCATATAATCCATATAATCTGTATATTAATCTATTTATTGATAAAATTAATGAAATTAACATTAATCCTGTTGTTACTACTCGAATTACCATTAACATTAGTATTGACATTAATTAAACAAGCATCACCAATATTAGCCATACCTGGATTAATAACAAGTGTTTTACCAATTTTATCTTGAGATTTTGCTTCATGAATGTGACCACAAATAGCTAGGTCAGGTTGGAACTCTTCAATTATTTTTCTAATACTAAAACTACCTACATGTGCTCCATTTTTAATTTTATCGGCATTAGTGTTAATAGGAGGAGCATGGGTAATTAATACTTTGAACTTATTATTAGTATTATCATTAACACTATTGTCATTATTGTCATTAAGATGATGAAGATGATTATTATTATTATTGCTGTTATTGTTAATATTAATATTATTACTGTTATTTATAGTATTATTGAATTTAATAGTAAGTTCCTTAATATTGTTATAAAGTTCATCTTCTGTGAATTCAAAAGGAGTATTAAAAGGAGTTAGATTAGAACCACCAAAACCACAGAACACTAACTCACCAGCATCATGAATCGAATTATGGCAATTAATAGCACTTGAATTATCAATAGCATCACAAATATCTTTAGAATCACAATTACCAGGAATAGCTATTAATTCTGCTCCAGATTCAGCAAGGTGATTAAGAATATTTTCTGCTTCACCAGGAGTCCCAAAATCAGTTATATCTCCTGAAATAGCTACAAAATCAATATTATTATTTTTAACTAAATCAATGACTTCTTTAAAAATTTCCCCACTGTGTAAATCACTTATTGCAAGTATTTTAATAATTTTTTTAATAAAATCATCTCCAGTAATCCATACAATTATCAAACCCAATAATAACAAAAATTAATAATTTTAATCTAGTAAATCTAATAAATTGTTAATTTGATTTATTATTTCAGTATTTGAAAGTTTATAATAAGTCCAAATTCCTTCTTTACGCCATTTCAAAAAGCCTGCTTTTTTTAAAAGATTTAAATGGTGGGAAACTGTTGGTTGGGATTTATTAAGAGCTTCATAAATCTCACAAACACATAACTCCCCATAACTAATTAAATATATGATTTTAAGACGAGTTGGATCAGAAATAGCTTTAATAACATCGGCTTGGCTAATTATATTATTTTCATTAGGAATTTTTGATAAAATAGTGTTAATATCACAGCAATATTCCTTTTGGCATTTTTTACTACCACCATTTGGATTATTTTTAACTGTTTTCATAGCAGTATATTTAATACTAAAATATTTAAATATATGGATTTAATAATACAAATATTTAAATTAATTTAATAAATCGAAATACTTAAATATATAAATATATAAAAAAATATATAGTTATATTGAAATATTTAAATATACTGATGTTATACTAAATTTATAAATCAAGAGGATATGAGAAGAGATAATATGGCAAGTAGTTGTGGATGTGGATGCGGAGTTGAACCCCAAAGTGAATCAAAAGTTGAAAACCCAAAAAATCCGAAAACAAAAATTAGTGAAAAATTCTTAGAAGATTTAGAATTATATTGCAAAGAATTAGGAATTAAAAGTATTGGATTTGTTAAAGTCAGTTCAGATTTAATTGTAAAAAATAAAGAAAGTGTTCCTGATTCTTATAAACTTAAAAGTGACCTTAAAGATAATAATTTTGATATTGAAAACTCATATGCAATTGTATTAACAAAGGAAATTCCAGATGATACTGCTTTTGCAGGGCCTAGTGAAGAAGCTGTTAAATTAAATGAAAAATTATATTCTGAATTTGGAACAAATACTTACCAAATATCTGATTATTTAAGGGAAAATGAATTTGAAACAAAAGTAGCTCATCCACATGGTAGTTTAATAGATTTTATAAAATTAGCAGAAAAAAGTGGAATGGGTGCAATTGGTAGAAATGGTCTTTTAATAACACCTGAATTAGGACCTAAGCAAAAAATTTCAGCTATTCTAACCAAAATTGAAAATTTACCAATTTTAAATGAGAATCCTCATAAATGGGTACATGATTATTGTACAAGGTGTGGTAAATGTATTAAAGCTTGTGAATCAAAAGCATTAATTGAACACAAAAATGGGAAAGAAGTAAAGGATGAATTTAAAGAAGAATTATGTATTGGATGCAACTTAGGATGTACTTATTGTATTTTAAAATGTCCGTTCTATGAAAATGGATATGAATATATTAAAGAAAGACATGACAAGTTAGTTGAAAAGCTATCTAAAAAAGTGAAAAAATAAATCTTAAAAAAAGATTTGATTAATAATGGGAATTTATTAAAAAAAGGTTAATTAATAGGAAAAATTATGAAGGAAGAGGTTCTTTTTATTTGTAATCATAATTCAGCACGTTCACAAATGGCAGAAGCCTTGTTAAACTATAGTTATGGTGATTTTTACAATGCATATAGTGGAGGTTCTAACCCAAAATCAATACACCCCTACACAATAAGAGTTCTAAATGAAATTGAAATTGATATTAGTGGGAAAAAATCCAAATGTATTAGTGAATTTAAAGACAGGCATTTTGATTATGTAGTCACTCTTTGTGATAATAATCAAGCCTGCCCTATTTTTTTAAATTGTAATAAACAAGTTTCAAAAACTTTTAAAAATCCTATTAAAATTAATGAAAATGAAGATGCAAATATAAGTGCTGTAAAAAACAAAAATATTATAAAAAATAATCAAATTGAAGAGTTTAGAATGGTTCGTGACCAAATAAATAAATGGATAATTGATTATTTTAAAATTTAAAAATTTAAGTTTAAGTTAAAAATTTAAATTTATGTTTAAATTTGAGTTTAAAAATATTATAAAAAATATTGGAAGTGATTTAATGTTAAAAGTTGCAATTGTAACAGACGGACCTTATGGAGAAAGAGCTTTTGAAACTATAGGTGAAGTATTTGATACTGAATTTATAGAAATAGAAAGCCCAAATTCAATGTTTTTAGATGAAATTGAAATTCCAAAAGAAGATGAAGAAAAAATTAAAAAAAGTGATATATTAATCACTTATACAGTACACCCCGACATAACAACTGATTTAGTTTATAAATTTAATAAAGATGTTGCTTGGATAATTGTAGCTTCTTGGAAAGGAGATGGGATGAAAAATCAGCTTGAAAAGTTTGAAAATGTATCTTGTCCATATATTATGTGTGAAATTGAAGAAAATGGGAATAAATACTTTGATGAATTTGTATCTAAAATAGGAAAACCAAAAGTAGAACTAGAATTGGAAGGTGGAAAAATTAAAGATATTAAAACAATTAGAACTTCTCCTTGTGGATCAACTAAGTTTGTAATTGATTTTATAAAAGAAAAATATTGTGGAAAAGAATTTGATATTAATAAAGTTCCAATAGAAGCAGGTTTAAGGATACAGCACTATCCATGTAGAGCTGGAAAACTAAGATTATTTAGTGATGAAGAGTGTAAAAAACAATTAGCTTCAATGTATCATAAAGAAGCACTTGAAGATGCATATAATAAAGAAGCTAAAAATGAATAAATAGATAGAACTTAGGACTGGTAAAAATGAAAATTAATAGTTCTGATAGTAAATTTGAAGATAGAAAAATAGCACTTGCATCATGTAATGGAATGAGTCCTTATGGACTTATTACTAGGTTAGCTAATGATGATTTAGTTAAAAAGCACAAAAACATTATTTCAATTTGTATGGGTGCTACATCAGGAGATAAATCTGGTTTTAGAGAATTAATAAAAAAATATCCTATTATTGGCATTAATGGTTGTAACGAAGACTGTGTTGGAAAAATACTAAAACAAAAAGATGTTGAAACAGTAGATACTATCGACGTAATGGAAGAATTGAATAAATGTGGCTTAAATCCAAAAGAAGTAGCTAGAGTGAAAAAAGAAGAGGAAAAATGTAATAAAGTAATAAAAGAAAAAATTATAGAATTAATTGAGAGATTATAAATATAAATAATAAAAATAAAAGAATAAAATAATTATTCTTTAATACAGACTAATTGCCAATTCAAACCAAACCTATCTGTTAAAACTCCATACATTGGACTGAAAAATGTTGGTTCAATATCCATATGAATTGTTGCCCCTTCTTTTAATTCATTAAAAATTCTTTTAATTTCTTCTTCAGAATCAAGTTTAACAGCTATTGACATTATATTTCCAGGTATATACTCTTCATAAGTATCGGAAAAATTAAATACAGTTCCATCAATTGTCATTTCTCCATGAAGTACCAAATTCTTCATTTCATCAGTAATTAGAAAATCAGGATCCTCTGGAGCATCACTATATCTCATAATTTCAGAATCATTGCTTTTAAAAACTTTTTCATACAATTTCATAGCTTCTTCACAATTTCCATTAAATACAATATAAGGTTCTATCATAGTTTATTCCTCCATATATTTCCCAAATGTATCCCATAAAATACAGCTAAAATATAAAAATAAATAAAACTAAATATGCCTATAATATAATAAATAGTTAAATATAAGAAATACTTAATCTTCTAAAAAGAAAGAACCTAGTTCTTTAACTCCTTTTTTCATATTTTCCATATCACCATAGACAACAACAATATTATCTGCTTCCATTTCAAGGATAATATTATTATATTCTGCTATTTCTTGAATACGTTCTTCAGCAATTGGTTTTTTAAAACTAATTCTACTTTTAGAAAATCCTGGAGGACTACCTACTACAAATCTAGAGTTGGTTTTAGGCATAGAATAAACTTCTTCACCTAAATTAGCTCTTTTTAGTTTATCAATCCATTTTTTATAATAATCATCACTAAAATCTTCAGCAAATTCAAGTAAATGATCTTGAATTTCTGTAATAGCCATATTAGCTCTATCAAACTCTTTAATCATATCTGGATGTGAAGTATCCTTTTTATAAAAATTAATAGATGTTTTAACTAAGCTAATATCTCTATTAATAGAATTAGGTATATCAATACCCTTTTTTTTCAAATCTGTAAGCAAATTAACTAAAATAAGCCATGTTTGCTCAACAGGTAAATCCATAGTAGTCATTCCATTAGTATTATTAATATAAATGTAAAAGAACAATAATTATAAATGCCCTTCTAATATTTTTAAAGTAGTGTGATTTACTTTAGCTTCAGCTTCTTTGAGTTCTTGTTTAATTTCTTTAATATCAGAGTAGCTGTCTAAAAATAAAACATGATGAGAGTCAGTCCCTGTAATATCCAATACAGCTATGTCATCATTATCATTAATTTCCCTTTTTTCAACAGTTGCTTTAAACTGTACATATGGACCATATTCCTCTGGAAGGTCTTTGAATTTGAATATTCCGCCTAAAGTTGCTATAAACATTAAATCACCATTTAATTTTTCTTAAATTACTATAAACTTAATATAAAAAATATATCAATTAACTTACATTACATTTTTTCAATTAATACAATGTAACTTAATAGATAAAATATCATATAACATTAAATCTTTTGTTTGAACTTATATAAATATTATTCGAAAAGTGTTCATATAAAAATAATATGACTTAAAAAAAGGTTCAAATTTTAGTGCAAATATTATCTAAAAATTCTTTAAAAAACTAATAAAAACATAAAAATTAATAAAAATAAACTTATCAAATAATTCAAAAATTGGGTAAACTAGGATACTGCGGATAATAATAGTAATATCACTAATAACCGTGATAATTATAGTGATAATAATGATAATGAAAATGAAAATAATAATGAAAAATAAAAATAAAAAGAAAAAATAAAAGAGAATAAATTTAACTATTCTCCGCCCGCTACTTCATCATATTCAGAAGCTGCTTTTGCAAGAGCTGGGTCAGTGTCGATTAAATGAGAATCTAAAGTTAACTCATCAGAACCTAATCCCATAGCTAAACCTAAAATTTGAGCTAAATGGAATACAGGGATACCGAATTTTTCACCATATTTCTTTTCAACTTCAGTTTGACCTACATCAAATTGTAAGTGACAGAATGGGCAAACATTTACAATAGCGTCTACACCAGCTTCTTTCATGTTAGTAAGCTTTTCTTGAGTGAAACTTAAGGTTACATCAATATCTCTTGATCTTAAACCTCCACCTGCACCACAGCACATCATTTTGTCTTTATAAGGTACAGATTTAGCACCAGTAGCTTCAATAATTTCATCTAAAATAGTTGGCTTTTCAGCATTGTCAATTTGAATTTCATCACTTGGTCTTAAGAAATGGCAACCATAGTGAACAGCTACATTTAAGTTTACAGGGTTTTCAACAAGTTCTGCAATTTTATCAAGACCTACTTCATTGTAGAGTACTTCAGCAAAGTGTCTTACATTGACTGAACCTTTGTATTCTCTTCCAGCTTCAGCTAAAACAGCATTAATTTCATCTTTCATTTCAGGATCTTCTTTGAGCATATGGTTAGTTTCAAAGAGAGAACCGAAACAACCATTACATTCAGTCATGATATCTGCATTCATGTCTTCTGCAATAGTTATGTTACGAGCTGCAATGGAAGCCCATGTTTTTTTATCAAAAGAACCAAATACACCTGGAGCAGGACAACAGGAAGCTCCATTCATGTCTTTAAGTTCAATATCAAGCTTTTCAAATAAAATTCTTGTTGCTTTTTCGATACCAGGGTATCTGTTATTCATAATACAACCTAAAAAGTATGCAATTTCCATTTTTTAAGTCTCCTTGTAATCATTAGTTATTTTTTTTGAATATTTTATTGAAAATATATATTAATATCTTAATAATTTTTATATATTTTTATGTAAGATATTTTTTATATTTTAACAATATAGGATAATATCTATTCTATTTCTCCAGATTCCCAGTTGTAACCAATTAAATTGTCAAAACCAGTAGCTTTCATGATTTTTTGTACTTCTTCTAAAGCTTCTGGGTTAGAATGAGTAGTTGGAGGTAATTCCCCAAGGCCAACTCTTTTTCTGAGTTCTTTAGTTGCATCATTGATTGGTACACCGTGACCAGTTTTTATAACAAAAGAGCCAGTTGCTTTATGTGCAGGAGCCATGAATCCAGATTGTGCAGCTACATTACGTGCCATTTTAATAATTTCAACGATTTTAACATTTCTTGGGCATCTTTCTTGGCAAGTGTAACAAGTAGTACACATCCATAACGCAGGGTCAGCTATTACATCGTCTTTTAATCCCATTAAACATTTTCTTACAATTTGTCTTACTTTGTAAGGTGTTCTTCTTCCAGAAGGACATCCTCCACCACAAGTTCCACATTGAAAACAGTGTTCAACAGTATCAATACCAGCATCAACAAAAAGTTGAGTGAATTCTTTATCAACATCAGATCCTTTTAATAATTGTTTTTCATCAAGTAGAGTCATTTTCTCGCTCCTATCTTTTGATTCATTTGATTCTTCTTTAGATTTTGATTTTTTAATCTCACTATTAGCTAATTCTTTCGCATCATGAATAACTTCTTTAGCAGTTTCAGCTACATCTTTTGCTACTTCACTTACTTTATCTTTAACTTCTTCAGCTGTTTTCTCTGCTTCTTTAGCAGTTTCAGCTACATCTTTAAGTTTGGATTTAGCAAGTTCTTCAGCAGCTTTGATGTCTTCTTTAGCTTTTTCAGCTACTTCATTTGTACGGTTAGCTACAGATTTTTCAGAAGATGTGTCATGATCCGTTTCATTTCCTTTAATTAGGTTTTTGAGTTTTTTTAATACAGACATTTTAATACACACCTTGGTACTTCATAGGCAGCAATTCTCAAAGCTTACCTCTGAACCTATATATTAACTATATTAATAGAGTATATAAAGTTTACTAAAAAATTGAAGAGTGTAACCTTTAAGGTTACAGTATTTATTAGTTTTACTCACTTAATCTATTAATAAATCTAATGAAATTAAAATATATGAAATAATAGTAATTAATACTGCCATTAATTAATATGTAAATTAAATATGTAATGAATAAATATTATTAGAAAAATATAGTAGTGGGAATAAAACTAATGATAGTTAATTTTAGTGAAAATAATAAATAATGGAAAAGTATATTAAAATAAAAAAACAAAAGGAAAATTAGCGAATTGTAAAATTATTTATTTATAAAGTTAATTAAATTAAGTAAAAACTAAATAAATAGCTAAATTAAATCTAAATTAAATATAATTAAATATAATTAAATATAATTAAATTATACTAATCATAATCCTAATTAAAATAACTAAGTAACTATATAAAGGTAAGTAAAATGGTAAAATTAGAATCAACGCTAATTAAAATAGAAGTAAAATCACATGACGGGCCTGCAAGACTTGGAAAGCTTGAAAATACAATTACTCCTACAATAAAAAGCTATGATGAACTTAATATTGTAAAAGATGAAGCAACTGCATACAATATAGAATACGAACTTTCAAATTGGGGTCTTGAAAAAACAATAGAAAATGCAAAACATTCAGCTGAAAAAGGAATTAGTGATGATATAGCTATTATCCATGGCGGAAAATATTTAGATTTAAGAATTAAAGCCTGTGAAGAACTTGAAAGTCTTGGATACAATGGATTTATAATAGCTAATAGTGATGAATTACTTTTAAGAAGTCGTGAATTAGTTGAAATGATTGTAAATATAAGGGAAAAACTAAATCCAAATAGTTACTTAATATTTCCATTTGCCGAAGCATCATTCATACCAATTCTTGCATATATGGGGATTGATGTATTTTTAGATGATATATCTGAATATTATAGCTATTTAAATGTTTTAATTACACCTACTAAAAATTATAATTTAAATCAGTATCATTTAAATGATGAAGTAAATAATTTATCTCGTGAAGAGCTAGAAAAGAAAAATAAAGAGGTATTAAACTTTGTTGTATGTGAAACTCAAGCACATATCAGAAATGGTACACTAAGAAATCTTGTTGAAGAACGATCATTAACAAGTCCTCAGAATTTATCTACTTTAAAAATACTGGATAAAAAATATAATGATTATTTAAGCAAATATACTCAATTATATTAAATTTAAAATTTTAAACTTAAAAAATTTATTAAAGAAATTTATTAAATTTTATATTATAAATAAGGAGAATGAAAATGCAAAAAGTCCATTTAAACATTATAATAGCTATTTCATTAATAGTAATAGCTCTTATAGGAACTTATGTAATGTTTGGAACAAATTTATTAGGTAATCAAGAGCCAGACTCGGATAATTGGAATACAAAAAATATTTCTAATATAAGTTTTAAAATCCCTGAAAAATACAGTAATGGAACTCTTTTACAAGGAAATAGTATAACCGTTGAGGGAATAAAACAAGAGAGTGTTGATAGCTATCTTTCACTTGGTGGCGGATTTAGTGTCGAAATTTATAAAAATAAAAGTGCTTGGAATAAGAGTTTAAGTGAAGAACTTGATAATGGAGACCTTGAAACCGAAATCATAAAAACAAATGGTACAGAAATCCAAATTTTCCATGATGCTAGCTCATCAAAAGCTTTCTTTAAAGTTAAAAATAGTTATTTGATTGTAGGTTGGGATAGTAAAACTCTTGATAAAGAAATAAGAGCTATATTAGAAAGTTTTAGATAAATAAAAGTATTTCAAAATAAAAGAAAACTAGAAATATAAATAATAAAAAAATCTAAAAATAAAAAGCTATAAACTTAAAAAATTAGATTTTTTTAAACTCTTTTTTAAAATTAAATAAGTTAAACATGGGAAATATCTGTATATTTTGATATTTCACTATTTATTGTACAAATATCATCCATGTTAAAATCATGCACACTTAAATGACCAGTTAGTCTTGCAAAGTCTTTTAATTCTTCTAAAGAACGATTAAAGAAATTAGCTACTCTTTGTGTTGCAGTATCTTCTTTTAACCTTTCTCTTAATTCAGGATCTTGAGTTGCTAAACCAACAGGACATTCCCCAGTTCCACAAATACGGTACTGTTGACAAGCTACCGCCATTAGAGGAGCAGTAGCAATTGCAATAGCATCTGCACCTAAAGCAATAGCTTTTGCAAAGTCAGCTGAGACTCTTAAACCACCAGTTATAATTAAATCAATATTTGAATTATTTTTATCTAAGTATTTTCTAGCTCGTCTTAAAGCAAAAATTGTAGGAATACTTGTAGAATCTCTAACAAACTTTGGACTGGAACCAGTAGCCCCACCACGACCATCTACTGTTACAAAATCTACTTCAGCATAAATACAAAATTCTAAATCACTCTCAATACGACCTGCCGCTATTTTTATACCAATTGGACGTCCCTCAGATTTTTCTCTTAAATTAGATACAAGTTTTTTTAATGATTCTTTAGTATTAACTCCTTTAAATTTTGATGGGCTTTGTATATCCTCGCCTGCTTTTTTACCTCTTATTTTAGCTATTTCTGACGTTACTTTATTTCCTGGAAGATGTCCACCTAAACCAGGTTTTGTACCTTGGCCAATTTTAATTTCAATAGCATCTGCATTTTTAAGGTTTTCAGGATTAACACTGTATTTATTAGGAACATATTCAAAGATATATTTATAACTATTTTCCATTTCTTCAGGTAATACTCCACCTTCTCCACTTGCCATAGCTGTTTTTGCCATAGCTGAACCTTTAGATAATGCAAGTTTTGTTTCACGAGATATTGCACCAAAAGACATATGGGAAACATAAAAAGGACTTTCTAGAACCATTGGTTTTTTAGCATTTTTACCAATAATAGTTTGTACTTCTATTTCAACATTATTTTCAATTGGAAATGGGTTTAATTGAGCTCCAAGAATTAAAATATCATCCCAATTAGGCATATCAAGTTGAGTTCCCATTGATGATGTAACAGAATGAGAAGTACTAGCAATTCTGTGAATATCATTCATATAACGACAAGTTGGGTCAATACGAATATATTCTTCAGGATAATCTAAATGCTTATGCCTTTCAGGAGCTTTTGCCTTACCAGTTACTTCAGATTTATCGGATTTAATAGTGAAAGTAACAGATTTATCCTCCCCTAATTCATCAAGGCCTAAATCCTGTTTTAAAGATTTTTTAATTTCTTCTTTTAATTTACTAAATGCAAAAACAGGCTGATGACAAAAAGGACATACATCAATCTCTGAAATATTTTTACCTGTTGCTTCTTCATCAAAAATATAACCGCAAACTCCACACTTATGTTTCGCCATAACTAACACTCCTCAACTATTTTTTTGCCAACATGGGTTTTATTTAATAATTATTAAAACACCAAAGTGAACTATATAATTTAATATATGCCAGTATGTAGTATATTATTGTTATTATTTGAGTTTGACATTAGCTAAATGAATAATATAGCGGAAATTTAGTAAAAATAACATTAAAATTAATAAAATAATAGGAAAAATAGAAATAACTATTAAAATAGTGAGAATAACAGTATAAATAATAAAAATAATATAAAAAGTAAAAATAATAAGAAAAACAAAAATAACTATTAAAATAGTGAGAATAACAGTATAAATAATAAAAATAATATAAAAAGTAAAAATAATAGAAATAATAATATAATTAATGATATAAATAGTAGATAGCTAAATTATCATAGATAATTGAGCTCTACGTTTATTTAAATCAATTTCAATTATTTTTACTTCTACAATGTCCCCAACACTTACAATATCAAGTGGATGGCGAACAAATTGGTCAGCTACAAGCTGAGATATGTGAACTAAAGCGTCTTGATGGATACCAATATCAACAAAGGCACCAAAGTCAACTACATTCCTAACAGTACCTTGTAAAATCATACCTTCTTTCAAGTCTTCAATTTCTAAAACATCACTTTTTAAAACTGGTTGAGGCATTTCATCCCGAGGATCACGGCCTGGTTTTTGAAGTTCTTTAACTATATCTTTTAATGTAATTTCACCAATGTCTAGCTCTTCTGAAAGAGATTTATAGTCTAAATCAGCTAATTTAGATAAGTCAGAGTTAGGTGAATCATCATTACCTTTTAAAATATCTTCTAAAGAATAATCAACTGAATCAAGGAGCTTATTAGTAGCTTCATAAGATTCTGGGTGAACTGTAGTAGTATCTAGTAAATTATCCCCATCAAATACTTTAATAAAACCTGCACATTGTTCATAAGCTTTTGGGCCTAAACCATCAATATCCAGTAGCTCTTCACGGTTTTTAAATTGGCCATTAGATTCCCTATAATCAATTATGTTTTTAGCTGTGGTTTTAGTAATTCCTGAAACATATTCTAAAAGAGCCTTAGATGCCGTATTTGCATCAACACCAACACTATTAACTGCTTTTTCAACAATACTAGCTAATGACTCTGAAAGCTTCTTTTGATTCATATCATGTTGATATTGTCCAACACCAATTGATTTAGGGTCAATTTTAACAAGCTCTGCTAAAGGATCTTGGAGACGTCTTGCAATAGAAATAGCACTACGAGCACCAACATCATAATCAGGAAATTCTTCATTAGCTAAAGAACTAGCTGAGTAAATAGATGCACCCGCTTCATTAACAATTAAGTACTTAACATCTGTGTCTTTAATAATATCCACAATAATACGTTCTGACTCTCTTGAAGCAGTTCCATTGCCTAAAGCAATTAAATCAATGTTATGAGTATCTATTAATTCATTAATTCTTTCATTAGTTTCAGCTATTTCATTTTGAGGTTCAGTTGGATAAACTACATCTGTAGCTAGAACTTTACCCATTTTATCAACAACAGCTATTTTACAGCCAGTTCTAAACCCAGGATCCCAACCTAAAACAGTTTTACCTAAAATAGGACCTTGCATTAAAAGTTGTTCTAAATTTTTAGAAAATACTTTAATAGATTTATCTTCTGCTTTTTCTGTAAGGTAATTACGAATTTCCCTTTCAGTAGCAGGAGCTATTAAACGTTTATAAGAATCAGCAATAGTTTCTTCTAAAATTTCACGAGTATATGGATTATATTCAGTTCTTTTAGAATTTTCACTAGTATTAATCAAAACATGACGTTTAAGATAGAGAATAATGTCAATCATAGGAGCTTCAACTTTAACTCTTAAAAATTTCTCTTTTTCTCCTCTATTAATAGCTAAAACTCTATGAGTAGCTATTTTAGCAACTGGTTCAGAATATTCATAGTACATTTCATATTCAGAACGTGCATCTTCATCACTTGCTTTTGAAACTAAGTTTCCTTCACCAAAAGTAGCTTTACGAATTAAAGCACGATATTCAGAAATATCTGAAATCATCTCAGCTATTATGTCTTTAGCCCCATCTATAGCATCTTCAATTGTTGAAACTTCTTTTTCTTCAGATAAATATTTTTTAGCAAGTTCAGGAACTGGTACTTTAATTTCTTGGTTGAATATAGCAATAGCTAAATTTTCCAAACCTTTTTCTTTAGCTATTGTAGCACGAGTACGTTTTTTAGGTTTATAAGGACGGTAAATATCTTCAAGAACTACAAGAGTATTAGCATTAGCTATTTCCCTTTCAAGCTCAGGAGTAAGCTTTTCCTGTTCACCAATTGACTTTAAAACTTGTTCTTTCTTCTCTTCAAGGTTTCGAAGATATTTGAGACGTTGATCAAATTTACGAAGAATTTCATCATTTAAGGAGCCCGTAGCTTCTTTACGATACCTTGCAATAAAAGGTATTGTATTGCCTTCATCTATTAACTTTATAACTGCATCAGTTTGCCCTTCACGAATGTTGAGCTCTCTTGATAATGTTTTAACGATCATAATCTACTATCCTATGGTTTTAATAATAATATGTTTATATTTTTCGAATACTTTATAATTTATTAAGTTTATTATTAATAAATATTTGGATTATATGTGAGAAAATACCAATTTATTAGCAGTGAAAAAAATTAATTAATGGGGAATATATTAAAATCAATTTAAAATTTATAATAACTAAAAAGGTTACAATCACGAAAGTTGCAATTTATTATTCATAATTTTATGAAATAAACTTGTATAAGAGAAGTAAGAATACTAATCTAAGAATTTAATATAAATTAGTAAAATAATTAGTAAAAAAAGGAATAATTGTAGGTTTTAATTACTAAAGAAGAAGTTTAAAGCTAAAAAAGAATATTATATACTTTCAGTTAAGCACTCTAAATAAATATATACAATTTATTAGACAGATTGGGATATTTAAAATAAGAAATATTATGCTGTTGCTAATTCAGTTTGCATAGCTGGAGCATCAATATCATTAATTGCAGAATGATTTAAAGATTTCAACAATTCTTTATTATGAACTAAAACACCTATTCCTAATTTAAGACAAATAACCTTTTTATTAACTCCTATTTTCATAGAAATGGGACCAATATTACCAAGACTATATTTAGACACATTGAAAACTTTAGATGCATTTAAAATTTCTAAAGCAGAAGCTTCACCATTCATATCAAAATCTAAAATAACATCATTGGTTAATTCAACAGACTCATCATACTCATAATTATCCACTTTACTAATAAATAAAGCATCTGCATCAGGATCATAAGAATGTTCAATTAATATTCCATTATTTTTCATAAGTTCTCACCCGTCTTTCTTTAGGTTGATTAAAAGTAGTAATAAGTTTAACTCCCTTATTATCTGTTATTGCAATAACAATACATATATCTTTTGATTTTTTAGTAGGATGTTTGTAAAAAATCTTAAAAGTATTATAATTACTTTTCAATATCCCCTCATTTTCATGATTAATAAGGAAATCATAAATCATATTAGGATCTTCATGCCTTTTATTACTTGAATGAATTACATGTTTTGTGTTTCTGAAGATATCTTCTCCAATAGAATTAGAATCCAAATTGTTAAGTATTTCTATTGCTTCATTGACGCTATATTCCCTAATAAAAAAACACCAATCCCATAAGAGTTATTGTAAAGTAATCATAGTCCGTATATTATTATTACTATTTCTAAGTATTTAAATATTTTTACTTCACAATGTTTGTTAGAAAATAATGAACAAGATTTTATAATATATAATACATTATTTTGTATAAAACTTATAGCTCAGAATGTTATTTTTTGCCAGAAGAATAGTTAAAATAGTATTATCATTGGGAAAATGTGCTATTATTTTGTAACCATTGTTAGAATAACTTTTACAACACCAATCTATAAATCTAGTTGAGAAAAAAAGGATAAAAAATAATTTAGAACTTAAAAGCAATATTTAGTATAGCTTAAGACAATCTTTCAATTTCAACAATTAGCCAGTTCCTTTCATCCAAAAGACTATCTATTTCATTATCATCTGTGCAATTAGACAATATATCATTAATTTCTTCTAATTTTGCTTCTAGACTTTCCCTACGTGCAATATCTTGACCTATTAAATTAATATTCATTTTTTAACACCTCTTTATTAAATAAATTACTTTAAACCCTTAAAAAGCTAAAAATTATTAAGTTTTTTAAAATAATAACAGAACATTATATTTAACAAATATTATTTATTTACAAATCTTATAACATATGAATATTTTGTTTTACAATTTTTATAAACTGTCATATATTCTCTACTGCAGGTTTTATAATTAATTCAACTAAAATAAAAAAAGATTGAAAAACCTTATCCTGGGACAAACTCATATAAACTTTTTTTTCAACAAATTCTGACAAACAAGTATTCTTAAAGAAGATAACTTATCTAAAAATATTAAGCTATTCACTATATTTGATCATGAGTATAAGTTACCCACTCCCTATCATTTTTTCAATAAACTGGTAATAGCTTAGATTATAAAATGAGTCTTCTGAACTGTGTATACTTATATTAACATTATTTTCCGCATGGTAATCAGGGTAATTAAATTCTTGGATAAAATCATATTCCCCTTCATTAGTATACCCATTATACACCCCTATAGTAGTATCTTGTATTGCTACTTGAGATCTAATATGTGATTTAACCATTTCAAAATTACCAACATCAAAAGATATCATCCTAATTCTTATTTGAACCGTTTCAGATTTATATAAATGAATATGTATTGTATCATGCTCTAAATATACTTCTTTAACAAATCTTACATCTTCAGGAATTCTGAAAACAGATCCATCCATATAAACTTTTTTCCATAACTGTTTTTCATTTGTCATATTTTTCACCTAATTTAAATATTTAACATTACTTATTTATAAATTATTTAATCAAGTTTTTTGCAATCTCATTATAATATTTTCATTAAATCTATAACAAGTCGCAATCCTTGTTTTGTTAGAATCCTTTTTGCAATGATTGGGTTGGTGTTATAAATCCCAAAACCAAAAGTCGCAATCCTTGTTTTGTTAGAATCCTTTTTGCAATCTTGGTTCAAATGAAATGTAGAAGTGATAAAAATTATAGTCGCAATCCTTGTTTTGTTAGAATCCTTTTTGCAATACAATTGAAGAAGCAATCGAAAACGTCCAAAATGGGTCGCAATCCTTGTTTTGTTAGAATCCTTTTTGCAATTGCGAATAGTGGCGGATATATTGACGTCATGGTAAGTCGCAATCCTTGTTTTGTTAGAATCCTTTTTGCAATTTGGATTAATCCCAATGATAATTGGGATGAAAGAGAGTCGCAATCCTTGTTTTGTTAGAATCCTTTTTGCAATAATAATGAAACTAAAATTTTAATTACTGAGACCTTCGGGGTCGCAATCCTTGTTTTGTTAGAATCCTTTTTGCAATATGGATAACAGGATTTGAAACATCAAAAAAATTAGTCGCAATCCTTGTTTTGTTAGAATCCTTTTTGCAATATAGTAGTCAAGTAGCTACTGCTTTATATCCTAGGTCGCAATCCTTGTTTTGTTAGAATCCTTTTTGCAATAAGAACTTATTCAAAAAGCTATTAGCTACCAAGTAGTCGCAATCCTTGTTTTGTTAGAATCCTTTTTGCAATAATCCAGTATAACGAACTTTATAAACTATATCGAAGAGAGTCGCAATCCTTGTTTTGTTAGAATCCTTTTTGCAATAAGAAATGAATTACGAGTGGAGAACTAGTAAAAAGTCGCAATCCTTGTTTTGTTAGAATCCTTTTTGCAATAACAGCACAGGTAGAGTTTATCTACCTGTGGGCTGGGTCGCAATCCTTGTTTTGTTAGAATCCTTTTTGCAATACGGCTATATATTCCTTAGCCGTCGACATGTTGGCGAGTCGCAATCCTTGTTTTGTTAGAATCCTTTTTGCAATATATAGTATGCATAGCCGGCTCAAGGAAATATGGCAGTGTCGCAATCCTTGTTTTGTTAGAATCCTTTTTGCAATTATACACAGATAATAGAAAAACTACACCTCCTAGATCAGCAAGTGTAAGTAAGTCGCAATCCTTGTTTTGTTAGAATCCTTTTTGCAATAATTCCCAGTTATTTTGGGTGAATCCCAATGATAATTGTCGCAATCCTTGTTTTGTTAGAATCCTTTTTGCAATATATGACAGAGTACACAAGAATAGAGGTATTTATAAAAAAGTCGCAATCCTTGTTTTGTTAGAATCCTTTTTGCAATATCGAAAAATAGAGGATTTGGAAAGTGAATTCTTATCTCTTCTTTGTGAGTCGCAATCCTTGTTTTGTTAGAATCCTTTTTGCAATATTACAAGGAGAAGTGGATAGCCTTAATATAGAAGAGGTCGCAATCCTTGTTTTGTTAGAATCCTTTTTGCAATATCCGGATATAAAGCCAGTCAAAGACAGGCTCGAAAGTCGCAATCCTTGTTTTGTTAGAATCCTTTTTGCAATGGGTTACTGTGCCTCCTTCTCAAGTAAGATCTTATAGGTCGCAATCCTTGTTTTGTTAGAATCCTTTTTGCAATATTCAAAGAAGCAATAAAAAATAATGAACAGAAAGTCGCAATCCTTGTTTTGTTAGAATCCTTTTTGCAATGAAACAAAAGCTTACTTAGATAGTAAGCAAGTGAAGTCGCAATCCTTGTTTTGTTAGAATCCTTTTTGCAATAAAGCGCTAATGTTCAAACCAGAAGCATTCTGGAAGTCGCAATCCTTGTTTTGTTAGAATCCTTTTTGCAATAGGACTGATTAGTCAAATGCAAGACCTAACAAGAAAGTCGCAATCCTTGTTTTGTTAGAATCCTTTTTGCAATACAGTAACAACTTATAAGTGGTTTGTGTATGGGTCGTCGCAATCCTTGTTTTGTTAGAATCCTTTTTGCAATACAAACACCAACGGTTTTGGCAACAGTTAGAGGGACGTCGCAATCCTTGTTTTGTTAGAATCCTTTTTGCAATAACGGGTCCATATTATTTCAACTCACTTATTAAGAAGTCGCAATCCTTGTTTTGTTAGAATCCTTTTTGCAATACATTAATGATAAGCGTGTTGAGATTATTAATTTGAGTCGCAATCCTTGTTTTGTTAGAATCCTTTTTGCAATAAATACTGATAAATTAATGCAATGTGTGATTAATATGTCGCAATCCTTGTTTTGTTAGAATCCTTTTTGCAATGAAGTTCTTAATTTGATAGCTTTGAGTGAGGATGACGTCGCAATCCTTGTTTTGTTAGAATCCTTTTTGCAATAATAACCTCATTGACAATACCCATATCTGGATTTTCAAGTCGCAATCCTTGTTTTGTTAGAATCCTTTTTGCAATATGATCATTACTTTCATTTTTGTTTTGAAAATGGTGAAGTCGCAATCCTTGTTTTGTTAGAATCCTTTTTGCAATTGTAGAAAATGAAGATGAATTTAAAGGTGAATTAAAGTCGCAATCCTTGTTTTGTTAGAATCCTTTTTGCAATGCCGTGCAGGCATACGGTAGCTTACGAACTACAAAGTCGCAATCCTTGTTTTGTTAGAATCCTTTTTGCAATAAAGAAGCTAATAAAGAATCATTAGATACTGTAATGTCGCAATCCTTGTTTTGTTAGAATCCTTTTTGCAATAATATCATATGGAGTGCAGGACTATTATATAATTAGTCGCAATCCTTGTTTTGTTAGAATCCTTTTTGCAATATTGGATACAAAGACGTTTTAGTTTACAATGAAGAACAGTCGCAATCCTTGTTTTGTTAGAATCCTTTTTGCAATTGAACTAGTCCTCAAGAAGGCTATGCTTATTGAAGTCGCAATCCTTGTTTTGTTAGAATCCTTTTTGCAATCTTAAATAAATATAAAAATGGAGATGATAATATGAAGTCGCAATCCTTGTTTTGTTAGAATCCTTTTTGCAATTTCCCACAAGTGAATGGATAATAATCTCCCGTTGGGTCGCAATCCTTGTTTTGTTAGAATCCTTTTTGCAATAAATAAAGAAGTTCCCGATGAAATAATAGTTAAAAGTCGCAATCCTTGTTTTGTTAGAATCCTTTTTGCAATATTATGTTCTATGAGAGTAGCTATGCCTCCTGTTGTATGTCGCAATCCTTGTTTTGTTAGAATCCTTTTTGCAATACCTATTTTTAAAGTTAAACTAACTAACGGCGATATGTCGCAATCCTTGTTTTGTTAGAATCCTTTTTGCAATAAACTTATGTACCTTTAAACAAAGTCAACATTGACTGTCGCAATCCTTGTTTTGTTAGAATCCTTTTTGCAATATTATGTTAAACATTGAAAATGAAATTGAAATTGAAAATGTCGCAATCCTTGTTTTGTTAGAATCCTTTTTGCAATATAGACGGTAAGATTTCAAAATCAGTAACTGGTGATGTCGCAATCCTTGTTTTGTTAGAATCCTTTTTGCAATAGTATCTATATTAATAGTATAATCACCGTCAATTTGGTCGCAATCCTTGTTTTGTTAGAATCCTTTTTGCAATATTAATCTTCAAGCTGATGATTCAGCTTGGGGAAGTCGCAATCCTTGTTTTGTTAGAATCCTTTTTGCAATACATTACATAAAAAAACATATTCCACACCTAGCGTGTCGCAATCCTTGTTTTGTTAGAATCCTTTTTGCAATCAAATAAACGTCTATGAAGAAGATAGTTATAGGGTTGTCGCAATCCTTGTTTTGTTAGAATCCTTTTTGCAATATAGATATCGAAACTCAAGATCTTGATATTCACTGTCGCAATCCTTGTTTTGTTAGAATCCTTTTTGCAATGACTACTTCCTAAACTACCACAAAATAGGATCAAGGTCGCAATCCTTGTTTTGTTAGAATCCTTTTTGCAATACAGAAGATGTATCCACAAAAATCGCATTACTTAGTCGCAATCCTTGTTTTGTTAGAATCCTTTTTGCAATGGTACCTCCCTCCGCATAGGCTACTCATTAAAGGCCGTCGCAATCCTTGTTTTGTTAGAATCCTTTTTGCAATACAGTAACTATACCGAAAAAGGCATTAAAACATTTAGTCGCAATCCTTGTTTTGTTAGAATCCTTTTTGCAATAGATTTATTATACAGTAATGTTGGTAAACTAGCTGAGTCGCAATCCTTGTTTTGTTAGAATCCTTTTTGCAATGATAAAGGACGGTTTATAAATGGCAATTGAAGATGTCGCAATCCTTGTTTTGTTAGAATCCTTTTTGCAATACTGATTTGAAGATGAATAAGATAGGTACTACGGATAGGAGTCGCAATCCTTGTTTTGTTAGAATCCTTTTTGCAATAAAATAAACTTGAACAAATAGATTTCACCAAATTAACGTCGCAATCCTTGTTTTGTTAGAATCCTTTTTGCAATAGCATTAGAAAAATTAACAAGTTTAATGAAAATAAGTCGCAATCCTTGTTTTGTTAGAATCCTTTTTGCAATAAATTGACACCGCAAATCCCCAAGACATAGATGAGTCGCAATCCTTGTTTTGTTAGAATCCTTTTTGCAATTTAAAGCTATAAGCAATATTATTTTTTGGCTATATAGCGTCGCAATCCTTGTTTTGTTAGAATCCTTTTTGCAATGTTGTTCAGGAAACCTCCTGAATAGCTATGTTGAAAGTGTCGCAATCCTTGTTTTGTTAGAATCCTTTTTGCAATAATATAAATCCATGGAATCCTAATGTTATAAATAGTCGCAATCCTTGTTTTGTTAGAATCCTTTTTGCAATTGGTTGGAGAGGCGACCATCGCCGGAATATGGATTAGTCGCAATCCTTGTTTTGTTAGAATCCTTTTTGCAATAGGGTCCAAAAATCCTTGAATTTTTGAATAGATATGCAAAAAGGGTTTGCTTTATAACTTGCTATGTGCAAATCTCAAAAGTACAAGTTATATACCTACTATTGCACAACTTATTAAAATAGTTTTCTATTGAAAAATTGAAATTAAAATAAGTATTTCATCGAAATAATAAAAAAAATAGACTACCACCTTAAATAAAATCCAATATAATCTTCTTTATTTTCTAAAAACTTTGTTATTAATCTTGCTTGATTTACAATTACATCAGAATATTTCTTAGATTTTTCTCTAAATTGGATAGTTTTTGAAAGTTTTCCTAATATTCCTGAAATAAGTAAATGCCTTGCAGATTCAGATATTTTTGTGATTCCCTCCTCAAGTTCAAAATCACTATTTTTAATTTGCTTTTTATTTAATAGAGATAATACAGTTTTATCAACGATTTGTTGCCTAAATTCTTCCATTAAATCAAAAGCCAAACTTGTTCTACCATATCTATCAGTATGAAGAAATCCACAATATGGATCAAGTCCTGTTAAATGAATAGCCCTCCATACTTCACCTTGAAGAATAGCATAGCCATAATTTAACATAGAATTAACACCATCATGTGCATATCTACCACTTCTATTACTAAATTCAAAATTAGTATCAATAATTGATTTAAATCCTTTCCAATATTCAACTGAAGCTTGACCTTCAATACCAAAAATAGTACTTCGAATTTCATCAATTGGGGCGATAGTTAATAATTTTAACTTAGTGGAATATTGAGAAACTTTATCTCTTTGCTCAATTAAAAAAGAATTATCTTCACGAGATTTAGCTAAAGTTCCTAAAACTGCTTTTTGATTTTCTATTTTTGCAGTTATAAATGATTTTGCTAAAAATCCACTCCTAATATCTTTAAGAGCATAATATTGTTCACGCCGTATATTAGAATTCTTTTTCTCACAAGGAGATAATCTATAGTCAACATCTCCTTTCCATCCAATATATACACAATCTACACCATTTTCAGCTAAAAGATTAAGAGCATCAAAAGTTACAGAACCTTTTCCTGTAATTAAAATTTGAGATAAATCTTTAGCTAAGAAAAAATCTATTTCCTTGCCCTTTTCTTTAATTACAATTTGGTTATCTCTTTTAGCAATAGACTTCCCAAACCCATCAACTACAATCCTCATAAAACCAACTTTAAAGTATAAATAAATAATAAATAAACTTATTCTGACACCTATTCACCAAAAAACATATCATAACACTTTTAAATAATAAATAAAGTTTAATTTATTATAACTTTAATAAAATAAGATATTTTATAAAATAAATAAACCCTAAACAAATCTATACTCCTCTTCAACAGATAATGATAAATTTCCCTCGCCAAATTGAACAATAGAACCCCTACAAGACTCACAAATAGGAATTATGATAATACTGTCATTATCAGATGATAAATATTTATCCATATCATCATCTAATTTACCTCTTTCTTTCAAACTTAAAATTCCTAAAAATGCAGACTTTTGAACTCTATGTAATCCAAAATGTTGAAGTCTTTTAATTAAATGAGAACGGCTATTATTTTCTGAGATATCATATATAACTAAGGTTAACATTAATCATTCCCCACCTCAACCCTTTAATTTATTACTCAATCTTTTTTATCTACTTTTTTAACTGTTCCAAAACCTTGGCTAACTCCTTTACCTAACCCAAAAAAGTCAGGAATATTAAAATTAACTCTGAAACTTCCAGTAAATCCAGTCATCTCTACTGATTTAAATTTAACTCTTTCCTCATCTAAATGAGATTTCATATGGAGCTTTCTATTAACAATTATTCCTAAACCTTTACACATTGAAAGAATATTACCAATTAATATTCTGTTTAAAAGATCTTTTTTATCCCTCCAATCAGAATTAGAAAGATATGCCTCATAATTTTTAGAGTTTAATCCAATCCAAGGACTTAAAATATTATATTGAGTTTCTGGAATATGACCTATATCATATTGTTTGTTATAAATCACATTTCCACTGACTTTATAGTAGCTATTAGCTAATTTTAATTCTCCAATTTCACTAGAAATCTCTTTTAAAGTTTTAGCCCCTTCTTCAATTCCTAAAATAGAAATTTGACCTTCAAAAACTTGATATTGGATTAAAGGATAAGAATAAAGAAACTTTTCATTATCATAATGATTATGTAAAAGAGGATAATCTTTAAATTTATTACCTAGGTATCCTCTAACTTTAGAAGAGTTTTCTGTAACATTTTTATCTGTTTTTAGTACTAAATAGCTTGTATTAATTTTCATACTCTGCCCTTTTTATTAATAACTAAAAAAATTCTCTAACATATGAATTATGTACCTAAAAAATTAATTTAAATTAAGTTTTGGAAACTTTGCATCTTTCATAAAATATTCAATTTGAGGTTCTAGTTCCTTAGCTAAGTCAAAAACTAATTTTTTAAATTCTTTATAATCTAGCTCAAACTTTGGATTAAGCCCATGTGCTAAAATAGATTGATTTCTATGTTTTAATGTATTGTAAAACTTATTTTTATTTTCCATGAATTTAATTCCTAAAGAGTTTTCTAAGTTATCAAGTAAAATAAAATTATCTTTAAGACCTATTCTTATTTTACCATCTATTCCTTTTTTATTTTTAAGTTTTAAAATATACTGTTCATTATTCTTAATATTTTTAGATTTTTTCATGATATTTTCAACTTTTTCAATATCCAGATTTGAGGTTATTAATTTATAGGATTTTTTAAGTTTTATTTGGCCTATAAGCTCTAATGAACGATACAATCTAGCTATTGCATCATCATATTTTCCTTCTTCGGCTCTTCGTTCAACATTATTAAGAAGATCCGCAAGAATATAATAACACCTCAGTTTATGCTCTTTCAGATTTAATATATTTAGAACCTTATTATTCTTAGCTATTTGATTCTCAATCTCACTAAAGTCTTTAGAAAACTCACTACTAAAATTTTCATAAGCTAATTCATGATGAAATTTATCCCACATATTATAAGATTTTATTAATTTAGAATATTGTTCATCAGGTATAACTCGCATTTCTTCTAAAAAGAGTAAAGCTGAATCAAAGAGATTATTGTTAAATAAATCTTTAATTTTGTCTAATGTGAATTTATCATATACTTGATAAAGATTTTGAGTTTTTTTCTCTTCAGTTCCCTTAAGAACAATTCCATCTTTTCCTCTTGTACCACTTACTAAAATTAAGTCTTTTCTATAAATAGTAGAACATATGGCTGCAGTCATGGTCATAGTTTTTGTTCCGGAGGTATAATCAATTCTAATAGTAGAATCTTTGAAGTTAAAGAGTTCATTTTTTATTTTATCATAACATTCATTAAAACTATCAATGTCATTTATTAAAATAAATTCAAAATTCTCAAAATCTTTACCATCATTTTCTTCTTTATATTGCTCTTTTAAAGATTTAACTGTTTTTCTAGAAAGTTCAGACCCGAAAAATACAACAAAGTCAGGATTAGATTCTCTAATTGAAAATAATAAGCCATGAGCTAAGCTATCAATTTTTTTATCAGAATCTCCAACTCCAGTTCCAACTGTCATAAACAATACATTATCCATAATAATCCTCCAAAAACACAACTAATTAAATTTATTAACATATATTCCTTTAAAAATTTAAATATTAACTAAATATCAATTTTGCCCAACCTAAAGGAGTATAACTATCTTTTATAAGCTTACGTGATTTAGGGAATTCAAAATCATAATATTTATATGCAGATTTACTAACTAATTTAAAAGTATCTTCATCAAATTCTTTGATTTTCATTCCAATAGTAGTTCCTAAAAAGCCAGAGCCTGCACCTAATCTAATAAGGGGAGATTCTAAAGAGTTGGATTTTTTTATTTGCTTATATGTTTTTCCTAATTTTTCAATTTCATACATTTCGGCAAATTTAATTTCATAATCAATATAATCATTAGAAAATTTATATAATGATTCTTTTATATTATCTAATGAGATTATATTTTCTTTATCTTGAATAGCTAAATCTTTAAACTTTGATTTATTAAAAGTTAAGTTCATATTAAAATTAAAGAGTTTGCCAGTTCCAGTAGTCTCTAAGTAGTTACTACTTCCCCTATGAATATCATATAAGTCTTCTTTAGATTTAGGACTAATCTTACTCTTTTGTTTATTCCAATTACTGGACTTATTTGATTTCTTCCAAACCTCAAAACTATCAATGCTATCATGTACTTGAGCGTCTTCTTTAGATTTAGAAGATTCTTTAGCTTTTAAAGTAAATGCATTAAAAACAGAAGGATTTTTAATAGTGCTAGTGTCTGAAATTTGTAAAAATCTCATTATACTATATTGTGCAGAGTTTCTAGAAGTATTTGAAAAAATATTATCAATCCATCCATTATACTTCCTATAATCAACATTTGTTTTTTCCCTATGGGATCTTTTATCAAAAAATTTAATAAGCATATTGTTTATAATATGAACATCAGTTTCATTGATTATCTCATATAATAACGCAGTTTTAATAGCTCCTTTTATTGAAGACCCTGGAATATAAATTTCATCAAGAGTTTTAACATTTTCTTTAATATCATTACTAAATCTTGGAGATTTTAAATAAGATATATATCGTGTAAATTCTTTTGAAATGGGGATATCATATTTTTTTATCCCATTTTCCAAATTAAACTTTTTATTTGTTAAATCTTTTAAAAATTGTTTTTGTTCTTTACTTGAAAGCTTTAAAAAGTATTTATCTATGCTAATTCGTTTAAGTACATTAACTTCAACTTTTTCAATTTTCCCCTCTTTATTCTTTTTTTTAGCATATAATTTATCTATTATAAATTCCGAAGATCCATATTCAGAATCTGTAGCAATGTGTACAGGAGTTAAAGTTTTAAGTTTACAATTAATAATTGATTCACTCATCTAATCACTTCCAAAATTACATTTTAAAGGAAAAGCAAATCCATACTCAACAGCTTTTTGAATTTTACCCGAATCTATAATAGTTCCATAAAATTTATTGTAATGTGGGAAAACAGAGCCTTCTTTAAAAAATTTTACTTCTTTCCTAATTTCCCCACTTGAACTTCTTCCTCTTTTAGATCCAATTTCATAATAAGAAAATTTATTTATTTTTTTCAAATCCTCTTTTGAAGGAATGAATCTAGAAAGAGTTAAAAAGTAATCTCCTTTAATTTCAGGAAGATCATAATCTACTATTTCAAAGTCAAAATGTCCTTTACCAGTAGATATATCTTTACCAAATCCCCTATCTTTTAAAAACATAATAGCTGATTCAACAATTTTTTCATATTCTTTATTGTTAAATTTTATTATGAAAAACAATCCAGAATTACTAAATTCATTACCTTCACTATAAAATATACCCTCAGTTTCATTTGTAATTCTATTTATACTGTTATTTGGGATTATATTACTATTAATATTTATTTTAAGATCCAATTCTTTAGCTACTAAAAAACCATTTGTTATATTATAATTTTCTAAATTATTAATTATTTCAGATTCTTTTAATTTACCTGAAATCAAATTAAAAAATATATCTTCTTCAATAAATTCTACTTTTTTATACTTTTTAAAGTTACTCACATCATAGCTATTTTCCTCTGAATATTGATTAAATATGATTTTAGGAAAAAATCTTATTTTATTATTTTCATTAAAGGCAAATGGAAATGCAGAAGATGTTAAAAACGGTGGACTTGACCTAAACTCATTTATAATATCATCTATTTTTTCAGGAAAGAGTTCACTTATTGCATAACAAATAGCTCCAAATAATGTGTCTGAATGAAGTTCAGGGAAAATTGATAAAGGTTCTAAATAAACCAGCATTTTAATCCCCCAACTAATTTAATTTATCAATTATTTCTATTATCGAACCCTCCGCAACAGGTTCTTTATCTTTCATTTCTTTGTAGTCATTTTGACTACGCCTATAAAGAGAAATATTATCAAATCTTATTTTACCATATCCTCTACTACCACTACCTCCAAGGTAGTTATCCTCAGCAAGGCTCATTGCATTAAAAACATTTTTTATATTATTTTCATCCTCTTCATAAACACTAAAAATAATTTCAAAATCAAATTTAGACCCTTTTGGAACTCTTTCAATAGATCTAGGTTTTGCTTCTGAAGTTATTCTATTAAGAGTATTTTCATGCTTTATTTCAGCACCACTAAATACTTCTTCATGGGATTCCCATAGTTTAATAGTTTCGGATGTTGGGAATGAATCTCTAACAATAATCCGTGTAGGCCATTTTTGTTTACCTGCACTATCATCTGAAGAATTTCCAAAAATTTCACAAACCTCACAAATTCCACAATTACAAGGTTTACCCCCACTTTTAATTAAATTAGAAGATGATTCCCTATTATTAATTTCCATAAGCGACCTCATTTTACCTTTTAATGAAGAACCTGGAATAAAAGGAATGTTTAAAACACTATCCCTCATCACAATTTGGTCAACTACACCAATTTCAATTGTATCATTAGCCCCGCCAATGTGTAAACCTGTCTCACAGACTATTTGCCCTTTAATTATATAATTTTCTTTAAACATGATATAGCTCCTTAATGCTGTTTATTTTAATAATATACTCCTTTTTTATAATTGATATATTATAATTGCCTTTATATTCATTTAATTATTATAATATTTATGATATGCAACAACTGCTTCTAAAAAATCAACAAAAGTTTTAAAGTTTTCTTCACTTTTTTCATCATCATCCACATCAACTTTTTCCATGCATACCATCATAAATTGATAAAATTCTTCAGGAATTAAACCTCTACCTACAGCTACAGCTAATTTTGGTTTAAACAAATAAAAATCAGATTGTCTTTCTGCCCATGTGCTTTTTAGCTCAATATTTCTTACAGCCCCAAAAAATTTTCTAAGTTGATTAGATTTCAATCCTTTTAAATCTTTAGCTACTAAGTCAGCATATCCATCTTTATCTGCAAAATCTTTAGGTGATATGTCACTTAACATATTAACATCACGTATCTTCCTAATAACTTTTTTTACGCCTTCCTTTTCATTTCCACTACTACGATTTTTCTTATAGTTGTTTCTATCATAACTCATTTAATCACCTAGTTCTTAAGCTTACCCATGATACTGGAATTTTAATCCATGGCATTAATTTAAGCCCTTCTTTATCTAATTCATCTCTTACATTACTATTTACTGTTCTTAATTTATACTTAAATTTAGGAACATAATTTTTTCTACTAATTAATTTAATATCATTATCTTTAAAGTCTTCTTCACTATTTAAATTTCTATTTAAATCCTGAAATGTGCTTTTCCATAGATGAAGCATAGCATAAACCATACCTTTAGATAATTTCTTAGTTTCAATTAGGTTTTCTAACTTTTCACCATAATCAAATAAATTATTAAATCCTTTAGAAGACCCCCAATCATCCCAACGAGTAACTTCCCCAAAAACTTTTATTTTATCTTTACCACAATTTTTAGAGGCATCAAGGTATTCATCGGAAATAGCAGCTGCTTTCCCAATAGGAAACTTAGGTCCAACAATATTAATTCCACCTGAAATATTTATTGAAGGATTTTCACAAGTCCATTGTTTAAATTTCTCACGAAACTCTTTTGCAAAGACTATAACATCATCATAAGGACCTAAAACTAATAAATCGTCTCCACCAGAGTAATTAATATTAATAGTAGATATTGAATATTTACTATCACATTTTGAACAAACCTGCTTAAATTCATCTTTATAAACAGTTACAAAACGTTCTTCAGATTTACTACCTAAATCTTCATCAGCTTGAAGTTTAAGTTTGATTGGTTTTAGATTATTTTTACAATCATCACAACAGTCTTCAAAAATTTTATAATTTTCAGCTATTTTATTAATAAATCCTGAAAAAAACATTTCTAGTGAAGAACTTAAAGTTGAAACTCGTGAAATACTAGTACCTTTGCCATCTTTAAGATGTTTGAATCCTTCAGAAAATATAAGACCTAAATCATCAACATCCATCTTTAAAACACCTAATTTATTTGCACCTTTACTAATTTTAGCTAAGTGTTCAAAATATAAAGGGGTTTTAGAACTTTTAGGTACAGTATTTCCTAAAAAGCTAAAGTTAAATGAAACATTTTTTGATTTAATTTTATTAGCTAAATCTAAAAATTCAGTATTATTAAGCTTTATTACATCAATTTTTTCATATTTTTTAGCTAAACTATCAATATAACTAGAAAAATCTTTAGTTTCATTTTTAAAAATATAACCTACTTTTAAAGATTTTTCATAAAAACTAAACTCATTAGAAAAATCTTCAGAATAACATTTAATCATAACAGTAGAATTAGCTACTTTTTTCCCTAAATCTTCATGACCCTTACAATTGTTACATAGTCTAAAGCTATTAGAAATGATATTATTAGTTTTAGCCCCACAAACAGAACATAATCCATTATAATCAGATTTATCATCAATTTCAAAAACTTTATCTAAATCATTGATAAATTTATGTTTTTTATCTTCAGAAAGTTTATTAGATAATTTTAATGTTAAATCCCCAAATTCTTCTAAGTCATCACCAGAACAAGGAATATGTGCTATTGCTAAATATAATTCTGCATTAAATTTATTGATAAATAAATTATTAACATCACTTTTAATTTTTTCTAGCTTTTTTAAAGCTATATCTGTATTTGGAGCAATAATTGTAAATCTTCCCCCACCACAAAATAGTATATTGGCCTGATTTAATCCAATATCTTCAACTATTCTTGTTGCAATTGCATCAGCTAATAATGTTAGGTATAGAGATCTTCCTCTAAGCCGTTTACTCATACCAGATTGTGCTTCTTGAGGTGATGAAACTTTATAAATAAAATTTTGAATACCTGAAATGTCACCACTAATAGTTAAGTAAACATCTTGATTATCCACACTTTTTTTAAGGTTATTTCCTTCTTTTTTAAATAGGTATCTAGATGTAGCTAAAGCTGCTGTTGTTTTAGAATGATCAAATAAAGAAATATCACTTTCAGAAACATATGCTGCAGATGGCATTGTTGAGGTATACTTTTTCAAAAGTGCTAAAATAGTATTAAAACTATCATAGTTATTTAACTGACTTATTTCTTTTCTAAAGTCCTCCCATAACTTTTTATAGTTAGGCACAAGATTATAACCTTCACTAGACTCATTTTTAGATTTTACAGGTTTTAAGTCGTTAAATGAATCTAAGTCTAATTTTTTCAATTGGGCATAATGTTCACTAGTTCCTTTTTCACCTAAGTTTATTCTTGAAGAAATAGAAATTAAAGGTGATTTTAAAACATCACTTTTCACATCAGATTTAATTCTCTCTTTTGAAGAGTGGTGATCTGCTTTTGTTATAATATTACACATTTCAGGATAATTAGACTTTTTAGGTTTATGGTGATATAATACTAAATCTTCAACATCATCTCCCCAGAATTCCTTTACAAAGTCTGCAGACCATTTTCCATGAGCACCATTCTGCCCAAAATCACATTGCGAATATTTTCCACCAAGTTTAATACCGGTTCTTTGATAAAACTTTCCAATATCATGTAAAAGTGCAGCAAATTGGATATTTTCTAATTCCATATAATCCCCCTATATTTTTAATACTTTCACAACTTATTAAGTGCTAAATAATAAAATTAAAACTTAATACAGTTTAATACCTAAAATTAAAGTGTCAGGATATATAAAAACTATAAATAATTGCTATTTAATAATAAATGTTTACCAAATAAACTAAAATATTATTTAATTTAATAGTATAATCATAGTATTTGTAAAAAGTTTCTAATAATTATATTAAGCATGAGAGTATTTAAAATTTTTGGATTAGTTTTTGCAATATTTTAGAGTTTAAAATCAATTTATAACGCATATAATTTTATTAAAAGTACTTAAGAATTATAAAAACTTTTATAATCTAATTACAAGTGAAAATAAATGTAGAAAAAATAATTAAACATATTTTAACTATTTTTAAATATAGATAAAAAGACAATACTTAGTAAAATAATGATAACAGAGTAATACATAGATATAAATAATTAATAAACAATATATTTAAAGTACCATTAACAACAACTCTTAAAAAATTAAAATTGTATAAACTATTTATACTATTGAATATAATAGTTATACAATGTTAGAAAAACTTTTTACGTCAAAAACTAGGGTGAAAATATTAACGCTTTTCACAATGAATCTTGACTGTGAATTTTATATGAGAGAAATTTCACGGGAAATAGATGAAAATATCAACTCAGTGCGACGGGA
>JBOFHT010000107.1:0-10545 GCA_051649785.1 Methanobacteriaceae archaeon
ATTTAATGTTAATACTATTAATAAGATTTATAAATCTATGGCTTAATAAATGTTTCGATTAAATTAAATAATGTGAGCTTTGTTACTTATAAATGCAAGAATTCAATGCAAATTCTAAAAAGTTTAAAATATATTTAAAACATTTTCTATTTAATAACTTTAGACATTAAAATTTTATTCTAACTAAATTTTAATAAATACAAAAATTAGTAGATTTGAAAACTAACATAAAAACACAGCAAATAGAATTAGTTTAGACTACTGCCTGAAAAGTAGATATAATATTAAGAATTAAAAGTTTAAATATATTAACAAAAAAAAGCAAATTAAAAGTTAATATGAATAGCAACTAATTAAATAGTCACTAAACATATTATCCTACGTGCGTGTAGGGTTTACAGTATATTATTATATGTTAGTTTAAGTATATAAATATATTGGAAGTGTACTCCAATATCTAAGAACTATTGTAGTCCTTGATTTGTTTCTTAAAAGGTTTTCCTGCATTCTAGGGGCAACCACTACGCCTTATAAATTTATCAGTCACATCTTAACATAAATGTTGAGAGTTATATAAAAACTAGATGTTAATATAATAAATATTATAACTTCTAAATCCATATAAACACCTCCACATCATTAGTGGCGAACAGAATTACTGTTTGCCCTACACGCACAATTTTGGTGATTTTTAAAATAGATAATAAGAAGTACACTATTTGTATTATTTATTGTTTATTATATAAATAGTTTTATTGTATTAGTTCTTAGATAAGCTAAACTTTTTTCCAATTAAACTTCATTTCAGCCAATTTTTAACAATATCATATCAATATTGTTCTGATAATATAATTTCAGACGTTTTAAATAGCTCCAATATTATTAAATTTATTAAGACTTTTTTGATATAAACTCCTAATAATTGTATAAAAGACTTTGAAAAATATAGGATATTTAACTTACCCACAAACTTCATCATTTAATTTCATTAAAAATCTAGCTAGATTGACAATATCTAGTCGGTTATGTTCAATAATTGGAATAAGTGGCCCAATATTATCTTCTCTTAAATAAGTCTCATAAAAACCAGGAATTTTAGAACCTGGAACATCATCTACCCTATGAATATCAAAAATATACTGTTCAATTGTTGTTAACTTACAATTAGGTAATTTATCTTTCCAAAGTCTTCTTGTATAGTGAATTAAATCATAATGCGGAATATTAAACTTATCAAGTCTATCTGTCATTTTATAATAGCTAGATCTATTTCTTATAAATGGAACATCAAAACTAGCCCCATTATATGTTACAAAAACACTATCATCATCTAAGTGAGAAATAAAGCTATCTAAAACAGCAGGTTCTTCTGATTTTTGTCTAAGTAAGTATTGAGTAGACTCAATATTTTTTCCTTTAACTTCAGCTACTCCAATAAGAATAATGGGAACATTGGAAAGCCCTAGGGTTTCTATATCCATGAATTTAAAGTTTTCACTATCATTAAGTGCAGCTGATTTAAGAAGATTATCTTTAGCTATTTGGGATTTAGATTTTTTTAAATAAGTAAATAAGTCTTTAAAACTAGAATTAGAACTATTATTAGAAAGTTCATTAGAACTATCTAAATCATTAGTACATGAAAACTCAATTAAATCAGCAATACACTTAGCATCTTCACAATATCGTTCATGTTCAATAAGAGAATAAATATCTTTAAAGCCGTCTTCTTTTAATTTAGCTTCTTTAGATTTACCAATATTAGGAATAATAGTTAAGTCATTTTTAATTCCATCTGTATCAATTTTAAGAGAAAAATCAAGTTTTTCCTTTTCAACTATTTTTAAAGTTTCACCATACTTAGTTTCAACTAATTCACTACCTTTTATTTCCTCTAATTTTATATCTTGATATTTTTCAAGTAGCTCTGATTTAAGGTTATTGTAATATTTTGACATAAATAATCACTTAATAAGTATAATAAAGTTCTTAAAATAATATTAAATTCTATAATAATTAAATTGGAAAAGAATATTATGGGATTTAAGTTTAAAGTTCTTAAAATAATATTAAATTCTATAATAATTAAATTGGAAAAGAATATTAGGGGATTTAAATTATTTTACTTAAATTCTATTAATTTCTTTAAATTTATTTTTAACTATTTTTTATAAATAATCTTAAATAACTCTTTTTGATATAATTTAAATAATAAGTTAAAGTTAATAATATATATGTATTCATTTAAGTAGTAAATATTTATTTATAATAATGAAATATGAATTTTTAATTTATATAATTCTTATATTAAATTACTATAAACTCTTTTTTAAATGCTTTTTAAAAATCTTCAGAACTTCTAATATTCTTAAGTAACTCTTTAGATCTTAAATGGCCTTTTTCAATACTTAATGCTTTCATTAAAAAACTAGCAGAATCAGGATCTCCTTGTTCATGCAAAATAGCCCCTAAAAGATACCATGCATCTGCAAAGTCCTTTTTAGAGCTAATTAAATCTGAAAGAATTTCTTTGGCATAGATATAATTTCCTTCTTTAAAAAACATTTCAGCTTCACTATATTTATTTTCATAGTCATTATTATCATTATCACTACTATTACCACTATTACTATTGTTATCATTATTAAAATAATAATCATTTGACTTAAAATCATTATATTCTATATTATCACTACTATTCTCTGTAATGCCATTAATACTCTCATCAATACCACTAATATTAATATTATTAGAACTATTAATTACAGGAATATTACTCCTATTAGATATAGCATCAATAGGAATATTGTTATTAGTACTACCCACACTACTATTAATACTATTATTATTAGTGCTACGAATAATAGTTCCAGTACTCCCCCTACTACTACTATTAATATCTACGTCATTATAATTAATATCACAGTCGTTATCGAATAAATTGACCATGTATTCTAAAATAAACTTAGTAGCTTTCTTATGAAGTGGTTTATTCTCATTGCCACACTTAGGAGAATAAATACATGCTGGACATCCATCCTTACATTGACAATTCTTAATTAAGTTAAGTGTTGAATATACAAGGTCTTTGAAAACTTCAATTGCTTTTTCATTTATACCAATACCACCTTCATAAGCATCATAAATAAAAATAGTGGCTTCTTGAGTATCTTCGTGCCAGTTAGTTGATAAACCACCTATATCAAACCTATCACACATTACATGTAAAGGGAAAAGACTAATAAGAGCATGTTCTACCCCATGAAGACCTCCTGCAAATACATCTTTATCATCATCACTATTAAATTTATTTTCAAGCTCTTCTTTTATTTCATTAGGAATTGTAAACCATAACCCCTTTGTATTGAATTTTAAAGTAGGTAAATCTAAAATATAAGTCCCAATAGGTTTACTAAAATGTATTTTCTTATATTTATAAAAGTCTTCTAAAACTTCTAACTCTCCAAAATTAACATTAAGATTCCCAATTTTAGTTTTTTGAATTTTATTAATAATATTGGTTTCCGTATCTTTTAAAACCATAGTATGGTATTCAACAGTACGTTTAGAGACATTAACAAACTTTTTAGCAAAATTTATACCATCTACAATATAAGTTTCACCTTTATTAATTAAAACAGCTCCTTCATGAGCTTCCCTATAAACTTGAGAAATATCCATTTGCTCTAATAATTTACCATTACTCATTACACGAAAAGTATCACTGGAAATTTGGTCAAGGGAATGTTTAAAAGAAGGCGAATCCTCACCATTATAGGCATAACCAATTGGATTTTTATTTAAATTGCCTGAGTCAACTAATTCATTTAAAATAGTTTTAGAACTAATACTTTTATAGATTCCATTATAATTTTTATTATTAACATTAATTGCATCTAAATGAGAATTATCATCAAAAAACTCTTCAATTTCATTATCTTCTAAGACAAGTTCATTGGCAGCACAAAGAATATGTGAAGTCCTTATTTTAGTATTATTTAAGTCAATAATTGCATTTTCATGAGGTTTATCAAAGAAAAAATCAGGATTATTCATAAAGTATTGATCAAGCTGATTTTCAAAAGCTACTAAAATAATAAGAGCTTTTTGATTTTCACGGCCTGCACGACCTGCTTGCTGCCAAGTAGAAATCATAGTTCCAGGATATCCAGAAATAACAACAGCATCAAGAGAACCAATATTAATTCCAAGTTCTAATGCATTAGTACAAGTAACACCTAGATATTTACGGTTTTTAAGACCTGCCTCAATTTCACGACGCTCATCAGCTAAATAGCCCGCCCTATAAGCAGTTATACGGCTATTGAGACTAGTTTTATGTTGAAGAATATCTCGTTTAGCCCACATAGCTATTAATTCAGCTATTTTACGAGATACAGTAAAACAAAGAGTTTGAATATCTTTAAGAAGAAGATACATGAATATTATTTCAGTTTCTTGGTGTATAGAAATAGAATCATTTTTAGACTTAATAACTTTATTATTAGTATTATTACGGTTATTGTTAGTGGTATTAATAGTAGTGGTATTAGTAGTAGTAGTAGTAGTAGTAGTAGTAGTAGTAGCAGAGTTAGTAGTATTAGTATTAGAATAAGAATTAGTGGTATTAATATTATTATCATTAATATTACCAATTTTACCATTAGCTACTTTATCCCTATTATCAACAAAAGGATTATACAATATAAAGTCCTTCTCACCACTAGGAGATGCATTATTATCAATTAAAGTAAAAGGTTCACCAACTAATTTAGAAGCAAACTCTAAAGGATTAGCTAAAGTAGCTGAAGAAAGAATAAATTGAGGATTAGCTCCATAATGTTTAGCTATTCTTTTAAGTCTACGGATTAAAAAAGCCACATTAGAACCAAAAACACCTTTATACTGGTGAGATTCATCGATAACAATATATTTAATATTTTTATAGAATTTAGCCCATTGGTGATGCCAAGAAAGAATGTGATGTAGCTGATAAGGATTTGTTAAAACAATTCGAGAATTTTGACGAATTCCATATTTTTTACTTTTAGCTGTATCTCCATCATAAGTAGCTGGCTTAATATCAATTCCCAAATCGCTTTCAATAGCAGATAAAACCTTTAACTGATCATTAGATAAAGCTTTAGCAGGATAAATATAAAGAGCAGTAGCACTACTATCAGATGATAAATCATCTAAAATAGGAAGATTAAAAGCTAAAGTCTTACCAGAAGCCGTAGGCGTAGTGATTATAATATTTTCCCCATTTTTAATACTATTAAAAGCTTTAGCTTGATGGGAGTACATTTTAATCCCATTACACTTAAGATAATTAATAATATTTTCACTAAGGCATTCTATTTTTTCATACTTAGCTTTACGAGGAGGAATAGTCTCAATATGAGCTATTTTATTCCTAAACCTAATATCATCTTTAAATTTATCTACAGAACTCTTGACCATAATATCTAATTAACAATGAAATAATATAAATTAATAGTGTAATTAGTTAAAAATTAAGTAACTATTAAATAATTAATAGCATAACTAACACATATTATCAACAAACAACAATATAATGAAAATAATTAACTACTTAAGCCCACATCAAACTCTACTTCTTCCATTTCATCTTCAGTTTGTGTAAGTATATTTATACGCTTTTCAGCACCTTCAAGAATCTCATTACATTCTTTTGATAATTTCATACCTTCTTCAAACTTAGCTATTGATTCTTCTAATGAAAGGTTTCCACCTTCAAGTTCTGAAACTACAGATTCTAACTCTTTTAATTTTTCTTCAAATGACATATAATCTCCCTTCTATGTTATATCTCTCTTACCCAATATTATATTACCCATTTAAATACTGGGCTTTTTTATTTTAAATTCTACTAAAATATATGTTTAATTAATAGTTGCATTTAATGTTCCATCAGCTACTTTTATACTAATTTTATCATTCTTTTTAACATCACTAACTTTAGAAACTATTTTCCCATCTTTTGTTTCAACAACACTATATCCTCTCTCAAGTGTTTTTAAAGGACTATAAGAATCAATTAATGATATTTGTTTAACCATTTCTTGCTTCCTATTGGAAATTAAGTTATTAATATGAATTTTAGAATTATTTATTAAGTTATCAATATGGATAGAAGCATTATTTATTTTATCTTGAGGTATTTTCTCAAGCCTTTGGGTTCTAAGTAGCTCTAAATTAGATTTTTTCGTATCTAAATTCTGTAAAATTCCTCTTCTTAATCTATTATTAGCATTATCAATTTTAGCTAAAAGTTCTATTTTAGAAGGATAAAGAATTTCAGCAGCTGCAGAAGGAGTTGGGGCTCTTAAATCAGATACAAAATCACATATTGTAAAATCAGTTTCATGTCCTACAGATGAAACAACTGGAAGCTTAGAATCAAATATTGCTCTAGCTAGTGCCTCATCATTAAAGCAAAAAAGGTCTTCAAATGATCCCCCACCTCTTGCAATAATAATAGCATCTAAATTATACTTATCTTTATTAAGCTCTTTAATTCCTTTTATAAGATTTCTAGAGGCCATATCCCCCTGAACTAATGATGGAAAAAGTAATAAATCAATTTTATCATATCTTCGTGTAGCTACATTAATAATATCTTTAATAACAGCTCCTTGAGGAGAACTAATTACTCCTATACGTTCTGGTAAAAATGGAAGAGATTTTTTGTATTGATATTCAAATAAACCTTCTTTTTCAAGTTTATTTTTCAGTTGATGATATTTTTTATATAATTCACCAATTCCCTCTTGTTCAATGTCTTTTACATAAAATTGATAGTTACCATATTTTTCATAAACAGTGATATTTCCTGAAGCAACAACTGAAATACCATCTTTAAGTTTAATATCATCTAAAATAAGCTTACGGGTGTGATTTTTAAACATAACACATTTTATTACAGAATTCTTATCTTTTAAAGAAAAGTAAAGGTGTCCTGAATTATAAGCCTTAAAGTTACTTATTTCACCTTTTATAGAAACATCTCTTAATGTACTGTTTTCATCAAATAATTGCTTAATATATTTTGTAAGAGATGAAACGGTATAAATATCATTTTCCATATTATTTGCTCCAAAAGAATAGTTGCTACTAAATTAATTAACTAGTTTAAATATAATTAAATTAAATATCTAATTATAACTAATGTGTTTAATATAATAATGATTATAATAAATATATTTAACAACCTATATTTAAATTATTCTTTTATTTCTATTAATATGTTTCTTTTAGTGACTAATAATAAGTAAAATAGAAAATTAGCTTGTATTTTAGTTAATAATATTCGTTTAATAAATAATTTATATACTAATATTAAGGTTAATGGTAAAATAAATAATAATAATGTAAATAGTAATAATGAGAATAATACTAATTAATAGTGATACTGGAATAAATAACCGTTATAATGGCAATAATAATGTAAATAGTAATAATTATAATAATATTGGTAATAACTAAATAAGTATTATCCATTTAAGTAAGTGTTAATATAATTACTATAAATATTACTTACAGGTTCCTCTAGCCAAAGTTTATTAAAATATGAAGTATATATTAAAATATGGTAATAGTAGAACCCATAAGAGAAAAAATATACGGGACAAATTTTTTTTGTTTGTTAAATTGAGGTGAAATATGATTAGCTACGACTACTTTGAGAGAATTGTTACAGGAAAACTTAAAAGGGATATAAGTAGAAATTCTGAGCAGAAAAAAGCTATCAAATCACCTCAAAACAAATCCCTATTTATTGTAGCTGGGCCAGGAGCTGGAAAAACAACAGTAATGGTTTTAAAGATATTAAAATTTATTTTTGTTGATGAAGTTCATCCTAATGAGATTCTAGCTACTACATTTACAAAAAAAGCTGCTGAAGAAATCCATTCACGTATTTTAAGCTGGGGAGACGAAATAAAGCAAGAAATACTAAAAAATAATACTCTGGAACTTAGTGGAGAATATCTTAAAGAAAATAGTAACATTGATGTATCAAATATTGAAGACCAATTTAAAGTAGCTAAAGTTGATTTTAGCCAAATAGCTACTGGAACTATTGATAGTATAGCTGAAGAGGTTCTAAGACTAAATCGTGAACCTGGAACAAACATGAGTGTTGTTATTGAAGATTTTATTGCTAATACAGTTATGGTTAATTCAGGACTTCTTAAAAATAATAGATATCTTAATAAAGACCTTCAAGAATACTTAGGTGAAATTATAGCAAGAAAGAAGCTAGATAATCCTTCAAAAATGAGTGAAATATTATTAGCTACAAAAGACCATCTTTATTATGACCAAGTTGATTTCACAGAACTAATGAATGGTCAAGAGGAAAATGGTGGAAGATTAAGTTTAATGGCTATTAAAGATTATATTGAAGAATTAAATAAGCTCAATGCCTTAGATTTTACAATGCTTGAAGATAAACTTCTTAAAAAGCTAGATAGTGGGAAATTAGATAATTTTTTAAATGGTATAAAAATAATTTTAGTTGATGAATATCAAGATACTAATCTTTTACAGGAAAAAATATATTTTAAATTAAGTGAAAGTGCAATAAGAAATAATGGTTGCTTAACCGTTGTTGGTGATGATGATCAATCATTGTACAGATTTAGAGGTGCAACAGTTAATTTATTTACAAATTTTGTAAATCGTCTAAATAAAAAACTTGGAATTGATATTGAAACTATAAACTTATCTCAAAATTATAGATCCACCGATAGTATAATAGATCTATGTAATCATTTTGTTGAAATAGATGAAGAATATCAAGGTGTTAGAGTTGAAGAAAAGCCTAAAATAGAAGGAGCTAGAATAGGAGAGCATGTTGATATACCTGTTTTAGGAATGTTTAGAAATAATACTCAAACTTTAGCTAATGACCTTTCACGACTTTTATCTAAACTTGTTAATAATAAAGAAGTTGATGTTGGTGTTAAAGCTGTTCTTAAAATAAATAGCAAAACAAATAACTATGAAAAGCATGATTGCAAAGATATTGTAGCTAAAATTAACTATACAACTGCTAATAATCTTAAAAAATATGAAGATGAATATATTGATGAAAATACAGATATTAGTGACATTTCGAACAATAATAATAATAACAACAACAATACTAATCTTAATAATAAATTTAATAATACTTTTAAAATAGAGCTAAGTAATAAAGGAAAAGCTTCAGATGTAGCTATTCTAACTTATTCTCCTAAAGAATCCAATAAAGGAGATAAATTACTCCCACATTATATAAGAAAATCATTAGCTAGTTCTAAAAATCCAATAGAAGTTTTTAATCCTAGAGGGAAAGATTTACCTTCAGTTGAACAAGTAAAAATATTTTGTGGCTTAATTTTAGAATGTATTGATCCAAATAGCTTTTATCAAAAACAAATGGACAATATACCAAAATTAGCTGAAATTAACCTTAAAAAATGGAGGAGAATAGCTAAAGATTATATTGAAAATTATGATAATAGTCAGTATAATGATAATAATAAGGGTAATGAAAATAATAATAATAATAAGGATGGTTCTGAAAGAGTAGAAATGGGAAAAGGAGCTGGAGATTATGAATCTAAAGTAAATATTAGTATTAAACTTGAAGAATTTGTAGAAAGTTGGAGTAAACGTGATCCTATAGGACACAGTGAATGGCCACGTGAGTCTAGCTTAATGAAATTAGCTTATAAATTAAGTACATGGATTCCAGAATTCCAAAATGATGCTGAAGGATTAGTTTACCTAACTGTAATTGCTCAAACAATTAACCAAGTTGCATTTTTCAATAAATATTCTGGAAATATAATATATGATAAAAATGATGTTAAAAGTGAGAAATTATCAATACAAGAAGCTATTTGGAATATTTTCATACCCATAGCTACAGGGGCAGTTTCTATTGATGAAAATTTATTAGGGGATTTACCTGATGATAAAATTAATATAATGTCTATACATCAGTCCAAAGGACTTGAATTTCCACTTGTAGTTGTAGATGTAGGTTCAAGATTTAAGAAAAATCATTCTAAAAACTCATTTTTAAGGTTTCCAAAAAAAGGAGATAAATCTTCAGTTTTAGAAGATAAAATAAGACCTTTTAGCCCAATTGGAAAAGGGAATAGAGAGGGTGTTGATAGAGTTTTTGATGATTTAACTAGATTATACTTTGTTGCATTTTCAAGAGCACAAGACGTTTTAATATTAATTGGATTAAATTCTTGTATTGAGGGATATGTGATAAATGATAAAGTAAGATATATCCCTAATGTAGCTTTAGGTTGGAAAAGAGATGAAGCATTTGTAGGTTTTAAAGAGATATTATTAATTTAATTTTAGCTAAATACAATATAATGAGAGAAAATTAATAGCTAAAAAATTCTAAGTAAAAAATACATTATTGAAAAGTTTTTAAAAGTTTTTAAAAATTTAATTAAAAAGGGGGTTTAAATAGTTAGAAAAGAAAAGGGTGAAAAAATGCTTTTAAACATC
>JBOFHT010000108.1:0-17006 GCA_051649785.1 Methanobacteriaceae archaeon
ATAAGAATTTATTTGACTTCTACACGGAACTATTAAATGATAGAGAAGCAGCAGACTATGATATGTTCTCTGAATTCACTAATAACGAAATAGAAGAAATTATAAATAACACAAAATTATTTATCCAAGAATGTGAAAAATTTTTATAAAATAAATACAAAAAAAAGTAGAAAATATAAATAAATAAAATAATAACATTAAATATTATAGAAAAACCACTAATTGGCTAATTCTACGAATACTACATTTCTTTTAGTTTCATTGATTTTTATTTTAATTTCTTGACCTTCTTTAGAATTAGAGACAATATAATAAATCCTTCTACACTTGATATTCCCCTATATTCTATTTTAACATCATATTCTTCCGCTACATTCACAGGAGCATTGTTATTACCATTACTCCCATCATCATTAAACATTGTAAAATCACTTCCTTGACTAATTTGTATATATTTATTTTTAGTAAAAATTAGTTAAATAAAAAGACTTAAGTTATCTCTTCAAAAAAACACAAACCCCACTTTAGTAAATAAAACATTCACTTTTTGAGAAAAAAATAATAAATTATCAAATATTCATTCTAAAAATTGAAATTATTAACTATATTATTCAAAGTATCTATAAAATCTCCTCAAAAACTACAAAAAATAAATTAAAAAAAGATTGTATTGTCAATAAATTTTAATATATAATTAAAACTATAATACAATTAAGAGAAATTAATTAATATTAATCAAGAATAATTAATAGCAGGAATAATCAAAATATTAATATCAACAAAAGTCTTTGTAACAAGCAATTAGGCAATATCATGACTAAATATCGAGTATTAGATGCATCAGCATTTATTGGTGGTTTTGAAAGTAAGGATTCAATTAATTTTACAGTTGGGGAAATTACTAGTGAAGTCAAGGACATTAAGTCAAAAATGCTTCTAGATGAATTCATAGCCAATAAAAAACTTACTATTACAGAACCAAAAAAAGAATCTATTTTAGAACTGGAAAAAATTATTGAAAAATCTGGAGATGATCTTAGACTTTCAGGACCTGATTCCAAGCTACTTGCACTTGCTTTAGAATTAGTTAATGATAAAATTAGTACTAATAACTCTAGAAGTGAAAATACAGTTGAAATTGTTACTGACGATTATTCTATTCAAAATGTAGCTAAGATTTTAAATATAAAATTCAAAAGTGTTTTAACGAGTGGTGTAACTGAAATTTATTCTTGGAAAAAGACTTGTGAAGGTTGTAAAACTGAATATCCCTCAGATTATAACAGAGATGACTGTGATATTTGTGGTTCTAAGATTTTCAAACGTAGAATCAAAAATAAAAACTCAAACAACTATAATCGATGAATAAATAGTTAAAATGGTGTTTTATCAATGAAAGTAGGTATTGTTGTCCATGGTCCATATATAATTGATTCTGGATATTGTATTAAGATTATAAATCAAATATCTGAATTAGTTGGAGTTAAAAAAGAAGATTTAAACTGTATTCTTGGGGGAACAACTGGACGTACTGCAGTTATTGATGCAGGACTTGAAAATTTAATAGATATATCCAAAAAACGGCTACCTAGTGAATCAGTTAAATATCTTAAGTCAATTGATTGTGAATTAATATTCTTAATCCATTATGGCAAATCAGCTACAACAGGACATGTATTTGGACTTAAAGTATTTCAAAACTCAAATAATCCCCCACTTATTGAAATTGAACGCCCTGGAGAAATTGATGGTTCAGTTATTTCTTGGAACTCTAAATTTAATGATTTAGCTAATAATATAGCTAATAATTTAAATTTAAGCATAGTAAATCCTAATGAAATCATAAATAAATATAGTGAAAATAATAATACAAATAATAATAATAATAATAATAGCTCAAATAAAAATGAAATTAGGCGAAAAATACATGGAGTAAGTCCTAATGAGAATATTCTAATTAATGGAATCGTTGTAGGCACTTCAAAAGACACAAAAATAGCTTTAGTAGCTAATAATAATATCCTAACAAATATTATTGGTGCTGATTTTAAATCAGAATTTGGAGATAAATTAGGTAAAATTAATTTAAATAAAGTTATTGTTAAAACTGGGCTTCTTAGAAAGTCAAATATTAATGGAAAAGTTAAATATAGTGAAAATAATAGAATTAATACAAATAATCATATAAATAACATGAAAAATAGTAGTGAAAACTCTTTTAAAATTGGATTTATTGATAATCCATTAGCTAATATTTATGATTTTAAAAATAAGGATGTTGTAATAGCTATTGGTGATGAAACAGCTATTTTAGCCTCAGATATTCTTTATAGATTTGACATTCCAATTATTGGAGTTATCACAGGAATTGTTGAAAAACTTGTTCAAAAACCCCATATCCACAAAGATTCTGTTATTATTAAAGTTAATAGTAATAATAAAACAAAAACACCCAATTTAAATTCCAAAATTGTTAAAGTTTCAAAAGAAATTGAAAATAATATTCTTAATGATAACAAAACTATTAGCAATAATGATTCCATTATTGATTTAACTAGTTTAATTGTAGATATAATTGAAAATAATAATTTAAACTATAAAATAAGTAATAAAATAGGTAATTAAATAAGTGATTAACTAAAAAATAGCTACAAACAAAGTAATATAACTAATATTGGCAAATAAATTATCATTAGATAAGACAAAATATTACTTTTAGAATGCTCTTGGATTAAAATATTATATTATAAACAACATAATATTAATACAAAATACAGCTATTATAAAATTATCCCAAATATTTGAAACCATAGTAGAAATCATAGCTGAAATAACAACAATTATAATATTACTAATTCAAAATAACTCTTAGACTACTTAAAGTTATGAGGTTTTAAAATGGAAATTGATTTAAAAAAACTTGTTAAATCCCTTAATGAATTTGAAGGTATTTCTAGAAAAAGTGAAATCGGACATGTTACTAATGCCTTAAAGGATTCTTATAATGTTGCTGGAAAAACACTTCTTGCATTTGGTGATGATGCATCGGCTATTGATATTGGTGATGATAAAGTAGTATTAATGGCTGCAGATGGAATATGGGGAAAATTAATGGACGCTGATCCATATTGGGCAGGATACTGTTCAGTTCTAGTTAATGTAAATGATATTGCAGCTATGGGTGCTAAACCAATAGCTATGGTAAATGTGCTTTCCATAAGTGATAAATCAATCTTTGACGATGTTTTAAGGGGAATAAATGATGGATGTCATAAATTTAATGTTCCAATGGTAGGAGGCCATCTACATCCAGATTCACCTTATAATTCACTTGATGTTTCTATAATAGGAGTAGCTAATAAAGATTCAATTATAACAAGCTCAGATGCAAATGTTGGAGATAGTATATTAGTAGCTATTGACTTAGATGGAAGACAACATCCAAAATTTGACCTTAATTGGGATACTACTACTCATAAAAGTTCTGAACTAGTTCAAAAGCAAATAATTACAATGGAAACTCTTGGAAAAAATAAATTAGTTACAGCAGGCAAAGATATAAGTAATCCTGGGATTTTAGGAACCTTAGGAATGTTAATTGAAGCTTCAGAATGTGGAGCAGAAGTAGATTTAGATAAAATACCTAAAGCAGATAATGTCCCACTAGATACTTGGTTAAAGCTTTATCCAGGTTCAGGTTTTGTTTTAACTGCAAAGAACGAATGTGTTGAAGAATGCATAAATATTCTTGAAGAATTTAGCTTAAATACAAATGTTGTTGGAAAAATTATTGAAGGGAAAAAATTGTATTTAATAAATGGTAACCAAAAAGAAGTTCTATTCGATAATAGTGAAAAACCTATTGTTGGACTTTAAATAATTTAAAATAGTTAAAAGTAATTATTAAAAAATATAATACAATAAAAATATAAATACCAAAAATATTAGTACCTACAATATTAGTACCTACAATATTAGTACATTTAAAAATTAAATAGAAATTTATATTAACGTTACTTAATATAACTAATATAAAGAAAATATATTAAAATATCCTAAATTATTACTAATTAAATATTATTCTAATTTATTATTATATTTAATACTACCATTGCAGACATACCTGAAATGAGGGATTAAATGCTAATTGAAATTAATGGAAATAAGATTGAAGTTCCTGATGGGGCAACTATTAAAGAATCAATTGAAATAGCCAATGCACCTTACGAAGATGGAAGTATAATCTGTCTAATTAAAGGAAAAGAAGATGTTGCTAAAAGTATCAATAAATACAAATTTAAAACTAGTAAAGGTAGCATAATTATTGAAATCATTGAAGATGAAAATGTCAAAAAAGATGTAGATAATAGCTGTGCCAATATTATAGATAAAAAAATATTAATTGATGTTTTCAAAGCCGTTCACAAAGATTTTGAAGGTTTAAGTATCCACTGGACTTCTCCTAATGAAGTAGCTATTGGTCCAGTTAAAACTGAATTAGAACCTGTTTCTAAAGAGTTTAAATATTATGATGGAGAGGTTATACTTAGTCTTTCTGGTTTTTCAAATGACTCAACACATATAATATTTGCAAAAGAAGACCATAAATCTATTTATGGAGTACCAGATTGTAGTAGAGGTGTTTTTGCTAAAATAATTGGTGGTAAAAAAACCTTAGACAAATTAACTGAAGATGACAAAGTATTATCTGTAAACGGAATTGTTGAAAGAGATACTATTACCCATTCTACTTCAATATCTGACTTAAATACACAATTAGAAGAAGGAAATCAGGTATTTACTTATGTTCTCCTAGAACCTTCAAAAAATGCACCTAAATCTAGTGAACATCTTTTCTCATTAATTGATACTGAAAAAATTATGATAGATTATGAATCTAACTCTTTTTTAGGTTTTTACAGGTTGAAGGGCATAAATAAGGAGTCCGAATATATATCCTCTAGAAAAAGAGGAACTGTTACCCTTAGAAATAATGGGAAAGGAGTTGGAAATGTTTATATCTATCGAGAAGATAGAGTAGCTTCACCATCCCATAATATGATTGGTTCTGTTAAAAAAGGAATGGAATTAATTGATATGGCTAAAAATGGAGATTATGTAACTTTAAAAGCTAATCCTGAAAGAATAATGACTTTAGCTATGACTCAAAAAGCAGCTGGAGAATTTTTATCGGAAAGAGGAATAAAACAAATAAAAGAAGGATTAGTAGATGATGATGCATTTGTTGTTGCACAAGCTCCGAAATATACTTTAGATATTATAGAAAATAAAGAAGTAGTCACAACTGGAGTTAGTGAAGATAACTTAGTATTAATTGATATATCTGAAAATGCACCTCGTTCTGCATGGTACTTTAGAAAGATTACTGGGCTTTTAGAAAATCCTGTTGGTGCTTTAAAAGTCCACTTTGCTTATCCAGGAATGAACATTATAATGTTTGAAGGTAATGGTAAAGAAGCTAAAGGACTTATCCCCGAAAATACTCCTGAAGGTATGGTAGAATCAGGATCAATTGGACTTACAAATATGTCTAGAAAAAATACTGGTCTTTTAGGAGTTAGATCTGAAGATAGTAGCGAATTCGGACCTACAGGTGAACCATTTGATGGAACCAATATTGTAGGGAAAATAACAGAAGGAATTGAAAATTTAGATAGTCTTAAAGGAGAAGATGTTTTATATGTCTGCGAACGTATGCCTGAATCCAGAACTAAGTAGTGATGATAAAGACCCCGATAATGTAACTAGAATGATTATTTTAGGTCCTAAAGCTGAAGTTAGTGAAAGTGAAATAGTAAACAGCTTACATCTTTTAGAATTTCCTTTAACTATAAAACAAACCTGTTACGGTGCAATGGTCCAAGGCAAAAAAGATGATGTTATTAAAGCTATTGAAGCAATTAGAAAGCTCGATCCATATAATATATTTACTAAAGATAGAGGTTTTGCACCAGGAGACCCAAGACGTTGTAGAGGCCATAGAAAAGGCCCAAGAGAAGGTTTCCATCAACTTGAAAAAGAGTTTAAACTTTTAGGATTTGTATCAGATGCATTAAAAAACCCAAAAAAGGTTTCTCTTAAAGAAAAAAAGTGTGTTCCTCTTGATGTTTTTAAAGAAACCATTGATCAATGTTTAAATGAATAAATAAAATTCATTTAAGTAATATGTATTAATAGTAAATAGTATTGATAACAATAGCATTAATCAATAATTTATGTATTAATAATACTATTAATCCAATAACTAAACTAAAATATATTTATTTATTATTATTTATTAATTAATTTATTAAATTGTCTTGAAAAATTGTTTAAATTTATTAAAGGTAGTGTTTATAAATGAAAGTAGCTATATTTCCACCAAATTCTTTGATATTGGCTGATTTAATTGAAAGAAAAGGTCATGAACCACTAGTCATGCAAAAAGAAATTAGAAAGAGAGTTAAGGATCCTGAAATTGATTCACCTCCAATGAATATTACGGAAGAAGATCCTATTAAAGGTTTAAAATATGCTGCTATTGAAGTTCCATCTGGAGTCCGTGGGAGAATGTCTATTTTAGGACCTATAATTGAAGAAGCCGAAGCAGCTATTATTGTAGAAGGTGCACCTTTTGGTTTTGGTTGTATTGGTTGTGCTAGAACCAATGAATTAGCTACATTTAATCTTAGAAAAAGAGGAATTCCTACTATTGAATTAAACTATCCAAAAACTCAAGAAGAAACAACTGATATGGTTAATAAAATTAATACATTTTTAGATGGATTGTAATTTTATTTGAATCCATTTAATAGTAATATTATTAATATTACTCTTAATATTATTGAGGAAATAAAATATTAATAACTTACAATAAACTATAATAACTTACAATAAATTACAATAACAAAAATCAATAATAAATTATTAGAAGGGATAATAATGGTTAAAATAGCTTTAATATCATGCGGTACCGAATATAGTGGTATACAAAAAGAAATTGAAAAAGCCGCCAATACATTTGGTGCTGAAATTATAATGCCAGAAATTGATTTAGAATACATTGATGAAGCTTGTGAGAAATTCGGATTTTCAGCTCAAAGTTCAAGTTTAAAACTTATGATTGCAAGAGCTATGTCTATTGTTGAAGGTAAAAGCCATGCCGATGCAGTTTTTATAGCTACTTGTTTTAGATGTGCTGAAGGAGCATTAGTTAGAAATGAAGTCCGTAGATTTATTCAGGAAAATACTAGAATTCCAGTAGTTACATATTCGTTTACCGAAAGAACAAAGGCAGATGAGCTTTTTATCCGTATGGAGGCTTTAGCAACTACTGTTTCAAGAAAAAGTATACTTGCTCGTGAAAAGCAAGAAGGTCTTACATTAGGAATTGATTCTGGTTCAACTACAACTAAAGTTGTTTTAATGGAAAATAATCAAATTATTGGAACTGGTTGGAATCCTACAAAAGATATTATAAAATCTGTTACAAAAGGAGCAGATGAAGCATTTGAAGGTACTGGATACAGTATGGATGACATTGAAGGAATAGGAACAACTGGTTATGGGCGTTTAACTATTGGTCGTGAGCTAAAAGCCGAACTTATCCAAGAAGAACTTTCTGTTAATGCAAAAGGTGCTGTATATCTTGCAGGACACCAAAAAGGTGAAGCTACTGTTTTAGATATTGGAGGAATGGATAATAAGGTTATTACTGTAAATAATGGTATTCCTGACAACTTCACCATGGGTGGAATTTGTGCAGGAGCTTCTGGAAGATTTTTAGATATGACTTCACGTCGTTTAGATGTAGATATTAAGGAATTAGGTCCTTTAGCTATGAAAGGAGATTGGGCTAAAGCTACACTTAATAGTTACTGTATTGTATTTGGTATTCAAGATTTAGTTACAACATTGGCTGCAGGAGGAACTAAAGAAGATGTGGCTGCAGCTGCATGTCATTCAGTAGCCGAACAAGTTTATGAACAACAATTACAAGAAATTGATATAAGAGAACCTTTAATCCAAGTAGGAGGTACATCTCTTATTAATGGTCTTGTAAAAGCAGTTAGTGAGACATTAGGCGGAATTGATGTTATAGTTCCTGAATATTCCCAATATATCGGTGCAGTTGGTGCTGCACTTTTAGTTTCAGGAATGGGAAATAGGCAAGAGAAAAAATAGAATTCATTTAGATTAAGTTTAATTAATAATTCCTGTGATAAAATGTTAGTAGAATGTAATGATAAAACTGGTGGCGAAGTCTATGAAATGATTATTCGCCAAATATTCCAAGATTTACAATTATCTCCTTCTGTTAAAGATATGCGTGTTTTTGTTGATCCTGCAGAGGTTGTTTTTATCATAGTTATGCAAATGGACCGAACTGCACCAAATGTAATGTTTTCTGAAGTAGCAACATACAAATATGATAAAAATACTGATGAAACAACTATAAGCTTAAAAGAAGAGAAATATTTACCTACTTTACTTAAAAAGTTATGGGTTATGAAAGGTAGGGAAAATGTACACCAACCTAATCGTTCCCAAATTGTAATTGATGGAGAAGGAGATAATCTATCTGAAATAGCCGTAGATGATTACTCTGAGAACTTAAAAAGACGTCTCTACGATGCTGCTTTTAGAATAATTCCTGAAGGATTTAGAATAATAAAAGATCTTTCAAAAGGTAATTTAGTAGCTTTAGTGTGTACAGATGAACTAATTAAAGATGAATGGGTTGAAAAAGCAGAATCATTTATTAAAGAGCTTGAAGAAAATTAGTTAATAAAAAATAATGAAGTTTGTTTTATTAATAGCGAAAAGTATAACAATAACATTAAACATAATATATATTATGCATATCTCCTATGGATTATACTAAATAGATTATATCAAATAATCCTATGTAAATATATTAAATAATATACTTTATATCATTAACTAAAACATTTATAAAAAAATAAATGAAAATAGAATAAAATAAAAATAAATTAATCAAAATTACTGGAGTCATTGATTATGGAAAAAGGAAAAGGAAGTAAATTTGCTCATTTAACTCGTGCTCACCCATGTTTTAATGAAAAAATGCATGATAAAGTAGGTAGAGCTCATGTACCAATAGCACCTAAATGTAATATTCATTGTAATTTTTGTACCCGTGATATTAACAAGTGTGAAAATCGTCCAGGAGTAGCATCTAAAATAATGAATGCTGATGATGCTATTGACCATGTAAAAGAAGTTACTGCTGAAGGTCCTATTTCGGTTGTTGGAGTAGCAGGTCCGGGAGATGCTCTAGCTAATGAAAACACATTTGATTTTTTTAAAAAGCTTGATAAAGAAAACCCTGACCTTATTAAATGTATGAGTACCAATGGACTTTTACTTCCAGAAAAAGCTGATGAAATAGCTGAAATTGGTGTTAATTCAGTTACAGTTACTGTAAATGCAATTGACCCTGAAATAGCAAAAGACATTTACTCATTTATCATATATGAAGGGAAAAAATATGAAGGTGTAGAAGCCGCTAAAATACTTATTAACAATCAACTAGAAGGTATTGAAAAATTATCCCAACATGAAGTTGTTGTTAAAGTTAATAGTGTTTTAATCCCAGGTTTAAATGATGAACACATTGTAGAAATAGCTAAAGAAGTTAAAAAACGTGGTGCTTCATTGATGAATATCCTTCCACTTATCCCTATGAATAAAATGAAGGATTATGAAAGGCCAAGTTGCGAATTAATTGAAAAAGTCCGTGATGAAGTGGAAGAAATTATTCCAGTATTTAGAGCTTGTACACAGTGCCGTGCTGATGCTTATGGAATTCCGGGTAAAAAAGGTGAAGATAAGCACTTAGATATGACTCCAAAAAGTCATTATTAAAATATAATAAAATGAGCCATTGATGATATTATGAAAACAATGACCTGGGAAAATAATAAGCTTATTCTTATAGATCAAACTAAATTACCTGATGAATTAACTCATATTACATGTAGCACCTATGAAGATGTCATAATAGCTATTAAAACAATGGTAGTTAGAGGAGCCCCAGCTATTGGAGTTGCTGCTGCTTTTGGAATGGTTCTCGGAGATTTAGCAGGAAATGACTTAAAAAAGGTAGCATCAGAAATTAAAGCTGCTCGTCCAACTGCTGTAAATTTATTTTGGGCAGTTGATAGAATAATTAACTCCACAAATTCCCCACTTGAAGAAGCTATGATAATGTACAATGAAGATATAACTACTAACAAATCTATTGGAAAATATGGTAATGAAATTATAGAAGATGGAGATACTATTTTAACTCATTGTAATGCAGGAGCACTTGCTTGTGTAGATTATGGAACTGCACTTGGAGTTATTCGTGGTGCTCGTGATGCTGGAAAGGATATAAATGTCATATGTGATGAAACACGACCATTAGGACAAGGAGCACGTTTAAGTGTTTGGGAAATGCAAAGGGAAAATATTCCAGTAAAATTAATTCCAGATGTAGCTAGTGGTTACTTAATGCAACAGGGAAAAATAGATAAAATTGTTATTGGTGCAGACAGAGTAGCTAAAGGAGGAATTGTTAATAAAATTGGCTCACTTCTTGTTGCTCTTGCAGCTAAAAGATATAATATTCCTTTCTATGTAGCTGCTCCAAAAAGTACATTTGATTGGGAAATTAATATTAATGATACAGAAATCGAAGAACGTGGTAGTGAAGAAGTTACATATTATGGAGGATGTAGGATATGTCCTAAAGGAACAGAAGTAGTTAATCCTGCTTTTGATATTGTTCCTAAAGATTTAATTACAGGAATTATAACTGAAGATGGAATAATTGACCCTATTTAAACCATTGAAAATATAATTAGTTAATTTTCAGTTATTTGAGCATCTACAACAAAATGCCATTCTTTTGGTTTTGTTGATTTAACTTTTCTACTAGCTATTATATTAGATACTTTTCCTTTTTCTTTAGCTATTTTATTTATTTTAGATATTGGATCATCTGCAGTATTTGCAAACTGATAATAATGGATAATTCCATTGTTACTTATTAAATCCATTGCCAATGGTAAAAATTCAAATGCTGATCCTGGAAGATTCATTATTATTCTATCAAACTTTACATTTTTAGGTAAAAATATAGTATTAGCTATTTCATTAATATTTCCCCATAATGGGTTTATTTTACCCTTTAATTTATTTATACTGGAATTTATTTTCATATATTCAACTGCAGTTTCATTTATATCAACTGCATAAACATCCACATTATTATTTTTAGCTATTATAACTGGAAAAGGACCTATACCTGCAAACATATCTAAAATATTTTCACCATCTGTTACTTGACTAGCTACTCTCTTTCTTTCACTTGCTAAACGGGGTGAAAAGTAAACTTCTTTAATATTAAGTTTTAACCTAATTCCATGTTCTTTATGAATCGTTATAGGGTTATCCTCTCCTGCAATATTTTCAACTTGCCTAGTTCTTGTGATGCCCTCAATAGCACTAGTTTTCATATAAACTGATTTTCTACCTGTAAACTTTAGGGTAGCTTCTCCAATTAATTCTTTAATAGAAATTAGGTCTTCAGGGATTTCAAGAATTACAGTATCCCCAATAATATCAAAAGATGTTTTAAGGTTTTCTAATTGTTCTTGATTAATTTTATCTCCAAGTTGTTCTTTTATACTTTTAGGGGATTTTTTAATTTCTTTAAATCCATCTATAATTGGATTAGTAATTTCAATTACTTCAAAAACATTGAAAGCAGAATTATTGGATGCGATATAGGGAATATCTAGAGTATTTGAAATATCAAAAATGTCAGAAATATTATTAATATTATTAATATCTGAAGATAATGGGATAAATCCAAATTCACCTTCAGTTTTTATTTTATAGTCATTACTAAGGATACTCCTTTCAATTAATAAATTCCTCATCTCATTGAGGTTTTTTTTTAAAACTTTTATACAATACATTATTTACCAATCACTAGATTAATATAAACCCCATAACAAATAGAAGTTAAAAAAATTAATTATTCTTTAAAATCTGAGGCTTCAAAAGTTGTAAAACCTGTTTTAAGACCATTTAATTCGTCTTCAGTTAATTTTCTAGATTTTGCATCTTGGTGCAAAATTTTACTATTTCCAAAAGGATCTTCAATTACTAGTTTAGCTTGAGATTCCCCAACTAATAATTTATTAATAGCCTCAATAATTAATTTTCCATTTTTTTGAGATTCTTCATCACAAAATAAAGCTAAAGCTCGTTTAGTTGCTGATTTAAAGTTTTCCAATACACTTTCAACATTTGAAACATATCCTTCAGATTTAGGCCCTGGTTCAACTTTTAAACCTAATTTGGGAATTGAAACTGTTGCAGATTGGGACTTAACAACTCTAGCATTTAATAATTCTTTAGTAATATCTATTTCAAACCTAACTGGTTCTCCTTGTTCTAAACAAATAACATCTACAGATTTGTATCCACAAGAATCACATATAATTGCAGATTCCATTACTTTTCCAAAATAAGGAATTTCATCAACTTTTGTTTTTGATTCTGCAGACTCTTTCGCCCCACAAACAGGACAATCCACTTTCAATATTGACATAAACACACCAAGTAATAGTAATTTTAATAATAAATATAATAATAGATATAATAAATAATATAATGATGGTATAAAAGATATAATGATAATAGAAGGACAAATAATAGATATGGAAAATAATATAATACTAGAATAATAAAATAATGGAATAATAGAATAATAGAATATTTAAATAATAAAATATTAAAATGCTAATTTAGTAAAATAATAATAATATAAACAATTCTAATACTAATTTTCAAATTCACTGAATTTAGGCTGTTCTTTGTAAAGATATCCTTTTTCACCAAGCTCCTTAATTATTTTATCTAAAGAGTATTCATTAGGTGCACAAATCTTATTAAGGCGAATGTTGTTTGATAAATCATAAAGGCGCTTAAAACCTTCTTGTTTATCAGGATTTTCTTTTAATCCTTTAATAAACTTTTTTGCTTGAGTAGAATCTGAAATATTCACTTTCCTAGTTAATGGTTCTGAAAATCCTGGAACTGGATATTTAACATCATCAATTCGCCCACCATTTTTAGATATTACAATATCAATTACATCCCCTAAATCTTCAACTGAATTTTGGAGAAGTATTGTCCTACAAACCTCATTAATTATAGAAAGCATTTTTTCAACAGTTTTTTCAACATTAGGATTATTTATAATTGGCAAATTATTTATTTCCCCTTCATTAACAAGATAATCATGAATAACACGGTTTTCCCTAAAGTAATCTAATTGTTTACCCCCTCTTCTTATTTGCATAGCTCTTTTTACAAAACGCTCCTTGTGAGCTTCTTCATCAGCCATGAGGATAAAAAAATAAACATCTGCATCATCTTTGAATTTATCTAAGTTAAGAAGCCCTGGGACTAAATGAACTCCTTCTATTAGAATATCGTCATGGTCTGCAACTGCCCGTTGAATTACCTTTTCTACAGCAGGAATAACAAAAGAAGAATGTTCATTAAAGCCCTCAATAATTAGATCATCCATTGAAGAGAAATTTTTTTGAGATTTTATGGTTGTGTATGCATTAAATGATGATTTATGAAGAGCTGGAGCATATTCTGGACCAATAATCCCTCTAACAATCTCCCGAATAAAGTCTGTTTCAATAATATGCTTTATTCCTAAGTTTTTCGCTAGTTCTAGAGATACTGTTGATTTTCCAATCCCTGAAGCACTACCTATTAAAATAACGTAAGGTTTTCTCAAAAAAACATCTCCTTTAACATGAGTTAAATTAAAATTAATATCCAAATAATTATAAAATAATTATCAATTAAATAATAAATTACAAAATTTAAATAATAAATTAGATAATAAATTAAATATTGCTATTAATTATAAATTATATGGTTCATTAGATAAATGTTTATTGATAATTAATTAATATTTAATTCTTTTACAAAAAAGAAAACTATTAAAATGTCAATTACTGGGAAAAATTAATTGCTAAAATATAATTAAAATCAATTTAATTTTAAAAAGTCAAGTTTAAAATTTGTAAAAACTAATAAATTTACATTTCCAAAGCCCCTAAAATATTTAAGTATTTATAGTAAAAAAAATAATATATATAATAATAATTTAAATTAATAGATATTAATAAAATAATTAAATTAATTTATATAATTATAATTAAGTTAAAGATATTTGATTAACTTTAATTGATTAACTATAATTAATAATTCTAATTAACTATTATACAAAATTAATATATAAATATAAAATAATAACTAAATTAACTGTTAATTACTATTATATACAGAAGGAGTGGTTTTTTTGTTTGATGTATCTTCTGTTAAAGAGCTCCAAGAACTTAACCCATATATCATAATTGGTTGTGGGGGAGGAGGAGAAAAATTCTCTAACTTGGAAGGAATAGAAACTGTAGCTTTTATTGATGATGACCCTGAAAAACAAGGCAAAAAATTCTGCAGCTATAATGTAGGGAAAAGTTTAGAAGAAGTAATTAAAGAAACAAATGCAAAAAGTATAGCTATTATGTTACCTATTGGTGCTGAAGGTGCTGCTATCAAATATGCAGTCCAAGCTATCGATAATGGTAAAAATGTAGTTTGTTCATTTAGATCACTTCCATTAAGGGAAAATAAATCATTATTATACTTTGCAAAGCAAAAATCAGTTGTTCTTAAAGAAATAAGTCCTAGATTAGATGTTATTAAAGATACTTTTGGAGTAGCACCTGAATCTTGCTGTGAAATACTTCCTAAAATATCATATAAAGCAAAAGCACCTGTTGTTTTTATTGGTGGAACTTCACAAGAATGTGGTAAAAGAACTACAACAAGGCTACTTGGAAAAGCTGCAGAGGCAAAAGGAATTAATTTTGCAGTTATTTCAACAGATGAAATGGGAATTGAAGAACCTTCAGATATTAATTTTAGAGCAGGAAGTTTATCTGTAATGGATGTTCCAGCAGCTATAAAAGGAATAATTAAACGAATAGAAGAGGAAAAAAGCCCAGATATAATATTTATTGAAAGTCAATCAAGTTTAACTGAACTTGGAAATCCACATCCAAGAGGTTTATCTGCATCAATACTTATTGGAGCAGCTCCTGATGTTTCCATTGTTTGCCATAGGCCTAATCATCCTTATAGAGAACCAAAAGGAATTAATTATGAAATTAAAGCAATAGAATCATTAGAACCTACAAAAGTTGTTGGTTTATCATTAAATCTTAAAAATGCTGATGAAAATGTTAAATCATCAGACTATGAGAATAAATATGGATTACCTGCAAGTGATGTTTACTATGAAAGTGCTTCAAAATTATTAGATGTTATTCTAGAATATTTAGATAAAAAAATAGAATAATTATTTAGTAATATGATAATAAATATAATAATCTATAAAGATATTTATAAGAATATTATAAAAATAGTATAATAAATTAATAATTATATACTAATATTATAAGAATATTATAGGAATAGTATAATTTAATACAGATACTAAAGATATTTATAAGAATATTAAAAATAGTATAATAAATTAATAATTATATACTAATATTATAAGAATATTATAGGAATAGTATAATTTAATACAGATACTAAAGATATTTATAATAACAACAGTTACAATGGAGATTAAGAATGGGATTTGTTGATGGTTTAAAAAGAAGTCTAGGATTAGAAGAAGAAAGAACAGATCAGGAAATACACAGTGATTTTACAGAAGAGTTGTTTGCAAATGAACCTGACTTTGTAATCACTCCAGAACAACCATTTTATGAAGTAATATTAATGAAAGTAAAAACTATGGATGATATGCAATATGTTTTTGACCAAATAGTTGAGGAAAAAAACCCTGTTATTATTGATCTTAGCTATCTAGAACAAGAAGGAACCGATAGTCTTAAATTAGCTGGAGAAAAATTAAAAATATTACGTGAGGAATACAAATCAGAAGCAATATTACTTCACAAAGATGATAATAAAAATTTAATAATAATTACTCCAGATAAAGTAAAATTAATAAGAAAAGATTAGATAAATAAAGTATTAGATAAATTATTTAAAAATTGTTAAACATATAATTGTTTCACACTATATTATAAATTAAAAAATACTTTTGCATTTAATTCAGCTACTTTATTAATTTCTTTATTGTTAAACCCTAATAGCTTTAATTCTCTTACTGTTTTAGGAACTGAAAGAATATCCGAAGGTAAGTAGCTAACATCACTATTTAGTGTGAATTTATCAAATCCATAATTTTCAAGTATATAAACTGCAGATTCTATTTCCATTTTCTTTGGTTGGACTGTTAAACCAATTGTAAAATCTTCATTAATTACTTCCCCAATAGTTTCAGGATTAATATGGTCTATTAAAACTAAAGAAGGATTTATTTCATTTAAAACAATTTCTTTAATAGATTTAAGAACTTCCAGTTTATTTTTCCTAGGAGTATGAATAATAACTTTAGTTTTTGTCATATCTGCAATTTCTAGCTGTTTTCTAAAAACTTCTATTTCTAAGTCAGTTAATTGTTCTAGCCCAATTTCACCAATAGCTACAATTTGATTTTTACTAATTAATTCTTCTAATTTTCCTAAAACAACATCATAGTTTTTACTTATATTAGTAGGGTGTACTCCTAATGCTACATTAAGTTTTAAACCATTTTCAGAAGCTCTTTTTGTTTCATAATTTAAAATTCTATTAAAATGATTTAATAAAACAGATTCATTTGATATTTTATAAGGATAAAATGCACAGGTAATAGCCTCATCAATTCCAGCAATATACATATTTTTAAAGTCTTCATAAGAACGTGAATCCGCGTGTATATGAGTATCAATCATAATATCAACTCCAAAATAGAAAAATACTAAATTAATGTTAATAATATT
>JBOFHT010000109.1:0-5387 GCA_051649785.1 Methanobacteriaceae archaeon
GACAATGAGCATCATTGATTGTTCTATTATTAAATTTTTCACTTAATTTAGACTCGCCCACACATATTTCTACAATTTTATTATTTATAATTTTAAACCCTAAAATATCTTCCCCAATCATTGATGTTTCAAGATTAGGATTATATCTCAATCGAGGAACTGGAAACTCAAATCCATAAGTCTGAATCATACATTCACAACCTAAAATCTCTCCAAAATCCCCTTTTCTAGTCCTATCTGAAAAAGGAATTCTTTTAGAAATATATTTTTCAAGTTTATCAAATTTTCTGTCATTTAAGTATTTATCTCTCTTTTTAGACTTAGCATAATGATCAATAATAGTTTCTTTAAGAGGGTTTATAGCAGATTCTCTAGACTGATCTTTTTCTTTTAATCTAATTGATTTGAAATCAACATCAATTTCTTCTTCAACCATTACCCACTGTTCAATAAAATCATCTCTTTTAATAAAACCACCGAAAAACAATTATATGCCAAAAAATTATTAGTTATTTTTTATTAAATTTATTTCATCTTTATTTAACCCATACAACTCATAAACCATTTTATCAATCTTTTTATCAATAGCTAAAATCTGTTTTTCTAATAATTTCTTCTCATGAGGAGTTTTAACATTAGCTAAATCTTTATTTAGTTGAATCATTTTTTCAACTAAAGTAACAAATAAATTTTGAATTCTAACATTTGTAAAGATTATTGGTAAACTTCGAATATTATCTGGAAAAGCATTTAGTCCATCAGATAACATTGTTTTAAAATAAAAGTTAAGCAATGTAGAATTTAGAATTGCTAATACATACTTCAAATCAAATTTTTTAGAATAAGTTATTATCTCATCATTGATATTAATAGATCTGCGTTTTATCACTGAATCACCAATATTCTCAAACAGATGCAACATAATCATTTGTACTGTCTTTTCATTACCATAAAATTTTTCATCATCAAAGCAACCTTTTATATCAGAAGATATTTCAGAAATACAAATTTTAGGGTTCTCAAAAAGTTCTGGAAATGCAGGCCTATGTAATTTATCAGGTAAATAAAATACTAAATCGTTTGAATAGTTTATTTTATACCTTTTTATATTTCTACCTCTTATAAACTTTTTAATTGAATCTACATTTTCAGACATACGTTCAGGATTTTTATCTTTATTAAAAACAAATTTACTCAGTTTACCTGGCTGTAATCCAAAACTTATATAACAAATATCACTCATTTTAATAGATTTTTCATCAATTTTCTTAATTATCTTCCATTTTTCATAAGTTAAATCTAATCTAAACATATGCTCTGGAATTTCTAAGAACAAGTCTTGCTGAAGATAATTTTTTTCATAATTAAAATCTCCTAAACATTGTCCCCCTTTATCAACTTTTTTAATCAAAACTTTATTTTTAGAAGAAATTTGATTTTTTATAATATAAACTATATTATCCACAGTAGCTTTTTTAAAAACTTTAATATTTCTTAAATCAAGAATTTCATTAATTGTACATTTGTCTAAAATAATTTTTCTCAAAATAGTTCCATATTTATGAATACAAAATTTATCAGGGATAATAAAACTATTAAATCCACCTTCTTTAAGCAAATTAATAGATTTATCCATAAACAATAAATATAAATCTATACGACCATATTTAGCAGATTCATATTTTTCTTTAAAGTAAGGTCTAACTTTTTTATCAATATTAATAATATTAACATAAGGAGGATTCCCAATAACCGCATCAAAGCCCCCATTATCAAATACTTCCTTAAATTCATCAGCCCAATCAAATGGATTAATATCAACTATCTCCTCACTACTTAAATCTTCATCAAAGATATCACTACCAATTAAACTATTCCCACAACGAATATTATCCCCTAAAAAAGGTAAAACTCTTTCTTGAAACAACTTCTGTTGAGATTCTAAAGCATCCTTATTTTCATCCTCTAAAACCTTTAACAATAAACTCAGCTTAGTAACTTCAACTGCTTGTGAATCAATATCCACACCATAAATATTATTAAGAAGAATCCTCTTTTTCTCTTTAATAGTTAAATACCAGTTCCCATTCTTACCTTGATAAATCTTAGAATTATCTACCTTAACCTCATTAGAATAATAATCCCTATGCCAATTAAGTAAATACTTATAAGCTCCTAATAAAAATGAACCTGAACCACAAGCTGGATCAACAATACGCAATTTAGAAACTTGTTTAGGTGTTTCACATAACTTACCAACAGTATTCTCAACAATATAATCTACAATATACTGAGGAGTATAAAAGACCCCACCAGCTTTTTTAACTTCTGCTTTCTCCTCAACTTTAGCTTGGTGACCTTTAGTCAACCTAATAACTTTCCCTAAAAACTGTTCATAAACATTACCTAAAATTTCAGGAGATAATACTGAAAATTCATAAGGAGAATTAGGATAATAAAGGTTTTTAAAAATAGTTTTAAAGACACCATCATCAATATTTAAGCCAAGAGTTAATTTATCAGCAGGTAAACTAATTTCTTTTTCCTCTTTAAAGTGGAATAATCCCGAATTATATTTAGCATCAGCTTTAATACATAATTTCCCAAATTCTTTATAAATATTATCCTTAGTAGTTAATTCTTTTAATCTTCCATATCGTTCTATTCCTCTATCTTCAGCCATTCTTAAAAATATTATTCTATCAATAGTTTGTTGAACTGTATAATTTAATTCTTTAACTGTAATATCTGGATTTCTAAGTGCAATATTACGAGCCAAAACTAGTCTCCAGCTATCAATTTCCTTTAAGAATTCAGCATCAACTTCACTAGTTCCCTTCTTTCCTTTATCTTTTTTAGCAAATTTATCAAAGCTACCTTTTAAAACAGCGTCTTTAGAGAAAATGGAGTATATCTCATCCCATTTTTCAATATAATCTTTAAAACTATAAAATAAAATTCTCCCAACACTTGCTCTATCTTTAACTAATGGCCGAGTTTTAGATTCATAAACAGCTAATTCTTCAAAGTCAGTTAAAATAGATAAATCTAATTTAGCACTCCAAGCATAACGACGAAGTTGATAAGAGGGTTTAATATCACTTTCAATATTAATAAATGGTTTTTTAGCTTCAACAAAAAAAATCCTCCTACCAGCTAATGTAAAACAATAATCAGGAGCTTTAGTACCACTACCAACTTTAATAGAATCTTCAAAAATAACATCTTTATATTGTGGAGCAGCACCTGATTTATTATTAACATCCCATCCTAATGCCTCAAAAAAAGGATTAATAAATTCTTGTTTAACTTGCTCCTCATTGTAGCTACTATTTTTATAAGCTTCAATATTTCTTTCAAATTTATTTACTAATTCAATAATTTCTTTTGGAGCTGTCATAAAATCAACCATATAAATATTTTTAATAAGTGAACATTATAAGTTAATTGATTAACAAGATATATAAATAATTCGAATAATAAAAAATTATATTAATATCACATTAAACTTATACTAATCAAACTCTATTCACTTAATCAAAGAAATACTAAATATTAATTAAATTTAATAAATAATTTATAAAAATTCTGAATAATTTTTTAAATTTTTATATAAAACTTATTCAACAAAATCCTTAAGTTAACATTATTAAATACTGAAAACTTGTATTAATAATTAATTTAATTTAATTATTCAAAAAACTATAAATAGCATAAGAAATAACTTATTATGACCTAAAAATATTAAAATTTAAATAAATATTAACAATTATAGAGTCGTGATCAAAAGTCAAATTTCTAAATCAAAACTTAATTAAAATTCTTGAATTTGTAAATGAAGAAATAAATGAAGAAAATTTTTCTATATGAACAATCTTTTTGGTCAAGACTCTTATAACTAAAAAAATCGATAAAAATGCCACAAGAAAAAACATCTGGAGTGAAAACCTTAACAGGAGACCCTAAAAAAGCTATCCTGAAATTATCAGGACCAACAATAATATCTATGCTTTTAAGCTCATTATATACATTAATTGACGGAATATGGGTAGCTGGATTAGGTGGGGATGCATTAGCAGCTATTGGATTTGTAACACCATTATTTATGATAGTTATGGGATTTGCAAATGGGATTGGAGCAGGTGCTACATCAGCAATATCACGTGCAATTGGAGCAAATAAAAAAAGTGAAGCAGATAATGGAGCTATTCACTCATTACTAATTGGAATAATATTAACAGTAATATTTACAGCCGTATTCTTAATATTTTCAAAGCCAATACTTATGATACTAGGTGCTGGAGATACTGTTGATTTAGCACTTAGCTACTCAAATATACTCTTTTCTGGAACAATATTTATTGTATTTACATCAGTAGCTTATGGAATACTAAGGGCAGAAGGAAATGTAGTTAAAGTTACTTATGCAATGGCATTTGCAGCTGTTTTAAATATAATATTAGATCCAATATTTATATATACCTTGAATTTAGGAATAGCTGGAGCTGCATGGGCAACACTTATTTCTATGTCACTAGTTTCAATATTATTAGTATATTGGTTTAAAAAAAATACATATCTTAAAATAAGAAGATCTAACTTTAAATATAATCCAACACTCATTAAAAGAATATTATCTGTGGGATTACCAGCAGGTTCAGAATTCTTGATAATATCATTACTTACTGCTTCATTAAATATTATACTAGTAATTGTAAGTGGAGTAGATGCAGTAGCTATTTATTCAACTGGTTGGAGAGTAATAATGGTTGCATTTATACCAACAATAGCTATTGGAATATCAACAGTAGCTGTAACAGGAGCAACACTTGGAGCTGGGAAATTAGATAGACTAAAAACAATACAAAACTATGGAATAAAAATATCGTTAGTAATAGCTACAGTAACAACAGCACTATCAATAATATTTGCAGGAGAAATAGCTGGATTATTTACATACTCATCAGCTACAGCTAGCTTAAAACCAATGCTAACAGAGTTTTTAAGAATTATATCTTTGTTCTATATTATAGTTCCAATAGGATTAATATCACTTTCAGTATTACAAGGATTAGGAAAAGGATTAATGTCTTTAGTACTTAATATAATAAGAGAAGTGGTATTCGTACTAATATTTGCATATATTTTAGCTATTACACTTGGTTGGGGAGAATATGGTGTATGGTGGGCTGTAATTGTAGGTAATATTTTTGGAGATATAATATCATTCATTTGGACAAGATATTATATAAATAAAGTAATAAAAAAAGAGATAATTTTAAAATAAATACAAAAGTAACTCGAAATAAAATAAAAAACAATTTTAAATAAAATAAAAAGTTAAAAAAAAGAGATAATTTTAAAATAAATACAAAAGTAACTCGAAA